>NZ_JBIVCD010000029.1:51876-65168 GCF_044746425.1 Pseudomonas sp. NPDC086112 | reverse complement strand
CTTCGGCCGGTGCTCGCAAATACGCAGGCGCCCCGTTCCTGCGTCACCTGATCCTGGCGGCAATCGAAGAATTCCCGCACATCCCGGTGTGCATGCACCAGGACCATGGCACCAGCCCTGACGTCTGCCAACGCTCCATCCAGCTGGGCTTCAGCTCGGTGATGATGGACGGTTCCCTGGGCGAAGACGGCAAGACCCCGACCGACTACGACTACAACGTCCGTGTCACCCAACAAACCGTGGCCATGGCTCACGCCTGCGGCGTTTCGGTAGAAGGCGAGCTGGGCTGCCTGGGTTCGCTGGAAACCGGCATGGCTGGTGAAGAAGACGGCATCGGCGCCGAAGGCGTTCTGGATCACAGCCAAATGCTGACCGACCCGGAAGAAGCCGCTGACTTCGTCAAACGCACCCAGGTCGATGCCCTGGCCATCGCCATCGGCACCAGCCACGGCGCCTACAAGTTCACCAAGCCACCGACCGGCGACGTGCTGGCCATCGACCGCATCAAGGAAATCCACAAACGCATCCCGAACACCCACTTGGTAATGCACGGTTCGTCTTCGGTTCCGCAAGAGTGGCTGGCGATCATCAACCAGTACGGCGGCGACATCAAAGAAACCTACTGCGTACCGGTTGAAGAAATCGTCGAAGTCATCAAGCTCGGCGTGCGCTAGGTCAACATAGACACCGACCTGCGCCTGGCCTCCACCGGTGCGATGCGTCGCCTGATGGCCACCAACCCTAGCGAGTTCGACCCGCGTAAGTTCTTCGGCGCGACCGTGACCGCAATGCGTGATGTGTGTATCGCACGTTATGAACAGTTTGGTACGGCGGGTAATGCTTCGAAGATCAAGCCGATCTCGTTGGAAGCGATGTATCAGCGGTATTTGAAGGGTGAGTTGAACGCTAAGGTCAACTAAGCCTCCTGCGTTTGAGTTGCACGAAAAACCCGCCGAGAGGCGGGTTTTTTTGTGGGCTGTGGGCGGATTTTGCGTTAACCCCGTGTAGATGAAAGTAAAGCCTTGGTTCTTTAGTTATATCGATTATTTCAAAGATGTATTAAGCACTGTCATTTATTACAGGTGATTGGGTGAGAGATATTACCTATGCTGGTCGTGCAATCACAGAGGAGCCAATTAAATAGATCGGTTCCCTTCTCTCCGTTTATATATTGAGGTGGATAATGAAAGTTAAGGAAGATAAGAGCGGTATGAAGAGTGTGGGCGGTGAATTCACGGCTACTTTTTACGATAAGTCCGGCAATAAATCAGGAGTCTTCAAGGCAGATCGAATTTATGGGGTAATGGACGGCGATATATTCAATGTAAATGCATACGATAAAGATAATCTTATAAAATTCCAGATTCCGCAGGACTTTGGTATCAAAAAGCACGAATTGACGGACAAGGGGGAATTTTTATTTATGTCTGATCCTGCGGATGCCGAGCGTTGGTACGCTCAGTCGGGATATGTGGATATCGAAAATAATGATGTCGCTGACTATCGAGGTAGTTTTCATGTAAAAAAGCGTTCGGAGGGTGATACGGATAAGTCAGCCATGGAAGGAAGATATCGGCTCGACGTTTCCGCAATCAAGAAAGCGGCAAAGTAAAGGCAGAGTAGAAACCAAAAGGGGACTGATTGATTTAATCGTCCCTTATTCAGTGAGTTGAACGCTAAGGTTAATTAAGCCTGAGCGTTAAGCTGCATTGATAAAAACCCGCCGAGAGGCGGGTTTTTATTGGGGGCAAGTTGTTCGCATCAGCCGAGCCGCGATTACTCCTTCAATTCGACGTGGTCCAGTGCCTGGTTCACCGCCAGTTCGCCGAGCATGACCACTTGGGCGATGCCCAGCAGGGTCTTGCGATGGGAGGTCTCCAGCAGCGCCGCGAAATTGTTGAGCATGGTGGTGGCCGAGCCCAATGTTTCGCTGGCGTTGGCCAGCAGGGATTCGGTGTTGTACTTCGGATTGGCCAAGTACATGGGCTCGGGTTCGTTGGTGGAGGCCATGATCTGAGCGGCCGGGTTGAGGTAATGGTCGAGGGCGCGTTCGGCGGCTTCGTGGAATTTTTTTGAGTCGAGTGATTCGTAGGGGGATGCCGGGTCGGTGACCGGCGGATGCGGCGTTGATTTGGTCATTTGCTCGAAACCTGATTGGAGTGCCCCCTCTTTGGCTACTAATCAAAGTGGAGGCAACTGTACGCAGGTTAGTAGACCGGGGTTTCGAGCAGGCCGGCGCACCCGAAGGTGCCCTGCGCACAGTTACCATCAAGCGCAGGAATCGAAATCCCTGACTGACAGATGCTTGTGCACCAAGCTCGAAACCACGGGCTACTAAACCCGATCACTGGAAATCAGTGACGCGAATCAAGTTACCGGTGGGCTTCAAGGCGCACAAGCCGGCGGATTCTGGCGTACCTGTAGGCGGTGACGCAAGCCGTTGTAGGCTTCATGAAGTAACGCTGAGTGTCTTTAAACGTGGGCGTTTAAGTGGGACCAGATGCCGGTCAGTGAAGAGATGGAGTTGGACATAAAGAATCTGTGGCGAGGGAGCAGTCCCACGGGTTTTGTAGATGCCAAGTTCGTTCTTTGCCCGTAGCAGCTGTCGAGCTTGCGAGGCTGCGTTCGGCTGCATCGCAGTCGCAAAATCAGGCTTCACGTTTTTTCAGGTAAAACGTATGTGCCGGACGGCGGCCGCTTCGCGGCCGAACGCAGCCTCGCGGGCTCGGCAGCTGCTACAGGAGATCGAGTCGCCTTAGGTGTCGTGATCGATATCCAGCTTGCTGAACGTCACTTCCCCGCCTTCGCTGGTGTACCCGGTGTTGTCCTGCACGTAGACGCCGGCCTTGAAGTACAGCGGTTTATCACGCCACATCGCGCTGATGTCGGTGTCCCACTGATAGCCTGCCGCACTGATGCCCAATGCACCGCCGGGGCTGAGGTGGATGAGGTAGGAAAATTCCCGGTCGAGTTTTATGCCAGTGGCGATGGTGATGACCCGGGCGGTGTCGTCGTCGGGGTGCATGCGGACTTTGGCGACGATGTTTCCGGTCTCGCTGTAGTCCTTGTATTGATATTCGAGCTTCACCATGGGCTTCTGGCTTTGGTAGGCATGGATCTGGCCAATGACGATCTTGCCCGTGCTGGGTACCTTGCTGACCGTAAGGGTCGCACGCAGGGAGTTGTCCGCGTCGGGGTAGTACCAGTTTTTCAGCGTGCCATTGCTGTAGGTTTCGCGCAGTTCGGTGCGAGGGTAAATCGCGTTTTCAGTGCGGGTGCCGGTTACCGGGGCCCAGAAAAACAAGGTGCCGGTGTCGGAGTGGAAGTACTGATCCTTGAAGCCGTCCACCAGTTTGGTTGTTTCAACGGTGTACGGCGGACTGCCGACAGGAACGCTGAGGTTCCAGGTTGCGAGATCGATCATATTCAAGCTTCCACTTTGTTCTGTACGCACGTGCCAGAAGCTCTAGCCCGCGCCTTCGGGCAGTCTTTATAAGCGTAGAACGGTTGTTTGTTAATGCCCGTTTGGCAGATGGTTGACGTCAACATCCTGTCGAAATGCCATCTTTCCCGGTTTACGGGGGCTGTAGGACTGACCGTTAGTCGGCTATGTGAAACTTACTGAAGTGACGGCACTCCGGTAGCTTCTGCTTTTGCGGATCCGGGTCTAGAGTGAAGTCGCATTATGTGTCCGGTTTTCACAAGAGGCCGGCCTGAGGTCACGAACAAGAGATGCAGCATGGAATGCGCACAACCTATGCCAGCTGAAGGCAGCTCAATCCTTTTAATTGTTGATGATTACCCCGAAAACCTGATCAGCATGCGCGCGCTGTTACAGCGCCAGGACTGGCAGGTATTCACCGCGGCTTCCGGGTTTGAAGCGCTCAGCCTGTTACTCGAACACGATGTCGACCTGGTACTGCTGGATGTGCAGATGCCGGGTATGGACGGTTTCGAAGTGGCGCGCCTGATGCGTGGCAGCCAGCGAACCCGACTCACGCCGATTATTTTCCTTACCGCCAACGAACAATCCCAGGACGCCGTGATCAAGGGCTACGCCAGTGGCGCGGTGGATTACCTGTTCAAACCGTTCGACCCGCAAATTCTCAAACCCAAAGTCCAGGCCCTGCTCGAGCATCAGCGTAATCGCCGTGCCTTGCAGCAGTTGAGCCATGACCTGGAAGTCGCTCGTGCCTTCAATGCCTCGGTGCTGGATAACGCCGCCGAAGGCATTCTGGTGGTGGGGGAGGATGGGCTGATTCGCTTTGCCAATCCGGCGATGTCCCGCTTGCTCAATGCCACGGTGCACGAACTGCAAGGCAAAGAGTTTCTGGATTTCCTGCAAAAGCCGCACATTCCGATCTGGGCCGACTCCGAATTGTTTGCCGGCTACAAGCGCGGTGAAACCCTGCGCCTGCACGATGCGTTGCTGCGTACCGCGCCTGGCCAGCAAGTGCCGGTGGCGTTGTCCTGCGCGCCTTTGCCCAGCGAACAACATGCCATGGTGGTGACGGTGCTGGACATGTCGGTGGTGCACCATCTGCATCAGCAGCTGGAGTTTCAGGCGGTGACCGATCCGCTGACCGGGCTGCTCAATCGCCGGGGTTTCTATCAGACCGTTGAAAACCTGCTGCTGCGCGGCGAACGCTCCGATAGCACGTGGGTGCTGTTGTACCTGGACCTCGACGGCTTCAAGCGGGTCAATGATTCCCTCGGCCACGATGCTGGCGACCGGGTGCTGCGATGGGTGTCCGAGCAGCTGAAGGCGTGTCTGCGGCCCTTCGACATCCTGGCGCGGATGGGTGGTGATGAGTTCACCGCGCTGCTGGATCTTGAGCTCCCCGAGCACGCGGCGAAGATTGCCGAGAAGCTCATCGAGCGGGTGTCGATCTGTCAGCAAATCGAAGGCATAGACATCGCCTTGGGCGCCAGTATCGGCATCGCCACTTACCCCGATTGTGGGGCTAATCTCGACGGGTTGATGCGCGCGTCCGACATCGCCATGTACGAAGCCAAGCGTGCCGGGCGTCAGCAATATCGCTTCTACGATCACGAAATGAATGGCCGGGCGCGCTCGCGGCTGATGCTCGAAGAGAGCGTGCGCACGGCCATCGAGAACCGTGATTTCAACCTGGTGTATCAGCCTCAGGTGGCCATTGCCGACGGGCAGATTCGCGGGTTCGAGGCGTTGCTGCGCTGGCAGCATCCGAGTGTCGGCGATGTACCGCCGGGGCTGTTTTTGCCGTTGTTGGAAGAGGCGCGGTTGATCAGTCGCCTGGGCAGCTGGATTTACCATCGCGGGGCCAAGCAACGAAAAGCCTGGGAAACCTTGTTTGCCGAAGACTTGGTGCTGGGCGTCAGTTTGAGCAGCACTCAGTTCGGTTTGCCCAACCTGGTCACCGAGCTGCGCCAGGTGCTGGAACGCCATGGTTTGAAGCCGCGGCAGCTGGAGGTCGAGGTCACGGAAGAGGCCTTGATGCTTAACCCCGACGAAACCCGCAAGCAGCTGCGTTTGCTGCGCAATTTGGGAGTGCGGGTGGCGCTGGATGATTTTGGCTCCGGGGCTTGTTCGCTGGCACACCTGCGAGACCTGGAACTGGACACGCTCAAACTCGACCGGCATTTGATCGCCCGGTTGCCGGGGTCCGAACGGGATGCAGCGCTGGCTCGCAGTGTCATCGATTTGTGCAAACAGTTCGGTCTGTTGGTCATCGCTGAAGGGGTGGAGACGGTGGCGCAATATGAATGGTTGCAAGCCAACGGTTGCCAGTACGTGCAGGGGTTCCTGGTCGCGCGACCGCTGATGGCCGAAGACACCCGTCACTTTGTGGAGCCGTTCGACTGGAGCGCGCTGACGAGTTGAATTCGTTACACTGACGTCCTTTTCGTGACTCGTGTTGCCGCCCCAATGACCGCGTTGAAATATCTCCAGGCCTATCCCGCTGCTTTGCAGGACCAAGTGCGCCAGCTGATCGCCGAAGGTCGACTGGGCGACTACCTGAGCCAGCGATATCCGGAAAAGCACGGGGTGCAGAGCGACAAGGCGCTGTACACCTATGCCCTGGACCTCAAGCAGGAATACCTGCGTAATGCCCCGGCGATCGACAAGGTGTTATTCGACAACCGTCTGGACCTGACCCACCGTGCGCTCGGCCTGCACACCGCGATCTCCCGGGTACAGGGCGGCAAGCTCAAGGCCAAGAAAGAAATTCGCGTGGCATCGTTGTTCAAGGACGCGCCCTCCGAGTTTCTGAAAATGATCGTGGTGCATGAATTGGCGCATTTCAAAGAGTCGGATCACAACAAGGCGTTCTACAAACTGTGCGAACACATGTTGCCGGGGTATCACCAGGTGGAGTTCGATTTGCGGGTGTACCTGACTTGGCGGGATATGCACTGAAGATCAAAAGATCGCAGCCTTCGGCAGCTCCTACATTGGAATGCGTACACCCTGTAGGAGCTGCCGAAGGCTGCGATCTTTTGATCTTGATCTTCCAATAACAAGGAGCACACGTGAGCAAGACCAAAAGCAGCTTCTACCGCCGGTTGTACGTGGCGTACCTGATCGACAGCGGGTTGGCCAGCAGCGTCCCGGCGTTGACCGAAGTCACCGGCATGCCTCGGCGCACGGCCCAGGACACTATCGCGGCATTGGCGGATCTGGATATCGTTTGTGAGTTCGAGCAGGAAGAAGGCGCGCGCAACCATGCGGGGCGCTATCGGATTCGCGAGTGGGGGGCAATTGATCGGGGGTGGATCGAGCGCAATCTGCGGCAGATTAAAGCGGTGCTTGAGTATCCCTGAATTTCTGCGGCGACAGGGCTGACGCCTTCGCGGGCAAGCCTCGCTCCTACAGGGGCGGAAGTGGCCGACACATAATCTGTAGGAGCGAGGCTTGCCCGCGAAGAGGCCCTCAGGAACGACGCATCCCGATATGCGGAATGTCATCCTCCAGGTATTCCTCACCCACCACCACAAACCCGTACTGCCCGTAATACCCCTGCAAATGCGCCTGGGCCGAGAGGTAGATCGGCACTTCGGGCCAGCGTTTGGCGGCCTGTTTCAACGCCTGGCTCATCATTTCATGCCCAAGCCCGGTGCCGCGTGCAGCGGGAGCAATGATCACTCGGCCAATCACCACGTCGCCGCCCTGTAACTCCGGGTCGAGCAAGCGCAGATAGGCTACCAGTCGATCCCCGTCCCAGCCCATCAAATGGCAGGTGTCACCTTCCAGGTCCTGCCCATCGATGTCCTGATAAAGGCATTTCTGCTCGACGACGAACACCTCGGCGCGCAGCTGCAAAATGGCATACAGCTGCTCTTTGCCCAGATCGCTGTGGTGCTTGCAGACCCAATCGATTGTCATCTTCAGATTCCTTGAACAACGTGCTCCGATACTAAGCGTCCTGAGGCGGGATGTCTTTATGGCAAAGAAATCTGTGACAAAGGCCAAAATGCCATCATTCATTTCTCGCGAGATTGTCTTCTTTGTGTAATCTGCGATGCAGCGCTGTGCAATGTCGTCGATAAGCTAATGTTAGGACCTGGGTTTCGCCGCTAAAGGGGCCTTGGAGTTTTGGCTGAAAACACGTCGGGCAACCCGCCCGCTAAGGATTTTCTGGCATGCCGCGATTGCATCGAGCGTTTGCTTTGATTGGATTGCTGTTGCTGTTGCTGGCACAGAGTGCGGCAGCGCAAAAGCTGCGTCTGGTAGCCGATGCCTGGCCACCCTTTACCGACGCCACGCTGGTCAATGGTGGACTGGCCACGGACATCGTTAGCACCGCGCTGGCCCGGGCCGGTTATGGCAGTGATTTCGAACAGGTGCCGTGGGCGCGAGCCTTGTTTGGGATAGGCGAGGGGCGTTACGACGTGCTGGTCAACGCCTGGTACACCGATGAGCGCACGAAGCTGGGGCAGTTTTCCGGCGAGTACCTGCTCAACCGCGTGCGCTTTCTCAAGCGCAAAGATACGCCGATCGAATTCAACAACCTGCAACAACTGCACACTTTCCCGATAGCGGTAGTACGCGGTTATGCCTATTCGCAAGCATTCGACGACGATGTGTCGCTGCAGAAAGTACCCGTGCATAGCTTCGCCATGGCCGTGCGCATGGTCGCGGCCGACCGGGTCAAGCTGACTCTGGAAGACGAGTTTGTCGCTCGGTATTACCTGGCTCGGGAGTCATTCAAGGTACGCAATGCCGTGGAGTTTTTGCCCAAGCCATTGAGCGAGAACAGCCTGCATATTCTGGTGAGCCTGAAGAACCCGCAGCATGAACAGATCGTTGCCGGTTTCGACCGTGAGATTGCGGCGATGAAGGCTGATGGGAGTTATGAGAAGTTGCTCAAGCAGCATGGGATGTAAGTGCCGGGTATTGTGGTGTGGCCGATGACGCCTTCGCGAGCAAGCCCGCTCCCACATTTGATCTGTGGTGTTCACAAAATAAATATTCACCACAGATCAAATGTGGGAGCGGGCTTGCTCGCGAAGAGGCCGGCCCGGTCACTAAAAATCTCAAGCCTCGCTCGTATCCTTGATCAAATGCGCCGCCAACGTCCGCAACGGCCCCAGCTGCCGGCAGATCAACGCCAGTTGCGTCTGCACCAACCGCTGCCCTTCATCGATCTCATCCGGCATTTGTTCCAGCCCATTGGCCAGCGCTTCTTCCTCATCACTCTGAATCGCAATCGGCTGTTTGCTCGCCAGTCCTTGGGCGATTTCGTCGAGGCTGGCAGCCAGGCTCACGCCGGCGCCGTCGATCAAATGCTCGCGCACCTCCGTGGGTAATTGGGTTTCGCGGTGTGCCCCCAGCCCCGACAAATAGCTGAGCAAGGTGTGCGACAGCACCAGGAAACGAAACCCGACGTCCGCTTCCTTACGAAAGTGCCCCGGCTCCATCAGCATATTGGCCAGCGTCGTCGACAGCGCGGCATCGGCGTTGTGCGCGTTGCGCCGGGCCAGGCGATAAGCCAGGTCGTCGCTTTTACCTGCGGCGTATTGCTGCATGATCTGGCGCAGGTAAATGCTGTTGCAGGTGAGGGTGTTGGCCAGCACTTTGTTCAGGCGTCGACCCTGCCAGTCCGGCAGGAACAGGAATACTGCCAGCCCGGCGATCAGACTGCCGAGCAAGGTATCGAACAGTCGCGGCAGAAGCAGCCCATAACCATCGCCCACCTGGTTGAAGCAGAACAACACCATGAGCGTGATCGCGGCAGTCGCCAGGGTGTAGCGGGTGGTGCGGTTGGTAAAGAACACCACCCCGGCTAGGATGGCGAAGCTCGACTGAATCAACGGGTTCGGGAACAGATCGAATAGCGCCCAGGCCACGGTCAGGCCGATGGCGGTGCCGATGATCCGCTGCCCGAGTTTGCGGCGGGTGGCGCCGTAGTTTGGCTGACAGACAAACAGCGTGGTGAGGATGATCCAGTAACCTTGCGACGGGTGGATCAAATGCACCATCGCATAGCCAATGCTTAGCGCCAGGGGCAGGCGCAGGGCATGGCGGAACAGCAATGAGGTCGGCGTCAGCTGCGTGCGCAAACGTATCCAGACATCCTTGAGGCTGCGTGGCGAACGGTCGAGCAAGCTGCTGTCGGTGGCGTCTGCGAGCGCATCGGGGTTGCTGGCGTCGCTGAGCAAACGGTCGAGTGTGCCGAGGTTGGCGGCCAATGCTCGCAACGAACGCAGCAGACCGCGCCAGGCCGGATTGCTCTGGATACGCAGGTGTTCGAGGGAGGCATGCAGGTCGTTCAGGGCCTCGGCGAAGCTTGCGTCATAGGTGAACGGCTGGCGCATCTGGATCGATTCGGCCAGTGCGCGGCAGGCCTTGCCTTGCTGGCGCAGCAGGCGCTGACAGCGAAACAGCACGTCGCTGTGGAAGAACGCTTCGGCCAGCGCGTTGTAGGGGTAGTGTGAGGAACTGGCGCGCTCGTGGATGTCCTGGGCGAGGAAGTACAGCTTCAGATAACGGCTGACTTTCACGCCCGGCCGACCGTCGCCGACCCGATGCAGAATGATTTCCTTGGCGGCGTTCAGGGCTGCCACCACCCGACCATTCTGTTGGGCCAGTTCCAGGCGCTGCGCTTGCACGTCCATCTGCCGGATCGGTTCGAACAGCGACGATTTCAGCTTCAGGTAATAACCCAGTTCGCGGAACAACCGCGCCAGGCTTTGCTGCACCGGCTGGTTGGAAAACAGCGCCTGCCACAGCACCGAGAGCAAGCCGTACCAGGCCGCGCCGGCCACCAGCAGCACCGGTTCGTGCCAGAAATCAGTGACCGCGCCACCGCGCTGGTCCACGCCGATCATGGTGTAGACCGACAGAATCAACGTTGCCGAAGCAATCGCGCCATAACGTTCGCCCAGCGCGCCGAGCATGGTCAGGCAGAAGCTGGCCAGGGCAAAGGCGATGATAAAAAGGACGGGGTAGGGGAAGAGCAGTTCGACGGACAGGGCCGCGACCATGAAACACACCAGCGTCACTGCGAGCGCGTTGAGGCGACCCTGCCAACTGTCGTCGGTTTCAGCCAGGGCGCTGGCGATGATCCCCAGGAACAACGGGATCAGCAGCCCCATTTCATCCTGATACCAACACAGCGCCATGCTGCCGGTCAGGGCGATGAATACCCGCACGCTGTAGCTGAATTTATCCAGCGCCCAGAGGCGACGCAGAGACTGCCGAAATGTGGTCGATGACATGAAGTGCGAAGGCCTTCCGAGGCAATGACGCTAAATTGAGCCACTAATGACGTCGACGCAATGGCGCCGATCACATCTGACAGCAAAATCTGTTCCTGACCAGTCACCATAGATTCAATGTGGGAGCGGGCTTGCTCGCGAAGAGGCCAGTACCTTCAACATCGATGTTGACTGGCAGACCGCCTTCGCGAGCAAGCCCGCTCCCACATTTAATTTGTGTTTGTCAGACGTACTGCGCGGCAGCGTAACCAGAGGCCCAGGCCCACTGGAAATTGAATCCGCCCAGATGCCCGGTAACGTCGAGCACTTCACCAATGAAATACAGCCCTGGGCTTTTCAGCGATTCCATGGTCTTGGACGACACTTCGCGCGTGTCGACGCCGCCCAGGGTCACTTCGGCAGTGCGGTAGCCTTCAGTGCCGGCCGGCACGACTTTCCAGTTCGCCAGTTTGTCGGCGATGTCCGCCAGTTCGGCGTGGGTGTACTGCTTCATCGGTTTGGAGGCGAACCAGTTATCCGCCAGCAGATTGGCCATTTTCTTGGTGAAGATTTCACCGAGCAGGGTTTTCAACTCGCTGTTGGGACGTTCGGCCTGCTGCTGTTGCAGCCAGCTCGGCACGTCGTGATCCGGCATCAGGTTGATTTCCACCGTGTCGCCGGATTCCCAGAACGACGAAATCTGCAAGATCGCCGGCCCGCTGAGGCCTCGGTGGGTGAACAGGATGTTCTCGCGGAAACTCTGGTCATTGCAGCTCACCAGGCAATCCACCGACGTACCGGACAGCTCGGTGCAAAGCGCCTTGAGCTGATCGGTGATGGTGAACGGCACAAGGCCGGCGCGGGTCGGCAGCAAGTCGTGACCGAACTGCTTGGCCACTTGATAACCGAAACCGGTGGCACCGAGGGTCGGAATCGACAAGCCGCCAGTGGCGATCACCAGGGATTCACACGTGACCTGGCCCAGTGTGGTATCCAGCAGATAACCGCTTTCCAGCTTCTCGATGGTCTGGATCGAGGTGTCCAGGTGCAGGCTGACGCCGACCTGATCGCATTCATCGAGCAGCATTTCGAGGATGTCGCTGGATTTGTTATCGCAGAACAACTGGCCGAGTTTCTTCTCGTGGTACGGCACACCGTGTTTGGCCACCAGACCGATGAAATCCCACTGGGTGTAGCGCGCCAGGGCGGATTTGCAGAAGTGCTCGTTCTGCGAGAGGAAATTGCCCGGTTCGGTGTACATGTTGGTGAAATTGCAGCGGCCACCGCCCGACATGAGGATTTTCTTGCCGGCCTTGTTCGCATGATCGAGCAACATCACTTTGCGCCCGCGCCCGGCGGCGGTCAGCGCACACATTAACCCTGCGGCGCCAGCGCCAATGATCACGACTTCGGTAGAGCGCAAAACGGTGTCCTCACACAAAATTTAAATTCACCGGCAAACCAATGTGGGAGCGGGCTTGCTCGCGAAGGGGCCAGTACATTCAACATGGATGTTGTCTGTCAGTCCGCTTTCGCGAGCAAGCCCGCTCCCACATTTGATCTCTGTCAGCCAGACGATCGCTTACAAAATGCGCACGCGCAACGAACGGCCTTTGATTTTACCGTCGTTCAGGCGCTGCAAGGCTTGCTTGGCGATCCCGCGTTCCACGGCCACATAAGCCTGGAAGTCGAAAATCGCGATCTTGCCGACCTGGGCACCCGGGATGCCGGCATCGCCGGTCAGTGCGCCGAGAATGTCGCCCGGACGTACCTTGTCTTTACGGCCGGCACCAATGCACAGCGTGCTCATCGCCGGCAGCAGCGGTGCGCCACCCTGGGACTTGAGGTTGCTCAGCTGATCCCAGCTCAACGGCGACTTCTGCAGCTGCTCGATGGCTTGGGCGCGGTGGGCTTCGGACGGTGCGACCAGGCTGATCGCAATGCCTTTCTCGCCCGCGCGACCGGTACGGCCGACACGGTGGATGTGGATTTCCGAGTCGCGGGCCAGTTCGACGTTGATCACCATGTCCAGCATATCGATGTCCAGACCGCGCGCGGCGACATCAGTGGCAACCAGCACCGAAGTGCTGCGGTTGGCGAACATGGCCAATACCTGATCGCGGTCACGCTGTTCCAGATCACCCTGCAGACCGACGGCGGAGATGCCTTTGGAGGTCAGGTGATCAACGGTTTCCTGAACCTGCTGCTTGGTGAAGCAGAAGGCCACGCAGGACGCCGGACGGAAATGCGCGAGGACTTTGACCACCGCGTCCATACGCTCTTCCGGGGAGATCTCGTAGAAGCGCTGCTCGATCTGCGTATCGTCGTGGAACGCCTCGGCCTTCACGATCTGAGGGGTGCGCATGAATTTCGACGCCAGTTGCTTGATGCCCACCGGGTAGGTGGCGGAGAACAGCAGGGTCTGGCGGCGCTCCGGGGTCTGGGCGATGATTTCTTCGATGGAATCGTAGAAACCCATGTCGAGCATGCGGTCGGCTTCGTCGAGGATCAGCGTGTTCAGGCCATGGAGCACCAGCGAACCCTTGCGCAGGTGCTGCTGGATACGCCCCGGGGTGCCGACGATGATGTGCGCGCCGTGCTCCAGCGAGCCG
>NZ_JBIVCD010000029.1:0-51866 GCF_044746425.1 Pseudomonas sp. NPDC086112 | reverse complement strand
GAAGGACACGCCGCCACACAGGGTCAGGACCTTGATGTTGTCTTCGGCGCGGGCCAGACGACGGATTTCCTTGGCGACCTGGTCAGCCAGCTCGCGAGTCGGGCAAATGACCAGCGCCTGGCAACCGAAGAAGCGCGGATTGATCGGGTTCAGCAAGCCGATACCGAAGGCGGCGGTTTTGCCGCTGCCGGTCTTGGCCTGGGCGATCAGGTCCATCCCCTGGAGGATCACCGGCAAGCTTTGCGCCTGGATCGGCGTCATCTGGGCATAACCGAGGGAGTCGAGGTTAGCCAGCATGGCGGCGGACAGCGGCAAAGTATTAAAAGCGGTGGCGATGGTGGTCACGGGACTGGCCTGCAAAACAAAATGTCGCGCAGTGTATCAGTCTCATGGCCATTCGCCTGAAGTTTCCGGACGAGAAGTCGTAGCAGCTGCCGAGGCACGAGGCTGCGTTGGGCTACGAAGCAGCCCCCGAGGGCGGTCCTGCGGACACGCAACGCAGCCTCGTGCCTCGGCAGCTGCTACAAATCAATGTTCTATATCGTGCTCGCGGCTGACCATCCGTCGGCCATCCTTGGGTGAAAGCTGCGAGAAGATGGTTGCAGCGAGCATCGCCATGATTCCAACCGTCACAAACGTCAGCTGGAACGCGCCCAGAACCGTGTCCACGCCGTCATTGCCGATCTCTGCCGTGAAGCCACCGAGCAGGGCGCCGGCGCAGGCCACACCGAGGCTCAGGGACAATTGCGCGACCACCGACAGCAAACTGTTGCCGCTGCTGGCGCTGGCGTCGTCGAGGTCGATCAGGGTGACGGTGTTCATCGCGGTGAACTGCAAGGAGTTGATCGCCCCCAGAACCGCCAACTGAGCCAGCAGCAGCCAATACGGCGTCTGCTCGCTGACCAGGCCCATGCTGGCCAGCATGATCCCCAGCGCCAGTGTGTTGCCGGTCAGCA
The DNA here is from genome assembly GCF_044746425.1 of Pseudomonas sp. NPDC086112. Lineage (NCBI taxonomy): Bacteria > Pseudomonadati > Pseudomonadota > Gammaproteobacteria > Pseudomonadales > Pseudomonadaceae > Pseudomonas > Pseudomonas sp. NPDC086112. The sequence continues at coordinate 50,910 of NZ_JBIVCD010000029.1, read as the reverse complement.
CGCTGCGATAGCCGAAGCGTTCGATCAGCGGCCGCGCCACCGACTTGGCGACCATCGCGGCCGCAGCCAGGGGCAGCATGCTCATCCCGGCCTGAGACGGCGAGTAACCCAGCGCCACTTGCAGCAGCAACGGCACCAGAAAGGGCAGGGCGCCGCTGCCGAGGCGAGCGAACAGGTTGCCGAGGATGCCCACGGCGAAGGTTCGGGTCTTGAACAGCGAGGGCGCAAACAGCGGATTGTCGATGTGCCCGGCCCGCAGCCAATACGCCGCCAGACACGCCATGCCGCCGAACAGCAGCAACATCACCCGCAAGTGCGGCAGGTGCAGTTCGCCGAGGCCTTCCATGGCGATGGTGATCAATACCATCGCCGCGCCGAACAGCAAAAAGCCCAGGCTATCGAAGCGCGTGCGTTCACTGCCGCGCAGGTCAGGGATGAATTTCCACACCGCGTAGCAACCGAGGACACCTACCGGCAGGTTGATCAGAAAGATCCAATGCCAAGTCAGGTATTGCACCATCCAGCCGCCCATGGTCGGGCCGATCAGCGGGCCGAGCAGGCCGGGAATGGTGATAAAACCCATGATCCGCACCAGTTCCGAGCGCGGATAGGCGCGCAGCACCACCAAACGCCCGACCGGCAACATCAACGCGCCACCGAGGCCCTGGATCACCCGGGCGCCGATGAGCATGCTCAGGGTGCTGGACAAGGCGCAGAGCAATGAGCCGAGGCTGAACAGGAGGATGGCGCCGAAAAAGATCTTTTTGGTGCCGAAACGGTCGGCGATCCAGCCGGAGGCGGGGATCAGTAAGGCGACGGTGAGCATGTAGGCGATGATGACGCCCTGCATGCGCAGCGGGTCTTCGGCCAGGTCCCGGGCCATGGCGGGGAGCGCGGTGTTGAGGATCGTCCCGTCGAGGGACTGCATGAAGAAGGCAATGGCCACAACCCACGGTACCCAGCGGGCGGTGATGGCGTCGAGAGGTGGGCGGTCGGGCATGGGACCTCTTGTGGGTGTAAGTCAGGTAAACCGTGGTGACTTCTTCGCGGGCAAGCCTCGCTCCTACAGGTTTGGAGCCGGCCGCAAAATCCACGACAACGTTTGCCGCAAATCCGCGGCAACCCCCGATCCTGTAGGAGCGAGGCTTGCCCGCGAAGCTTTTTTACAGCGTCAACGTCAGTCGGCTGACGAGCGCGCCCGGCAACAGTGCCGAAGCAGTCGCCCGCTGACTGTAGGTGCTGGCCGACAGCAGCAATTCACGCTCCTCGGTCAACGCTTCCAGCTGCGAACCGAGCAGGCTGTAGACGCTGTCATCAAACCGCATAGTGCTCACCGGCGCCTGAATCTCGCCGTTCTCGACCCAGAAGGTCGCAAATCGGGTCATACCGGTCAGGCGCGCTGCCGGTTGGTCCGAGTAGTTCAGGTACCAGAGGTTACTGATGTAAAGCCCGGTGCCGAGGCGCTTGAGGATGTCCTTCTGCTCCAGATCGCCGCCGTTCATGACCAGCGCCGTCGGGTACTCATGGCTGCTGGCGCCGTTGGCAGCGAGGCCGTATTCGGCGGCGCTGCGGGAATTGATCAGTCGGGCATTGGCCATGCCTTTGGCGATCAACCCCAGATCATCGCGGGGATAACCTTCGTCGGAAAACGCCGGGCTCAAGGAACCGCTGACCTGCTCACTCAACCATACGTTGGGGCTGAAGCAGGCTTCGCTGGCGTAGAACTTCTGCAATGGGCTCTGTTTGCTGGCAATCGCCTGGGCCGAAAAACCGCCCCAGCTCAGCATGCCCATGATTTCTTCCAGCGCAGCCGGCGCCAGGTAGGCGCGGTATTCGCCGGGCGCCAGCGTGCGCAACGGCCGACCCAGAAACGCCAACTGCTCGCGGGCCTGCTGGAAGCGCCTGGCAAAGCCTTCGCTGCTCCAGTCGTGCCCGGCATAGCTGGCTTTCACCGCCTGACCGTTTTCATGAAACAGGCTGAAATCGAAGTTGAAGCTGTTGGCCTGATGCCAGCCGAACGCGCCCGAGGAGCTGGCGAAACCGCGACTGATCGGCCCGGCGGCATAGAAGCCGACCAGATCCAGCCCTTCGGCAGCCTGGGTGATTTCAGCGACCACTTGCTCGGTGTCCGGCAGCGGATGCTCCTGCACGTTGTTGCTCTGCCAGTCGTTCTGGTTAAGCAGCAGGTATGGATCCTGAGGCAACAGTGGCAAGGTTTCGCGCAACTGTTGCAGGCCTTCGGCCAGACGCTGAAGATCAACTTCGTGGTCGCCCGACAGCGTGATATTCAGATCGGCATGACGACCATCGTTAATCAGTTTGAACCCGACACTCGCTTGCTGCACCTGCCCGGCCTGACGGACCTTGGCGTGGTTGAAACGCACGAAAGCCGATGACTCGGCGGCGTAGCTGAGGGTGAATTGCTCCGGCGTGCGCAGTGCATCGCGCAGCCAATTGACCAGGTCCTTGAACGACTCGGCCTGGCTATTTGAAGTGCTCGTGGCAGTACTCATCAGGCATCTCCCCCAAACACATCCACATTGCTGAACACACAGGCCGGCGACGCGTGACCGACGCGGATCACCTGGTTCGGTTCGCCCTTGCCGCAGTTCGGCGTGCCTAGCACTTTGACGGTGTTGGCATCGCCGACAGCGCTGAGGCTTTTCCAGAATTGTGCGGAAATTGCCCGGTAGTTCGGGTTCTTCACCACACCCTTGAGTTCGCCGTTTTCGATCAACTGGCCCCATTCGCAACCGAACTGGAATTTGTTGCGCGCATCGTCGATGGACCACGAACGGTTGGTGCTCATCAAAATGCCGTGCTCGATGTTGCCGATCAGCTGTTCCAGCGGCTGATCGCCGGGCTCGATGTTGAGGTTGGCCATGCGGTCGATCGGCGGCCGGTTCCAGCCGCAGGCGCGGCTGTTGGCAACGCCATCCATGCCGGCGCGAAATTGCGACAGCGCACCGCCCAATGGCCGCAGCAGCAAACCTTCCTTAATCAGAAATTGCTTGCTGGCGGCGCTGCCATCATCGTCATGGCCGTAGCTGGCGAGTTGCTCGGGGATGTCCGGGTCGAACGTCACGTTGAGCAGTTCGGAGCCGTATTGCAGGCTGCCGAAGTCTTCTGCCTTGACGAAACTGGTGCCGGCATAATTGCGCTCATCGCCCAGGATGCGGTCCAGTTCCAGCGGGTGACCGATGGACTCGTGGATCTGCAGCATCATTTGATCGGGCATCAGCAACAGATCGCGGGGGCCTTGCGGGGTGTTCGGCGCCAGCAGCAATTGCAGCGCCTGATCGGCGACTTTCGGGCCGGCACCGATCAGGCCGCAACGGCTGATCACATCAAAGCCGCCCTGCTGGCCGAAGTTCTCGCGGCCCAGGCTACGGGTCTGGCTGTCGCTGCCGTCGAAGGCGGTGACGTCCATGCTCGGGTAGACGAAGCGCTGGGCCTGACGCAACTCGGCACCGGCGCTGTTGAGGTAGATTTGCTCGACGTTGGTGATGCCGATGCTCGCCTGCCAGTTCACCAATCGCTCGTCCTTGGGCACGGCGGCAGATTCGGCGCCGAGCAACTGGTAGCAATCGCTCAGGGACGGGAAGGGCTGGTCAAGATTGGGTGATAAGTAGTCGGCGCGGTCGCTGGAGACGGCTTGCTCGCGCAGGTCGAGCAGGGCGTGAGGTTTGAGTCGACGGGCTTGTTGCTCGGCTTTCTCCAGCGCGGCTTGCAGACCGGATTGGGACAGGTCATTGGTCGCGGCATAGGCTTCGACGCCGTTGACCCGAACGGTCAGCATCGCGCCTTCGTCACGGCTCAGGCTCGGCGGTTCGGCGACGTTCTTGCGCACCGACAGGTACTGGCCGGATTCGCGTACATAACGCAGCGAAAAGAATTCAGCGCCCGTGCGCAAGGCAGCAAAACGCTGCTTGAGCTGGGGGTGGAAATCGAACATTCGGGAACCTCCTTGGCATGGAGTTGCGATGTATCGGTATTGCGAGGGGGAGAAACGTTTGCGTGGCGCTAGATTAGGCCTGCGCAAGGGGAGGATCAAGGGCGTAGCGGAGTAAGAGAGGATTGCCCGGTATGGAGCAGGAAATTATGTATTGTTTGTTGGGGCCCCTTCGCGAGCAAGCCCGCTCCCACATTTGATCTCTGGCGTTCACAAAATTTGTGTTCACTACCGATCTAATGTGGGAGCGGGCTTGCTCGCGAAGGCCGCGCCTCGGTATTACGCCTTACTGAGCAGTCAGGCTCACATCCCGCAACGGCTTGCCACGCACCGGTGCATCACCGGCCACGTAGTAGGCAGCCTTGCTACGCGGCAATGGCTTGCGACCGCGGATCTTGTCGGCGATTTTCTCGGCCATCATGATTGTTGGCGCGTTCAGGTTGCCGGTGGTGATGATCGGCATGATCGAGGCATCGACCACGCGCAGGGCTTGCATGCCGTGCACACGACCTTCGCCATCGACCACGGCCATCTCGTCGGTGCCCATCTTGCACGAGCAGGACGGGTGGAACGCGGTTTCGGCGTGTTCGCGGATGAACTTGTCCAGCTGCTCATCGGTTTGCACCTCGATGCCCGGGCTGATTTCGCGGCCACGGAAGGCGTCCAGCGCTGGTTGCTGCATGATTTCACGGGTCAGGCGGATGCCATCGCGAAATTCCTGCCAGTCCTGCTCGGTGGCCATGTAGTTGAACAGGATGCTCGGGTACTCGCGCGGATCCTTGGACTTGGCCTGGATGCGACCTCGGCTTGGAGAACGCATGGAGCCCATGTGCGCCTGGAAGCCGTGCTCTTTCACACCGTTGCTGCCGTTGTAGTTAATCGCCACCGGCAGGAAGTGGTACTGAATGTTCGGCCAATCGAATTCCGGACGAGTGCGGATGAAACCACCGGCCTCGAACTGATTGCTGGCGCCGATGCCGGTGCCGTTGAACAGCCACTCGGCACCGATGGCTGGCTGGTTGTGCAGCAGCAGCGAGGGGTACAGCGAAACCGGTTGGGTGCAGGCATATTGCAGGTACAGCTCAAGGTGATCCTGCAGGTTTTCACCAACGCCTGGCAGGTCGTGGACCACCGGGATGTCGAGTTTTTTCAGCAGTTCGGCCGGGCCGACGCCGGAGCGTTGCAGAATCTGCGGCGAAGCGATGGCTCCGGAGCACAGCAATACTTCTTTGCGGGCGCGGGCTTCAACGCGCTCTTCAGCGGCGCCGATCAGGTAACGCACGCCGACCGCACGCTTGCCTTCGAACAGGATCTTGTCGGTCAGGGCATGGGTGACGATGGTCAGGGTCGAACGCTTCTTGGCGACGTCCAGGTAACCACGCGCGGTGCTGGCGCGACGGCCGTTCGGCGTCACGGTGCGGTCCATCGGGCCGAAACCTTCTTGCTGGTAGCCGTTGAGGTCTTCGGTGCGCGGGTAACCGGCTTGCACGCCGGCTTCAACCATCGCGTGGAACAACGGGTTGTTGCCGGCTTTCGGCGTGGTCACGCTGACCGGACCGTCGCCACCGTGGTAGTCGTTCGGGCCGATGTCACGGGTTTCCGCCTTGCGGAAATACGGCAGACAGTCGAGGTAGGTCCAGTCTTCCAGACCGGGCAGCTTCGACCAGTTGTCGTAGTCCATGGCGTTACCACGGATGTAGCACATGCCGTTGATCAGCGAAGAACCACCCAGGCCCTTGCCGCGACCGCATTCCATCCGGCGACCGTCCATGTGTGGCTCTGGATCGGTTTCATAGGCCCAGTTGTAGCGACGACCTTGTAGTGGGAATGCCAGGGCGGCCGGCATTTGCGTGCGGAAGTCGAGACGGTAATCCGGGCCGCCCGCTTCGAGCAGCAGGACGGTGACGCCTTCGTCTTCAGTCAGACGGGTCGCCAGGGTGTTACCGGCCGAGCCGGCACCGATGATGATGTAATCGAATTCTTGGGACATTGAATGCACCCTCTTTGAAAGTGGTCAGGTCATGGCCGTGGCGAGTGCTGCGCACTCGATTCGCGGGCAAGCCTCGCTCCTACAGGTTCGGCGTCGTGCACAAACCTGCGGCAAACCTCGATCCCGTAGGAGCGAGGCTTGCCCGCGAAGGCGGCCTCGCGGGCAACACAAGACTCGGGGCTTAGAACACCGAGGCGTAATCGCCCAGTTCGACCTGTACCGATTTGATGCGTGTGAAGTTGTTCAGCGAGCTGATGCCGTTCTCACGACCCACGCCCGACTGCTTGTAGCCGCCGACCGGCATCTTGGCGTCGGACTCGCCCCAGGCGTTGATCCAGCAGATACCGGCTTCCAGTTGATGGATCACACGGTGAGCGCGGTTCAGGTCTTTGGTGACGACACCAGCCGCCAAACCGAACTCGGTGTCGTTGGCGCGACGGATCACTTCTTCTTCGGTTTCGTACGTCAGGATGCTCATCACCGGGCCGAAGATTTCTTCGCGAACGATGGTCATCTCGTCGGTGCAGTCGGTGAACACGGTCGGTGCCACGAATGCGCCTTTGGCGAATTCGCCTTCGGTCAGACGGCTGCCGCCGCACAGAACGCGAGCGCCTTCTTCCTTACCTTTGGCGATGTAACCCAGCACGCTTTCCATGTGGGCGAAGCTGACCAGAGGACCGAAGTTGGTGTTCTCGTCTTCCGGGTTGCCGACGCGGATGCGGGCAACGCGCTCAACGATCTTGGCTTCGAACGCGGCTTTCAGGTGGCTCGGTACGAACACGCGAGTGCCGTTGGTGCAGACCTGACCGGAGCTGTAGAAGTTGGCCATCATTGCGGTGTCGGCGGCGCGATCCAGGTCGGCGTCGTCGAAGATGATCAGCGGGGATTTGCCGCCCAGTTCCATGGTCACGTCTTTGAGCGACGAAGCGGAAGCGCTGGCCATGACCTTCTTGCCGGTGTCGGTGCCGCCGGTGAAGGAGATTTTTTCGATGCGTGGGTGTTCGGTCAGCCAGGTGCCGACTTCACGGCCACTGCCGGTCAGAACGTTGAACACACCGGGCGGCAGGCCAGCTTCGGTATATATCTCGGCCAGTTTCAGGGTAGTCAGGGAAGTGACTTCGCTTGGCTTGAAGATCATCGCGTTACCGGCCGCCAGGGCCGGTGCGGATTTCCACAGGGCGATCTGGATCGGGTAGTTCCACGCGCCGATACCGGCCACGACGCCCAGCGGCTCGCGACGGGTGTAAACGAAAGACGTGGTGCGCAGCGGAATCTGCTCGCCTTCGATGGCCGGCACCAGGCCTGCGTAGTACTCCAGCACGTCAGCGCCGGTGACGATATCGACGTAACGGGTTTCGGAGTACGCCTTGCCGGTGTCCAGAGTTTCCAGAGCGGCCAGTTCATCGTTGCGCTCGCGCAGGATGTCGACGGCGCGACGCAGGATGCGCGAACGCTCCATGGCGGTCATTGCAGCCCAGATTTTCTGACCCTTTTCGGCGCTGACCACAGCGCGCTCAACGTCTTCCTTGGTTGCACGTTGTACGGTTGCGAGGACTTCACCGTTAGCCGGGTTGATGGCTTCGAAAGTGGCGTCGCTGCTGGCGTCGGAGTAACCGCCATCGATGTAGAGTTTTTGCAGTTCGAAACGGGCCATAAAGTCCTCGCAAGTGCATAAGTGGTTGGCGTTGACCACCGGGCGAGCCGTGTAGCAGTGGCGTCGCGGTCGGTAGCGGTTCAGGTGCTGAGCGGTTCTGTGTGCTCTAACTCACCTGCTTGGCCAGTTGGAAATCCATGTATTCGTAAGCGATCTGGTGCGCCTGCCCGGTGTCGAAAGCATCTCCCGACAGCGCGCCGCGCAACCACAAACCGTCAATGAGGGCTGCCAGGCCGCGGGCGGCGCTGCGCGCTTGATCAAGCGGCAACACACGGCGGAACTGGCAGCACAGGTTGGAATACAGACGGTGATCGTTGATCCGCTGCAACCGGTGCAAAGACGGGTGGTGCATGCTGGTGGCCCAGAAGGCCAGCCAGGTTTTCATTGCCGGGCCATTGACCTGGCTGGCGTCGAAGTTGCCTTCGATAATCACCTGAAGGTGAGCCCGTGGGCTGGTGTCCTCCAGCGCCTGACGGCGCGCGGTGACGTTCTCGCTGAGGACACTCATCAGATACTGCGCCGTGGCGGCGATCAGGCCGTTCTTGTCCTGAAAGTAGTGACTGATGATGCCATTCGAGACACCGGCCAAACGGGCGATCAGCGCAATGCTGGCGTCCCCCATGCCGACCTTGTCGACAGCCTGTAACGTGGCTTCGATCAATTGCTGGCGGCGGATGGGTTGCATACCGACCTTGGGCATCTTGCACATCTCCTTAGGCCTTCCGGTGGACGAAAAACGGCTACCGGATTGTGGGCCAGTCTATTTTGTTTTGATTGAACGTTCAATCAACAAAGAATAAGATCTGCGACAAATCGTCGCTACCTACAGGTTTTTCCTACGTGTAGTTGGCGGAAAAACGACATCCCAAAATGCTCGAAACCCATACGCGCAGGCGTCCCAAGGGTTTCGGGCTTTTTTCGGGGTGTCTTTATATCACCCGCCGGTCGGCTGCCAACTAACCGATTGGTCGGGTAACGCGCTGCCTTGTGTTCTTCTCTCGCACTGCCTGGAGCATCTGTGCCATGAGTTCTGCCTCTCTAATAAAGACCCCACCCGAGAAGGTGACGGTCAACGGTTGGGTGTTTTACACCTCTACCGCGTTGATTCTGCTGTTGACCGCCATTCTGATCATCGCCCCGCAAGAGGCCGGCAGAATGCTCGGCATTGCCCAGGCCTGGTTGTCCCGCAGCTTCGGCTGGTACTACATGGTGGTGATCGCCGCTTATCTGGTTTTTGTGGTTGGCCTGGCGTTTTCGTCCTACGGCAAGCTCAAGCTGGGCAGCAAGGACGACACCCCGGACTTCAGCTACGGCGCCTGGGCGGGGATGCTGTTCTCGTCGGGTATCGGCATCTCGTTGCTGTACTTCGGTGCTTCCGAACCGCTGGATCATTACTTCAATCCGCCGGAAGGCGTGGCTGGCAGCAATCTCGCGGCTCGTCAGGCGGTGCAACTGACGTTCCTGCATTGGGGCCTGCATGGCTGGGCGATCTACGCACTGGTCGGCCTGGCCGTGGCGTACTTTGCTTACCGTCATAACCAGCCGCTGGCGTTGCGGTCGGCGCTGTATCCGCTGGTCGGCGAGCGTTGGGTCAAAGGCGCGGCCGGTCATGCGGTGGACGGCTTCGGCATGTTCGTGACCTTGCTGGGGCTGGTGACGAACCTGGGGATTGGTTCGCTGCAAGTGTCGTCGGGGCTGGAAAACCTGTTCGGCATGGAACACAGCAACGCCAACCTGCTGATCGTGATCATCGTGATGAGCACCGTGGCGACCATCGCCGCTGTGTCCGGTGTGGAAAACGGCATCCGCCGCCTGTCCAACCTGAACATCGTGCTGTTCAGCGGTCTGCTGATTTTCGTGCTGCTGTTCGGCCCGACCCTGCACCTGCTCAACGGCTTTGTGCAGAACATCGGCGACTACCTGAACGGCGTGGTGCTGAAGACGTTCGACCTCTATGTGTATGAAGGCGACAGTGAGAAGTCTGACCGCTGGTTGGGCCTGTGGACTCTGTTCTACTGGGCCTGGTGGATTTCCTGGGCCCCATTCGTCGGCATGTTCATTGCGCGTATTTCCCGTGGTCGCACGGTGCGTGAATTGGTGGCCGGCGTGTTGCTGATTCCGCTGGGCTTCACCCTGGCATGGCTGTCGATTTTCGGTAACTCGGCCCTGGACCTGGTGATGAACCATGGGGCGGTGGAACTCGGGAAGACGGCGCTGGAACAGCCATCGATGGCGATCTACCAATTGCTTGAGCATTACCCGGCGTCGAAAATCGTGATCGGCGTGTCGATTTTTGTCGGCTTCGTGCTGTTCCTGACCCCGGCGGATTCCGGCGCGGTGATGATGGCCAACCTTTCCTGCAAGGGCGGTAATGTTGACGAAGATGCGCCGCACTGGCTGCGGATTTTCTGGTCAGCAGTGATCACTCTGGTGACCATTGGTCTGTTGTTCGCCGGTAACTTCGAAGCCATGCAAACCATGGTGGTGCTGGCCGGTCTGCCGTTCTCCGTAGTGCTGGTGTTCTTCATGTTTGGCTTGCACAAGGCCATGCGCCAGGACGTGCAAATCGAACAGGAGCAAGCGGAACTGGCAGCGCGTGGTCGTCGTGGTTTCAGCGAGCGTTTGACCCAGCTGGACCTGCAACCGAACCAGTCGATCGTTCAGCGTTTCATGGACAAGCAAGTCAGCCCGGCGCTGGAAGATGCCGCTGTGCAATTGCGTGCTCAGGGCCTGGATGTGCAGACGTTGCTGGGCAAGTCGAAACGCTGCATGGGCGTGCGGATCGAGATGGAAGAGGGCAACCCTTTTGTCTACGAAGTGAGCCTGGACGGTTATCTGGCGGCGGCGAGCGACACGGTGTCTGCTGAAAGCGCTGATGAACCGCGCGCACGTTACTACCGTGCCGAGGTGTACCTGCATAACGGCAGCCAGGATTACGACTTGATGGGCTTCACTCAGGATCAGATCACCCGTGACGTGCTCGATCAGTTTGAAAGCCATCGGCAATTGCTTGGCCGGGTTTATAGCTAAGAGGTGAGTGGCGCGGTGTTCCAGTGACACCGTGTCGTATTCTTCGCGGGCAAGCCTCGCTCCTACAGGTATTCGGTTGATCACCTATTTATGATTCAACCCCTAACCTGTAGGAGCGAGGCTTGCCCGCGAAGGGGGCATCAGCCGCAAAACTGCATGACCCGATATCCCGCAAACAAAAACGCCGCGATCTCTCGCGGCGTTTTTGTGTCTGCTGCTTCTTACCCCAGGTTCTTGCCGAGCAGCGCGTGGTACAGCTCGCTGTCGCCAAGAATCCCGACAACCTTGTTGTTGTCATGCAACACCAGCTTATTGCCGGTCTGGTAACGAATCTGCAACGCATCGCGCATGCCGATGTTGGAGTCCACCAATGTTGGCCGACGCCCCAAACCTTCAACCGCTTGCCCCGGTATCCAGTTCTGCAGGTCCAGGCTCGAACCGTTCTGGCGTGCGCCTTTGATGGTGTTGCCTTCGGCCAGGTCCAGCCACGAATCGCCGCCCGGATCCAGGCACACCGAACCGTTGATGCGTTTGCAGTTGTCCAGGGTGCGCATCAGGCTGCGACCACACAATACGTTCAGCGGATTGGTGTGGGCGACGAAGGTGCGCACGTAATCGTCCGCAGGGTTCAGCACGATTTCTTCCGGTTTGCTGTACTGGATGATCCGGCCGTCTTTCATGATGGCGATACGGCTGCCGAGCTTCAGGGCTTCATCGAGGTCGTGGCTTACGAAAACGATGGTCTTGCTCAGTTTGCGTTGCAGTTCCAGCAGTTCGTCTTGCAGGCCTTGGCGGATCAGCGGGTCGAGGGCCGAGAACGGTTCGTCCATCAGCAGAATGTCGGCGTCCATCGCCAGCGCTCGGGCCAGGCCGACACGCTGTTGCATACCACCGGAGAGCTCATTGGGTTTCTTGTTGCGCCACTGGGTCAGGCCTACCAGCTCAAGCTTCTCGTCCACCAGTTTGCGGCGTTCTTTCTCGGGGCGTCCTTGCATTTCCAGGCCGAAGCTGATGTTCTCGCGCACCGTCAGCCAAGGCATCAGGGCGAACTTCTGGAACACCATCGCGATGCGCTTGGTGCGCATCATTTTCAGTTCCGCCGGGGTGCAAGAGGCGATGTCGATCTGCTTGCCTTCGTGCTCGACGAACAACTTGCCACGGCTGACGGTGTTAAGGCCGTTGATGCAGCGCAACAGGCTGGATTTGCCGGAGCCGGACAGGCCCATCAGTACGCAGATTTCGCCTTTTTCGATGTCCAGGCTGGCCTTTTCGACACCGACGATTTGCCCGGTCTTTTTCAGAATCTCGTTGCGGGTCATGCCCTGGTCGAGGAGTTTGAGCGCCTCGCGCGGGTCTTTGGAGAAGATCACGTCCACGTCTTCGAAGCGAATAATGCTCATGCGTCACCCCCTACTTTAGCGTCGGGTTGTTTGCAGATACGGTCGAGCATGATCGCCAGCAGTACGATCGCCAGGCCTGCTTCGAAGCCCAGAGCGATATCAGCAGTGTTCAGTGCGTTGACCACGGGTTTGCCCAGGCCATCGGCGCCCACCAGTGCCGCAATCACCACCATCGACAACGACAGCATGATGCACTGGGTGATACCGGCCGCGATGCTTGGCATGGCGTGGGGCAGTTCAATTCGCGAGAGCAGCTGACGGCGCGAGCAGCCAAAGGCCTTGCCGGCGTCCATCAGTTCGTCCGGAACATCGCGGATACCCAGGTAGGTCAGGCGGATGGGCGCGGCAATCGCGAACACCACCGTCGAGATCAGACCTGGGACCACACCCAGACCGAAGAGGGTCAGGGTAGGAATGAGGTACACAAAGGTCGGCACGGTCTGCATCAGATCGAGCACCGGCCGCATCACTGTGTAGAACATCGGTTTGTGCGCGGCGACGATGCCCAACGGCACGCCGATCAGCACGCACACCAGGGTGGCGAACAACACCTGGGCGAGGGTTTCCATGGTTTCCTGCCAGTACCCCAGATTGAGGATCAGCAGAAAGGAGGCGACGACGAAAACGGTCAGGCCCCATTTGCGTTGAATGAAGTGTGCCAGTAGCGCGATGAGGCCGATCAATGCCAGCGGGTTGAACCAGGTCAGCGCAAAAGTCACACCGTGGATCATCGTTTCCAGTGACACGGCGATTGCGTCGAAGGTGCTGGCGCCGTGTTGCGTCAACCATTCAACGAAGCCCGCGATGTACTGGCCTAAAGGTATTTTCTGATCAATCAGCATGGTAGTGAACGTCCGCATGCAAGGGAATAAACAGCCCGGGCGAGCGAACTCGCCCGGCGTAAGCATTACTGCGCAAGCTTGGCTTTCACGGCCTCCAGGCCAGGTTTACCGTCAATGGTGGTCACGCCAGCGAGCCAGGTATCGAGTACCTGTGGATTCTTTTTCAGCCAGGCCTTGGCGGCCGCGTCAGGCTTCATTTTGTCGTCCAGGACGTTGCCCATCAGCGTGCTTTCCATGTCGAGGGTAAACACCAGGTTTTTCAGCAACTGACCGACGTTGCTGCATTCCTGTGCGTAACCCTTGCGGGTGTTGGTGTAGATGGTCGCCTGGCCGAAGTTCGGGCCGAAGTATTCGTCGCCGCCGGTCAGGTACTTCATCTTGAATCGCGTGTTCATCGGGTGCGGTTCCCAACCCAGGAACACCACGGCGGTGTTGCGGCGCTGGGCGCGATCGACTTGCGAGAGCATGCCTGCCTCGCTGGACTCGACCACCTTGAAGCCGGCGTCTTTCAGGCCGAAGGCGTTCTTGTCGATCATGCTCTGGATCAGGCGGTTGCCGTCGTTACCCGGTTCGATGCCATAGATCTTGCCGTCGAGTTCTTTCTTGAACTTGGCGATGTCGGCGAAATCTTTCAGACCTTTGTTATACAACTCTTCGGGGACGGCGAGTGTGTATTTTGCGTTTTCCAGATTAGCGCGCAGCGTGTCCACGGTGCCGGCATCGCGGTAGGCCTTGATGTCGTTTTCCATGGTCGGCATCCAGTTGCCGAGGAACACGTCCATGTTCTTGCCGTCGGCCAGGGACTTGTAGGTCACCGGCACGGAAATCATCGTGGTCTTGGTCTTGTAGCCCAGGGCATCGAGAACGACGCTGGTGGTGGCGGTAGTGACGGTAATGTCCGTCCAGCCGACATCGGAGAAGTTTACGGTGCTGCATTGGGCCGGTTCTGCGGCTTGAGCCAGAAACGGCAGACTCAGCATGGCGGCCAACAACAACGACGGGGAACCTTTCATAAGGGGCGACTCCTTGGTGTTTTTTTTGGCAGTGTTCCGACTGGACCACCGCACTTATCTGTTGCGGTTGGATGGCGTTTTGGAGACAGCTCTACCACGGCGCCTTGCAATCGAGTCGATACGATCATGTACCAGTGAAAATCTGACGCCTACAGGGTGCGTCGTAACCAGTACAGGGATGGTCGCATCCAGTGTCGGTAACGTCGTTTACAGCTTTTTTCAGCCCGTTTTGCCCCTCTGATCCGCAAAAAAACGGCGAAAACACAGCGTAAGCGGCCTGCGGCGCTAGCGGGCATGAGTGCGTCGGTGTGAGACGTTGAACGACATGACAAAAGCCTGATGATGCGGCCATCTCGGCGGATTGCAGCTTGAGCGTAGCAGCTCCGTCACTGGGCGCTTTTGCGCCTGGAGCAGGCACATCCAGGAGTTCAGCAGTAATGGCTATCAGCGTTTTCGACCTGTTCAAAATCGGCATTGGCCCTTCCAGTTCACACACCGTGGGGCCTATGCGCGCCGCGGCGCTGTTCGTGCAAGGTTTGCGTGAGCAGGGTCTTTTGGAACAAGTAAGGCGTGTCGAAGTTCAGCTTTATGGTTCGTTATCTGCCACCGGCATCGGTCATGGCAGCGACAACGCGGTGATCATGGGGCTGATGGGCGAGTGGCCGGACGCGATCGATCCGTCGCAAATCGGCATCCGCATCGAGACCCTGCGTGAAACCGACACGCTACTGCTCGACGGTCGCTTGTCGGTTCCGTTCATCTGGGCTCGGGACATGCGCCTGATCGACGAGAACCTGCCGTTCCATCCCAACGCCATGACCCTGGTTGCAGAAGGTGATCACGGTGAGCTGCATCGCGACACCTACTATTCCATCGGCGGCGGTTTTGTCGTCGATGAGGCACAGGCTTCCAGCGGCGTGGTGGATCTGGATAGCACCGTGCTGCCTTACGACTTCTCCAGTGCCGTCGAGCTGCTCAGTCTCTGCAAGCAGCACAACCTGCGCGTTGCAGAGCTGATGATGGCCAACGAGAAAGTCTGGCGCAGCGAAGAGGAAATTCGCGCCGGCCTGATGAAACTCTGGCGCGCGATGCAAGATTGCGTGGAGCAAGGCCTCAAGCACGAAGGCATCCTGCCCGGTGGCCTGAATGTGCGTCGTCGCGCGGCCAAACTGCACCGCAGCCTGCAAGAACTGAACAAGCCCAACGTGATCGGCTCGACCTTGAGCGCCATGGAGTGGGTGAACTTGTTCGCCCTGGCGGTCAACGAAGAAAACGCTGCTGGCGGGCGCATGGTTACGGCGCCGACCAACGGCGCGGCGGGGATCATTCCGGCGGTGTTGCACTACTTCATGAAGTTCAGCGAGGCAGTGACCGACGCCAACGTGGTCGATTACTTCCTCAGTGCCGCAGCGGTGGGGATTCTGTGCAAGAAGAACGCCTCGATTTCCGGTGCCGAGGTCGGTTGCCAGGGTGAAGTCGGTTCGGCCTGCGCCATGGCGGCGGCCGGGTTGGCGGAGATTCTGGGGGCTACACCGGAGCAATTGTGCAACGCGGCGGAAATCGGCCTGGAACACAACCTCGGCCTGACCTGCGACCCAGTGGGTGGCCTGGTGCAAGTGCCGTGCATCGAGCGCAATGCGATTGCCGCGGTGAAAGCGATCAACGCGGCGCAGATGGCGCTGCGGGGTGACGGTCAGCACTTTATCTCGCTGGATCGGGTGATCCGCACCATGCGTGATACCGGTGCCGACATGCACGACAAATATAAAGAGACATCGCGCGGTGGGTTGGCGGTTAGCGCGGTTGAGTGTTGAATCAGTAATACCGAGTCGCCTGCTTCGCGAGCAAGCCCGCTCCCACATTGGATTTGTGCATGACGCTGATTAAATGTGGGAGCGGGCTTGCTCGCGAAGGGGCCAGACCAGTCAAAACTGCGCACTAAGTGAACACCTGCACCAAAACGCGCCACCTTTTAGCGCGTCGCAAACAGGTAAGCCTGTCTCCCCCAGTCAGGGATCCAATTCAAGCCTGACCGTCCGTCACCTGTGCTTGCGGTGACACTCTCCCCAGGAGCGTCGCAGCCCTGTTCCCACAAGTGCTACCGATTTGCTCACAGGCAACAGGGTAGCGGGTTTGCGGCCTCTAATGGCACTTATGACCTCTTATCTCTGCGCGCCATATCTAGACGCATCGCGACGTCGTTTTCAGGAGTTATTGAACACGCATTCAAGTTTAGGCATGGCAATTGCTCTGTCATTACAAAGCCCGTCTCCCACGCGAGAACGATGGCAATAAAAAGAGCCTCCGCCTGAGGCCATCACCCGCTTTGTGTGAGGAGATACCGCGATGACGACGTTCAACTCCGGGGCTCAACCCCAGAACCGTGCGCCTCAATCCATCGGCTTTTTGCTGCTGGACAATTTCACGCTTATTTCTCTGGCCTCTGCAGTAGAACCTCTGCGCATGGCCAACCAATTGTCCGGCCGCGAGCTGTATCGCTGGACCACACTCACCGTCGATGGCGGTCAGGTCTGGGCCAGTGACGGACTGCAAATCACCCCCGACGCCTCCATGCACAAAGCGCCTCCCCTGGACACTGTCATTGTCTGCGGCGGCATCGGTATTCAGCGTACTGTTACCCGTGAACACGTGTCGTGGCTGCAAAGCCAGGCGCGTCAGCACCGTCGTCTCGGCGCGGTCTGCACCGGCAGCTGGGCCCTGGCTTGCGCAGGCCTGCTGGACGGTTTCGATTGCAGCGTGCACTGGGAATGCCTGGCGTCGATGCAGGAAGCTTTCCCGCGGGTGGCCATGAGCACCCGTCTGTTCACCCTCGATCGCAACCGTTTCACCAGCTCCGGCGGCACCGCGCCGCTGGACATGATGCTGCACCTGATCAGCCGCGATCACGGTCGTGAACTGTCGGCCGCGATCTCGGAAATGTTCGTCTACGAGCGCATCCGCAACGAGCAGGATCACCAGCGCGTGCCGCTCAAGCACATGCTCGGCACCAACCAGCCGAAGTTGCAGGAAATCGTGGCGTTGATGGAAGCCAACCTCGAAGAGCCGATCGACCTCGACGAACTGGCGGTGTACGTCGCTGTTTCGCGTCGTCAGCTGGAGCGTTTGTTCCAGAAATACCTGCACTGCTCGCCGTCGCGTTACTACCTGAAACTGCGCCTGATTCGCGCCCGGCAGCTGCTCAAGCAAACGCCGATGTCGATCATCGAAGTGGCGTCGGTATGTGGTTTCGTGTCTACGCCGCACTTCTCCAAGTGCTACCGCGAATACTTCGGCATTCCGCCGCGCGACGAGCGTGTGGGTTCCAACACCACGCAACAAGTGGCGATGATGCCGCTGCCGCAAGCGCTGGTGCTGTCGCCATTGTCCGGGCCGCTGTCGGCGTTGAGTCAGGCGCGCAATGAATCGACGTTTGCGAGCGTAAGGCTGTAGACCACGGTGGCTTCATTCGCGGGCAAGCCTCGCTCCTACAGGATTGATGTCGATCGCGATTGTTCGATACGACGCCAAACCTGTAGGAGCGAGGCTTGCCCGCGAAGGCGATCTATCAGGCGCTACGGCTCTGCTGATACGCCGCCAACGCCGGCAGCAATTGCTTGTCGATCGCCTGGCGCACGGCCGGCAGGATGGTCGCGCTGCTGGTGTACATCTGCTTCACCATAGTGCGCAGCGTCATCGCCCGCTCATCGTTCAAGCCTCGCACCGCACACTCGCAAGCCTGCTCGGCTGTAGAGCCATTCGGCACTTGAAAACCCAACGATTTCAGCTGGCCCAACAGGTCTTCCTGGTCAATCAAATCGGCGTGCATCATGACGCAATCCTTCTTCAGGGAACGGTGTCGTGGCTCGATTCTGGTAGGGGCTGGGGATGGCGGCAAGGACGATTTGTCGCAATGGCCGCAATACCTATGAACAGGTCGCTTTCGGCTAACTTGCCATGCATGGGAATGGGCACACTGGATTCAGCTGGCTTCACGAAGGTTTGGTCACCCTCGCGCAACAGCTCCTCAACAGTACCCTCCTCAGCTCCGATCCTGTCACGGCTTGATCGGGGTTTTTTTTGCCTGTGAATCAGTGATGAAAGTGTTGATTGGGCTGACGCTTTCGCGGGCAAGCCTCGCTCCTACAGAGTTTTGCGTGATTCCTGTAGGAGCGAGGCTTGCCCGCGAAGAACGATGACGCGGTTTATCTTTGCAACACCAAAATCCGCGACAGCAATTCATCCCTGTCGACATAACACCCCTGGAAATGCCGGGCGCCGGTAGCGGGGTCGAAAGCGTTGCGGGCGTGCAGGGTACGGCGGTTATCGAAGCACCACAGCTCACCGGGTTTGAGCCGCGTCATCACCCGGAAGCGCGCCTCGCGGGTCATCGCAATGAAGCGCCGGTAAGCGCGATACAGCTTGGGCATCTGCTCGACTGAAGCATCGAACGGCCCACGCAGAAAGTTCGCCATACGGATTTCCGACACCTGCCCGAAAGCATCCAGGGCGATGATCGGCGCCAGGCAACGGTAGTCGCTGTGACGGTCTTTATTGCGGAACTCCACGGGAATTTCACACAAGGCTTGAAACGCCTCGGGATCTTCCTGGCGCAAGGCTTGGGCGATGGCAAAACCGTCGACGAAAATGCTCTCGCCACCGTCGGCGTCATTGACCAGGCAATGCAGAAATTGCAGCCCCGGTTGCAACTCCCGAGTGGGCAGATCGCTGTGCAGCGGCAGGTTGAAGGCGGTGTAGGCATTGCTGTCGGCGTCGGCCTTGGATTGCACGTTGAACAGCACACCGAAATTGCTCTCGCGGATGAACGAAATCCGCTGGGCGATCAGCTTCAGCGAGCCCGGCTCAGTCGGTACGCCGCGAACCTGGGTCAGGCCGATGTCGCGCACGGCCAGGAGCCATTGCAGCAAGGCATCGTTGTCGTCCATCAACGCCTGATAGTCGAACACCGGCAGCTTCAGCTGGCTGTCCCACAGCTTGCTTTTCGGTTTGGCAGCCCGGCGTTCGGCCCGGGACTCGTCGTCATAAGCGTGGGCGCGCAGCCAGCCCGGGTCGAAGCGGCTGAGATGGCCGTCCTGCCAATCGACACACAGACAACCTTCGGCATCGATTTGAGCGCTGTCGGGGATCAGACTTTCCGCGACATCGACGATTTCCAGCACTTGCTCGCGGGTCACCGAGTAGACGCACTGCGGGCACGGGCAGTTGTCCCGTAGCCATTGATGATGAAAAGGGCTGACCCGACCGTCCGCCCATTGCACTTGAATGCGGTCCGCCAGGGTGTGCACGGCAGTCAACGCGCTGATCAACGGGTAGGTGCGGAAATCGGCAACAGCGGCGGCGGTGTTCATGACGAGCTCCTTGTTATTTTTCGGGCGGCAAAGCAATCACTCGGCCGATGAAGGCGGGGGCGGGCAGGTCGGCTTGCTCGGCGACAATGGCTTGCAGCTTGCTCAAGGTTTCCTCTCTGAACGGTGCGGATCGCGGCCCGGCGAGGTCGACGTGCAACAGCATTTGTTCATTGCCCGCCAGCTCCTTGTCACCGCCCACCAGATGCAGGCTGTGGTAGAGGTGCAGGCGCTTGCGGTCATGGCCGATGATCTGGGTGTGCACTTCGACGTCGGCATCGAGCTTCACTTCGTGCAGGTAGTTGAGGTGCAGCTCGAGGGTGAACAGCGAATTGCCGCTGGCTTCGCGGTTGTTGCTGTCCATGCCCAGTCGACCCATCAGCGCGTCGGTGGCGTAGCTGAAAATCAGCAGATAGAAGGCATCGCGCAGATGGCCGTTGTAGTCGACCCAATCGGGGATGATTTTGGTTTGGTAGGTGGTGAGGGTGGGCATGACGTCACATCCGAAAGGGTTGAGGTCTGTAGGAGCGAGGCTTGCCCGCGAAGAACGATTACACGGTGCATCAGGTAGACCGAGTTATCGTTCTTCGCGGGCAAGCCTCGCTCCTACAGGAGGGGGCGTTTAGTCTGCGAACGCCATCCCATGCTTCTCTTTGGTGGTTTTCACCGCCTCCAGCACTGCCAGCAAACAATCATCACGATAGCGCTCCAGCGCCGAGATGCTGTGCTTACCCAGTTGATCACTGGTGCCATCCACCACGTCATCGATCAATTTGTCGGTCAGCTCCGGTGCCGGCAGATAGGTCCAGGGCAACTGCAGCGCCGGCCCGAATTGCGCCATGAAGTGCCGCATGCCTGCGTCGCCGCCCGCCAGGGTGTAAGTCAGGAAAGTACCCATGAACGACCAGCGCAGGCCCGCGCCAAAACGAATCGCATCGTCGATTTCACCGGTGGTCGCCACACCGTCGTTAACCAGATGCAGCGCCTCACGCCACAGCGCTTCGAGCAAACGGTCGGCGATAAAGCCGGGTACCTCCTTGCGCACATGCAGCGGGCGCATGCCCAAGGATTCATAGACTTTCATTGCCGCTTGAACCGCTTGCGGCGCGGTATTTTTGCCACCGACCACTTCTACCAATGGCAGCAGGTAAACCGGGTTGAACGGGTGCCCGACCACGCAGCGTTCCGGGTGCGTCGAGCTCTCGTAGAACTCGCTCGGCAACAGCCCCGACGTACTGGAACCGATCAAGGCATTGGGCTTGGCCGCCGCGCTGATTTTGCTATGCAGTTCCAGTTTCAGCTCCAGTCGTTCGGGAGCACTTTCCTGAATGAAATCTGCGTCGCGAACGCATTCTTCGATGGTCGCGACAAAGCGCAGCCGATCCTGCGACGCGCCGGGTGCCAGGCCTTGCTTCTCCAGCGCGCCCCAGGCATTGGCGACGCGCTTGCGCAGGGCCGCTTCGGCACCGGGCGCCGGATCCCAAGCTATTACATCGAGGCCGTGGGCGAGGGCACGGGACACCCAGCCGCTGCCGATGACACCGCTGCCCAGGGCGGCGAAGGTTTTGATATCAGTGATAAAGCTCATGGCGACGTCCTAAAGAATTTCGGTAAGCCCTGTAGGAGCGAGGCTTGCCCGCGAAGAGGCCGGTACATCCAACGCATCTCTCGCGGCAGGAAAACCGCCTTCGCGGGCAAGCCTCGCTCCTACAGGGTGTGTGTTGGGGGGTTAACCGCGCTTGGTCAGGCCCATTTTTGCCCGGCCTTCAGCCGGCGTCAGAACACGGGCGCCGAGGCGGCTGAGGATTTCCGAGGCGCGTTCGACCAGTTGGCCGTTGGTCGCCAATACGCCCTTGTCCAGCCACAGGTTGTCTTCCAGACCGACCCGCACGTTGCCACCCAGCAGCACCGCTTGCGCCGCCATCGGCATTTGCATGCGACCGATGCCAAACCCGGCCCAGACCGCATCGGCCGGCAGGTTGTCGACCATGGCTTTCATGGTGGTGGTGTCGGCCGGCGCGCCCCACGGGATGCCCAGGCACAGCTGGAACAACGGGTTATCCAGCAGACCTTCCTTGATCATCTGCTTGGCGAACCACAGGTGGCCGGTGTCGAAGATTTCCAGCTCGGCCTTCACGCCCAGTTCTTGAATGCGTTTGGCGCCAGCACGCAGCTGCGCCGGGGTGGAGACGTAAATGGTGTCGCCATCGCCGAAGTTCAGGGTGCCGCAATCGAGCGTGCAGATTTCCGGCAGCAGTTCTTCGACGTGGGCCAAACGGGTCAGCGGGCCGACCAGGTCGGTATTCGGGCCGAATTCCATAGGGTTCTCGCCCGCGCCGATTTCCAGGTCACCGCCCATGCCGGCGGTGAGGTTGACGATGATGTCGACGTCGGCCTCGCGGATGCGCTCCATCACTTCGCGGTACAGCGCCACGTCACGGCTGAACTTGCCGGTTTGCGGGTCGCGAACGTGGCAGTGGACCACGGTGGCGCCAGCCTTGGCGGCTTCCACGGCGGCCGCGGCGATTTGTTTCGGGGTGACCGGCACGTGTGGGCTTCTGGCGGTCGTGTCGCCAGCACCGGTGAGTGCGCAGGTGATGATGACGTCGTGGTTCATGAGGCGGTTCCTTACAGGCGTGATTTTTGGGTGGCTCGGGGCGTGACGATTCCGTTCGCAGCCCGGCCGGGCTGCGAATCGGTGGTTCATTTCAGGTTTATTTACTGGTCAGTTTCAGGTTTTCAGCCGCCGGTTTGCCGTCGAAGGTGGTCACGCCTTCGAGCCAGCGTTGCTTGTCTTGCGGGTGATCTTTCAGCCATTGCTTGGCCGATTCGAAAGCGTCCTTGTGATCCAGCAATGGCTGCATCATCCGGCTCTCGTCTTCGGCGGAGTAGGTCAGATTGCTCAGCAAACGACCGATGTTCGGGCATTGCTCGACGTATTTCGGCGCGGTGACGGTCCAGACCGTGGCCATGCCTTCGTTCGGGCCGAGGGCGTCTTCGCTGCCGGTGAGGTAGGTCATTTGCACGTTGACGTTCATCGGGTGCGGCGCCCAGCCGAAGAACACCACGGCTTCCTTGCGCCGCACGGCGCGATCCACCGCCGCGAGCATGCCGGCTTCGCTGGACTCGACCAGCTGGAACTTGCCCAAGCCAAATTGATTCTTGGTGATCATCGCCTTGATCTGAGTGTTGGCGCCCGAGCCAGGCTCGATGCCGTAGATCTTGCCGCCCAGTTCTTTTTCGAACCTGGCGATGTCAGCGAAGGTTTTCAGGCCTTTGTCGGCGAGGTAAGTCGGAACGGCGAGGGTGGCGCGGGCATCCTTGAGGCTTGGCGCTTCCAGCACTTTGACCTGCTTGGCGTCGACAAACGGGGTGATGGTCTGGGTCATCAGCGGGTTCCAGTAGCCCAGGAACAAGTCCAGAC
The DNA here is from genome assembly GCF_044746425.1 of Pseudomonas sp. NPDC086112. Taxonomy (NCBI): domain Bacteria; kingdom Pseudomonadati; phylum Pseudomonadota; class Gammaproteobacteria; order Pseudomonadales; family Pseudomonadaceae; genus Pseudomonas; species Pseudomonas sp. NPDC086112. Next base: position 28,242 of record NZ_JBIVCD010000029.1, on the reverse strand, counting down.
GCTGGTCGCGAATGCCGGCGAAGATGATTTGCTGGGAGGCGCTGGTCTGCTTGGTGTTGTAGCCGAGGCCATCGAGCAAGACCTGGGTCATGGCACTGGTGGCAATCACGTCGGTCCAGTTCACCACGCCCATACGCACGTTCTGGCACGATGCGGGTTCGGCCGCCATGACGCTGGCGCTCAAGAAAGCGGTACCGCTGAGTGCAAGAACACAGCTGCTGATCAGTCGTTTCATGTCGGGTTCCTCGGCAGGTCGTTATTGTGGGTTCCGGTGTCTGATGCGCCGGTGATGCCAAGTTACGCAGCAAAGCCCCCGTGAAAGCGCACTGCGGCGACCAGCTCTTGCACTGCAGCGACCTGAGCCCTTGAATGCTCGTTGCAAGTGGCGTATCAACGTCCACACGCTACCCGCCCTCTCGTTACCTGGCCTCTTTTTACCTGCTAAGCGAGTGCGCTCCATGTCCCAGGATTTCTACTTCTTGTTGATGCCGGGTTTTTCGGCGATCGGTTTTATCTCGGCCATCGAGCCGCTGCGGGTCGCCAATCGCTTTCGTGGCGAGCTGTACCGCTGGCATGTGTTGAGCGCTGATGGCGGGGCGGTTTTGGCCAGTAATGGCATGTCGGTCAACGCCGATGCGGCGCTGGAACCCCTGAAGAAAGGCGCGACCTTGCTGGTGGTCGCCGGTTTCGAGCCGCTGAAGTTCGCCACTGCGGCACTGGAGCATTGGTTGCGTCGTTTGGACATCGAAGGCGTGACCCTCGGCGCTATCGACACCGGCAGCTTCATCCTCGCTGAAGCCGGTCTGCTCGATGGCCATCGCCTGACCTTGCACTGGGAAGCCATCGACGCCTTCAAAGAGTCCTACCCACAGCTCAGCGTCACTCAGGAGCTGTTCGAGATCGACCGTCGGCGCATCACCTCTGCCGGCGGCACGGCTTCCATCGACCTGATGCTCGACCTCATCGGCCAGGCCCACGGCCCGGAACTGGCGATCCAGGTCAGCGAACAATTCGTACTCGGGCGCATTCGCCCGCGCAAAGACCACCAGCGCATGGAAGTCGCTACGCGGTATGGCATCAGCAACAAGAAACTGGTGCAGGTGATCGGGGAGATGGAGCAGCACAGCGAACCGCCACTGAGTACGCTGGCGCTGGCGGAATCGATCAAAGTGACCCGGCGTCAGCTGGAACGCCTGTTTCGCCTGCATCTGAACGACACACCGAGCAATTTCTATCTGCGGTTAAGGCTGGAGAAGGCGCGGCAGTTGCTGCGTCAGACGAACATGAGTGTGTTGGAGGTGAGTATTGCGTGCGGGTTTGAATCGCCGTCGTATTTCACCCGCAGTTATCGGGCGAGGTTTGAGCGGTGCCCGCGTGAAGACCGACGGCAAAGCCAGAAGGCCTGAAACCGCCCCCTGTAGGAGCGAGGCTTGCCCGCGAAAGCGTCGTGTCAGGCAACAGTGATTTCGAATGTACCGGCCTCTTCGCGGGCAAGCCTCGCTCCTACAGGTATGTGTTGTTTTTACTTCTTCATCAAGGCCGAGCACGCCGCCTTGTACGCCTCATGCTGATACTTGTTCAGCGTCTCCGGCAGTGCAAAATCGAACTTCTTGTTCTGCGCATTGATGGTCTGCGGCGACAGCAGCATCACCTCGCAATTTTCCAGCAGCTGGAAAATCCCCTCAATCTTGAACGTAGTCGGCCCACCGGCGAACTCACCTTTTTTGCTGCGTTTCTTGATCGCGATCCGGTCGATGGAGTTCTCACGAACGAACGACGCCACCTGAGCAGCAAAGACTTTGACGTTGGCGGCTTCGTCGTCCTCATCGAGGGCGATTTTCCTGGTGGCGAGGGCGACGTGACTGAGCGCCTGACCGTCGAGGGAGGCCACGGCAATGATCGCTTCGCTGCCTTTGATTTCGATGCCGCAGATTTTCATTTCAATCCCTTTTCCTGATGCTGGCGTTCAGCTTACAACTCTAGTTGGTTGGCGGTGATGCCAAAAGCTGCGGCAATTTTTTCACGGGTTGCCTTGCGGGGCTTGGCGACCGTCTCTTGCTGGGCGAAAGCCGGTTGGGAAATGCCCATGCGCTTGGCAACTTCATCCTGCGTAAGGTTCAGGTGTTCGCGCCAGGCGCGAATGGGCGTCGCGCCATCGACGATGCGACTGACCACTTCGTGGGGGATCAGATCGGGCTCGATCTTCTGCGCCACATACTGCGCGTACGGAATGACCACGAACGCCGGTTTTCCCTCCGCGTCGTTGATGATTTGAATCTCAGTAGGTGCGTTCATCGCGTTTTTTGACCTCTTGAATACTGACCACTTTGATCGCGCCATCCCAGTCGAACATGACCCGATAACTACCGACTCGCAGTCGATAGGCGTAGTCATGACCAACCAGTGCTTTGACGTTGCCTACATCAGGCATGCCAGCTAGCGCCGTGATGGCATCACGAACCTGGATCTGATGAACGGAATGCAATTTCAAGAGCTGCTTAACGGCCTTTCGAGTCCAGTGAATGCTGTTCATGGAAGAATATAAGTCTTTTATAAGATTTTGCGAATATTTACTTATATTCTTCAGGTGGCCAACAAACGAAATTTGTCGGGATGTTGCTCGGAAAAACTGCTTTAACCCCTTACCCAGCGGGAGTTGTAGGCTTGCTCGGTGACACCTGTGGGAAAGGTCTTTATTGAGGGTGAAAGCTGGTAGGGCTACCAGCTTTCGACGGCCGATTCAGGATCACTCCTGCCCAATCGACTCTAAAAACTCCGACCGCTCATCACTCATCCGCGCCACACAGTCATTCTGCGCAATCGTGAATGCCTTGCTACCGGTCGTCGCCGGAAACGCCTCAACCGCGCAATCCGCATCCCGGGTCTTCAGCCACTGCTGTTGAGCGGCCTTGAGCTTTGCGGTGATGTCGGTCAGTTGCGCCGGGTTCTTGTCGTAGAGCGTCTGCATGCGCTCGTTCAGGCTTTTGTAGTTTTCGCTCAGGAGGTCTTCGGCGGTGGTTCTGCTGTAGACCGAGCATTCCAGGGTCTGGACCTCGTTTTCGACTTTGTCGCAGGGATTATCGTCGGCCTCTTCAGCCGCGTGTACGCCGGTCGCTATCAGTGCCAAAGCCAGGAAGATCGATTTCATTGCGCCGCCGCCCCTTTTTCCAGTAAAGCATCCAGTAATGGCGCGAATTCTGGCCCATGCGCAGGCCCTTGAACAGGTGCCCCATGACGTCCGGCGACGACCCTTTGTCGCAGATTGACGCTTTCGGCAAACCCCCTGTCGTTTTTGCACCCGGCTACCCCTGCACCGAGGCATATGCTGGCCCCAAAGCGCCGGCACACGATTCGGCGCATGAATCGCTAATAGGGGACAGCCTGATGAGCCCAGCCGAATTGCACGCCGACAGCATCGTTATCGACGGGCTGATTATTGCCAAGTGGAACCGCGAGCTGTTTGAAGACATGCGCAAGGGCGGTCTGACCGCGGCCAACTGCACCGTGTCGGTGTGGGAGGGCTTCCAGGCCACTGTCAACAACATCGCCGCCAGCCAGAAGCTGATCCGTGAGAACAGCGACCTGGTGATTCCGGTGCGCACCACCGCCGATATCCGCAAGGCCAAGGAGCAGGGCAAGACCGGTATCCTCTTTGGCTTCCAGAATGCTCACGCGTTTGAAGACCAGATCGGCTACGTTGAGGTGTTCAAGCAGCTGGGCGTCGGTATCGTGCAGATGTGCTACAACACCCAAAACCTGGTCGGTACCGGTTGCTACGAGCGCGACGGCGGCCTGTCGGGTTTCGGTCGTGAAATCGTCGCTGAAATGAACCGCGTCGGCGTCATGTGCGACCTGTCCCACGTCGGCTCGAAAACGTCCGAAGAAGTCATCCTCGAATCCAAGAAGCCGGTTTGCTACTCCCATTGCCTGCCGTCGGGTCTGAAAGTTCACCCGCGCAACAAGTCCGATGAAGAACTGAAGTTCATCGCCGATCACGGCGGTTTCGTCGGCGTGACCATGTTTGCGCCATTCCTGGCCAAGGGCATCGATTCGACTATCGACGACTACGCCGAAGCCATCGAATACACCATGAACATCGTCGGCGAAGACGCCATCGGCATCGGCACCGACTTCACCCAGGGCCATGGCCAGGACTTCTTTGAATACCTGACCCATGACAAGGGCTACGCCCGCCGTCTGACCAGCTTCGGCAAGATCATCAACCCGCTGGGCATCCGCACCGTGGGCGAGTTCCCGAACCTGACCGAGACCCTGCTCAAGCGCGGCCATTCCGAGCGGGTGGTGCGCAAGATCATGGGCGAGAACTGGGTGAATGTCCTCAAAGACGTTTGGGGCGAATAAGCCCACTTTGAACAACGATCCCTTGTAGCAGCTGCCGAGGTACGAGGCTGCGTCGGGCTGCGAAGCGGCCCCCGAGGGCGGTCCTACGGACACGCAACGCAGCCTCGTACCTCGGCAGCTGCTACGCAAAACACACAACGAATTTTCTGGAGTTAAGTTTCCATGGCCAAGATCGCCCCGCAATTACCAATCGAAGTCGACAGCGAAACCGGTGTCTGGACCTCCGACGCCCTGCCGATGCTGTACGTACCGCGTCACTTTTTCGTCAACAACCACATGGGTATCGAGGAAGTGCTGGGCGCCGACGCCTACGCCGAAATCCTCTACAAGGCCGGCTACAAGTCCGCCTGGCACTGGTGTGAAAAAGAAGCTGAATGCCACGGCCTGGAAGGCGTTGCAGTGTTCGAGCACTACATGAAGCGTCTGTCGCAACGCGGCTGGGGCCTGTTCAAGATTCAGGACATCGACCTCGACAAAGGCACCGCCAGCGTCAAGCTCGAACACTCCGCATTTGTCTACGTGTACGGCAAGGTCGGGCGCAAGGTCGACTACATGTTCACTGGCTGGTTCGCCGGTGCCATGGACCAGATCCTGGCCGCTCGCGGCAGCAAGATCCGCACTGTCGCCGAACAAGTCTACGGTGGCTCCGAAGAAGGCCACGACGACGGTTTGTTCACCGTCAAGCCGTTGTAAGTCGAGGACCCCGCCATGGCTTTCGAAGCAATGTTCCAGCCGATCCAGATCGGCAAACTGACCATCCGCAACCGCGTGCTCAGCACCGCGCACGCCGAGGTCTACGCCACCGACGGCGGCATGACCACCGACCGGTACGTCAAGTATTACGAAGAGAAAGCCAAGGGCGGGATCGGCCTGGCGATTTGCGGCGGTTCCTCCAGCGTGGCCATCGACAGCCCGCAAGGCTGGTGGAAGTCGGTCAACCTGGCCGACGACCGGATCATTCCGCACTTCCAGAACCTGGCCGATGCCATGCACAAGCATGGCGCCAAGATCATGATCCAGATTACCCACATGGGCCGTCGTTCCCGTTGGGACGGCGAGCATTGGCCAACCCTGCTGTCACCGTCGGGCATCCGTGAACCGGTACACCGTGCGACCTGCAAAACCATCGAGCCGGAAGAAATCTGGCGGGTGATCGGCAACTACGCAAGCGCCGCCGCGCGGGCCAAGGCCGGTGGCCTGGATGGCGTCGAGCTGTCTGCCGTGCACCAGCACATGATCGACCAGTTCTGGAGCCCGCGGGTCAACAAGCGTACCGATGAATGGGGCGGCAGCTTCGAAAACCGCATGCGTTTCGGCCTGGAAGTGATCAAGGCTGTGCGCAAGGAAGTCGGTCCGGACTTCTGCGTCGGCATTCGTCTGTGCGGTGATGAGTTCCACCCGGATGGCTTGTCCCACGAAGACATGAAGCAGATCGCCAAGTACTACGACGACACCGGCATGATCGACTTCATCGGCGTCGTGGGCTCGGGTTGCGACACTCACAACACCCTGGCCAACGTTATTCCGAACATGAGTTATCCACCGGAGCCATTCCTGCATTTGGCCGCCGGTATCAAAGAAGTGGTGAAGGCCCCGGTGCTGCACGCGCAGAACATCAAGGACCCGAACCAGGCAACCCGTATTCTGGAGGGCGGCTACGTCGACATGGTCGGCATGACCCGCGCCCACATTGCTGACCCGCACCTGATTGCCAAAATCAAAATGGGTCAGGTCGACCAGATCAAGCAATGCGTCGGCGCCAACTACTGCATCGACCGTCAGTACCAGGGCCTGGACGTCTTGTGCATCCAGAACGCCGCGACTTCCCGTGAATACATGGGCGTGCCGCACATCATCGAGAAATCGACCGGTGTGAAGCGCAAAGTCGTGGTGGTCGGTGCCGGTCCCGCCGGGATGGAAGCGGCTCGCGTGTCGGCCGAACGTGGCCACGACGTGACCCTGTTCGAGAAGAAAGAATTCATCGGCGGGCAGATCACTACGGCGTCGAAAGCTCCACAACGGGACCAGATCGCGGGTATCACTCGCTGGTTCCAGCTGGAACTGGCGCGCTTGAAAGTCGATCTGCGCCTGGGCGTGGCGGCGGATGCGGCGACTATTCTCGACCTGCGTCCTGACGTGGTGGTGCTCGCCGTTGGCGGCCATCCGTTCCTGGAACAGAACGAGCACTGGGGCGCGGCTGAGGGCCTGGTGGTCAGCAGCTGGGACATCCTCGACGGCAAGGTTGCGCCGGGCAAGAACGTGCTGGTTTACGACACCATCTGCGAGTTCACCGGGATGTCGACGGCTGACTTCCTCGCCGACAAGGGCAGCCAGGTCGAGATCGTCACCGACGACATCAAACCGGGCGTGGCCATCGGCGGTACGTCGTTCCCGACGTACTACCGCAGCATGTACCCGAAAGAAGTGATCATGACCGGCGACATGATGCTGGAGAAGGTCTACCGCGAAGGTGACAAGCTGGTGGCGGTGCTGGAAAACGAATACACCGGCGCCAAAGAGGAGCGGGTGGTGGATCAGGTCGTCGTCGAAAACGGCGTGCGTCCAGACGAAGAAATCTACTACGCGCTGAAGGAAGGCTCGCGCAACAAAGGCCAGATGGATATCGAAGCCCTGTTCGCGATCAAGCCGCAACCTTCGTTGAGTCAGGCAGGCGACGGTTACTTGCTGTTCCGCATCGGCGACTGCGTGGCCCAGCGCAACACCCACGCGGCGATCTATGACGCGTTGCGGTTGTGCAAGGATTTCTAAGAGCTTGTGGATAACCTGTAGGAGCGAGGCTTGCCCGCGAAAGCCGACTGACATTCAACATTGATGTTGGCTGATCCATCGCCTTCGCGGGCAAGCCTCGCTCCTACAGGGATTCGAGCAAGGCATCCAGGTAGTTAGGCCTGCAAGACCCCCGAGGTCTTTGGGAGCTCCACATGTTGAACACCCTTCTTCCAATCCTGTTGTTCGCTGCCTTGGGCCTGGCTGTCCTGGGCGCGTTGCGGCGGGTGGCTATGTGGCGTCAGGGCCGGGCTTCGAAAGTCGACCTGATCGGCGGCCTGTTCGCCATGCCCAAACGCTACATGGTCGATTTGCACCACGTCGTCGCGCGGGACAAATACATTGCCAACACCCACGTCGCCACGGCCGGTGGTGCGGTGGCGTCCATTGTGCTGGCGATTCTGGTACATGGTTTTGGCCTGCATAACCGCATCCTCGGTTATGCACTGCTGCTGATGTCGGCGGTGATGTTTGTTGGCGCGATCTTTATGTTCCTGCGCCGTCGCAACCCACCGGCCCGCTTGTCCAAAGGCCCGTGGATGCGCCTGCCGAAAAGCCTGATGGCGTTCTCGGCATCGTTCTTCCTGCTGACCCTGCCGGTCGCCGGCATCCTTCCGGAAAACTTCGGTGGTTGGGTGGTCGCTGCGATCCTCGGCGTCGGTGTGCTGTGGGGCGTTAGCGAACTGTTCTTCGGCATGACCTGGGGTGGGCCGATGAAGCACGCCTTCGCCGGTGCCTTGCACCTGGCCTGGCACCGTCGCGCCGAGCGTTTTGGTGGTGGTCGTTCCACCGGTTTGAAGCCGCTGGATCTGAATGACCCGAATGCGCCACTGGGCGTGGAAAAACCCAAGGATTTCACCTGGAACCAACTGCTCGGCTTCGACGCCTGCGTGCAGTGCGGTAAATGCGAAGCCGCGTGCCCGGCGTTCGCCGCCGGCCAGCCGCTGAACCCGAAAAAACTGATTCAGGACATGGTCGTTGGCCTGGCCGGTGGCACCGATGCCAAATTTGCTGGTAGCCCTTATCCGGGCAAAGCCATTGGCGAACACGGTGGCAATCCGCATCAACCAATCGTCAACGGTCTGGTGGACGCTGAAACCCTGTGGTCCTGCACCACTTGCCGTGCCTGCGTCGAGGAATGCCCGATGATGATCGAGCACGTCGACGCCATCGTCGACATGCGCCGCCATCTGACCCTGGAAAAAGGCGCGACCCCGAACAAGGGCGCCGAAGTCCTGGAAAACCTGATCGCCACCGACAACCCTGGCGGCTTCGCGCCGGGCGGGAGGATGAACTGGGCGGCGGATTTGAACCTGAACCTGCTCAGCGAGAAGAAATCCACCGACGTGTTGTTCTGGGTCGGCGACGGTGCCTTCGACATGCGCAACCAGCGCACCTTGCGTGCCTTCGTCAAAGTGCTGAAAGCGGCCAAGGTCGACTTCGCGGTGCTGGGGCTTGAAGAGCGCGACAGCGGTGACGTGGCCCGGCGTCTGGGCGACGAAGCGACCTTCCAACTGTTGGCCAAACGCAACATTCAGACCCTGTCCAAGTACAGCTTCAACCGCATCGTCACCTGCGACCCGCACAGTTTCCACGTGCTGAAAAACGAGTACGGCGCCTTCGACGGCAACTACCTCGTGCAGCACCACAGCACTTACATGGCGGAGATCATTGGCGAAGGCGCCCTGAACCTCGGCCAGCACAAAGGCAGCAGCGTGACCTATCACGACCCGTGCTACCTCGGTCGCTACAACGGCGAATACGAGGCACCGCGTGAAGTACTGCGCGCCCTGGGCATCGAGATCAAGGAAATGCAACGCTCCGGTTTCCGTTCGCGCTGCTGCGGCGGCGGTGGCGGTGCACCGATCACCGACATTCCAGGCAAGCAGCGGATTCCCGACATGCGCATGGAAGACATCCGCGAAACCGGCGCCGAACTGGTGGCCGTGGGTTGCCCACAGTGCACCGCGATGCTCGAAGGCGTGGTCGAACCGCGTCCACTAATCAAGGACATCGCCGAACTGGTAGCCGATGCGCTGCTCGAAGACGCCGCGCCGGGAAAGCCTTCGGCACCGGCCAAACGTGAACCTGCGGAGGTGCATTGATGAGCGACATTATCCGCCGCGACCCACGCGCCGAATGGATCGCCCGCAACCGTCTGCACCCGCTGCACGCGGCCATGCAACCGGCGCAACACAGCTGGATGGGACCTAACGGTGTCATCCGCAAGAACCCTCACGGGATCGGTTTTATCGGCCCCAACGGCATCAAGCGGATCGACCGCAGCGGCGCTCAGCAGGGCGGGGCGACCAAACGCTCGGCCGCGGTTGAAGTGCAATTGCCGCTGCATCAAGTGGTTGCACCCGCGTTCTACATCAGTGTGGTGCCGGACATGGTCGGCGGTCGCTTGAGCAGCCACGACCGCGATTTGCTTGGCCTGGCCCATCAGTTGGCCGGCAAGGACGGCGCGGTACTGGCCGTGGTCTTCGGTGAGCACAAGGAAAACGCCTTCGCTACGGCTGGCGTGGATCGCTTGCTGGTGCTTGAGGGCGACGAATTCAGCGGTTATGCACCGGAACAACGGGTCCAGGGCCTGCGGGCTGTGGATAACCAGTTCGGCCCCCGTCACTGGTTGCTGCCGGACAGCCGCAGCGGTGGTGGCGAACTGGGTCGACGCTTTGCCGCCGCACTGGGCGAACGCCCGGCCACGCGGGTCTGGCAGGTCAAGGATCAGGAGTGCATCGGCCGCGCCGGTGCTGGTTTGCAAGACCTTGCGCGTCCGGTCGCCCGCTTGATTCTGGCTGCTGCCGAATGCGCCGAACCGGTCAGCGAAACCCGACACGAAGCCTTGCCAGTGGAGTTATCCACAGCAGTCGCCCGCAGCCTGTCGCGGATCGAAGATCTGGGCGCGGTGGCGGTGGACCCGGCGGCGATTCCGATGGCCGAAGCGGAGTTCATCTTCTCGGGCGGCAACGGGGTCAAGGACTGGGGACTTTTCCACAGGACGGCCGAGGCGTTGGGCGCGACCGAAGGTGCATCGCGAGTGGCGGTGGACGACGGTTTCATGGCTCGCGACCGTCAGGTCGGTGCGTCCGGCACTTGGGTGACGGCACGGGTTTACGTGGCGGTGGGCATTTCCGGCGCGATCCAGCACCTGCAAGGCATCGGTGCCTGCGACAAGGTGGTGGCGATCAACCTCGATCCTGGCTGCGACATGATCAAACGGGCCGACCTGTCGGTGATCGGTGAGAGCGCCGAGATTCTTCAAGCCTTGATCGATGCGGTAGAGGCTTACCGCAATGAAGCCAAGCGCGATGCGGCTTAAGGAAAGGAAAGGGTTATGAGCACGAAAATCATCAGCCTGGTGTCCATCGGCGCCCACCCGACCTCCGGCCGGCCACGCCGCGCCGAGCAGGATGCACGAGCGGTTGAACTGGGCCTGCAACTGGCTGGGGATAACCTGCAAGTGCTGCATGCCGGCGACGTCGCGGAGCCTGCGCTGCGCGCTTATCTGGGCATGGGCCTGGAACAGTTGCATGTGCTGGAGCAACCGGAAGGTGCTGACGCGCTGCCAGCATTGACTGCGTATTTGCGTGATGCCGGGGCGCAAGTGGTGCTGACCGGCAGCCAGGCGGAAACCGGCGAAGGCTCGGGCATGTTGCCGTTCCTGTTGGCCGAAAGCCTCGGTTGGCCGCTGGTGGTGGGGTTGGCGCAGGTCGAATCCATCGACGGCGGTTCGGCGCTGGTACTGCAGGCCTTGCCTCGCGGTCAGCGCCGTCGCTTGAAAGTGCGCTTGCCGTTTCTGGCGACTGTGGATAACGCAGCGCCCAAGCCTCGGCAGAGCGCCTACGGTCCGGCGCGGCGCGGGGTGTTGCAGGCAGATGAAGTTGAAGTGATCGACGATGAACTGCTGGCGGTGGCCACGCTGCAACCGGCCAAGCCACGGCCAAAACGCTTGAAAGTGATCAAGGCCAAGAGCGGTGCAGACCGCATGAAAGCCGCGACAGCCAAGGCCAGTGGCGGAGGCGGGCAAGTACTCAAGGGCGTGACCGCGCAGGCGGGCGCTGAAGCCATTCTCAAGTTGTTGATTGAAGAAGGCGTGGTTCGCTAAACCTGGACAAACACAAAACCTGTGGGAGCGGGCTTGCTCGCGAAGGGGTCATCAGCTTCAACATCATCGTTGACTGACACACCGTTTTCGCGAGCAAGCCCGCTCCCACAGAGTGCTCGTGCCCGAACAGGTGAAATACCGGAAACGCAGAACCTGAAAATCATCTCATCGAAGTTTATGGGGAAATAATGGCTGTTGAATTTCGTCCGGCATTGCGCACGGATGCTCGCGAGATCGCCCGTTTGTTCCAGATTTCATCAGAGGGTGCTTCGGATTACATCTGGAGCCAACTGGCGCAGCCCGGCCAGGACCTGCTGGAGGTCGGTACCAGTCGTTACGCCCGTGAAGACGTGGATTTCTCCTATCAGAACTGCCTGATCGCGCAGGCCGAAGGAAAGGTTATCGGCATGCTGCACAGCTACGCGATGCGCCACGATCCCCAGGCCGCTCCCGTGACCGATCCGGTCCTGGCGCCGTATGCCACGATGGAAATCCCCGACACCCTTTATATTTCGAGCCTGGCCCTGCATGAGGGCTGGCGCAATCAGGGCCTGGGCAAACAATTCCTCGCCTACGCCTACGACCGTGCCAACCGGTTGGGGCTCAACGGCTTGAGCTTGATCGATTACGCGGCGAACACTGGCGCCCGGCGGTTTTATGAGCGTCATGGCTTCCGGATCGTCGATACCTGCCAGATCTCGCCCCACCCAATGATTCGGGTTACGGGTGAGGCTTATTTGATGTATCGGCCTTAAGGCTGAGCCCTGTTTGTGTGGGAGCGGGCTTGCTCGCGAAAGTGGCGGGTCAGTCGACATCGATGTTGAATGTCAGTCAGCCTTCGCGAGCAAGCCCGCTCCCACACGGGTTCTATGTCGATCATAGATTGTGTGCACACCAACAAGTCACTGTGGTTACCCACAATCCCTGTTAGCGCTTCTGTGGATAACATGTTCGCGCCTCGCTACACCCCATACCCAGCAAGCCCTCCAGCCCTCCGTACAAAAAACAACCAGCCTAACCCACGGTTTTTTCGAGCTTTTTCCACAGAGTAACGTTGCTCACACGTCGATACTTGCCCCCAATCTCTGTTGGCGCTTCTGTGGATAAGATGTTCGCTGTCCGCTACAGGCTATATAAACCGAGGCTTTCAGTGAGTTGGTCAAATAATGTTCAATTCGCCGTTTTCCCTCGTTAATCCTTCCGCAAACCCCGAATTCTCACGGCTTTCAGCAGTTTTCCACAGAGCCTGCAAAGTTGCCCCCAAAGTCTGTTGGTGCTTCTGTGGATAAGGTGTTCGCCATCCTCTACACGTCATATGAACCGTGCCCTGCAGACTTTTGATCAAAAAATGATCAGTAGCTGCATAAAACCCTGCTTCTGGATAAGTCACGGTTTTTCTTCATTTTTTGTGAATGAATTTGGGCTCTCGTCCACAGTTGTCCCCAATAGCTGTGGGTGGAGATGTGGATAACTTGTTCGCTGAACCCTGCAAGCCACGGTCTGTATAGGCCCGAACGCGATAGATCAGATTTCATACAGTTCTAAGACACTTCCTTGACTTCGATCTGTCGCCTGTCTTCACTCTCAGGCACAAGGACAGCCGTCACTTATCCACATCTGGTTCAGGGAGAACGCGTGATGGATAGCCAGCCATATCGCTCGCACCCAAACCCTTGCGTGACCTGTGTACCGACCCCCGCCACCTTGCTGCGTAAACGGATTCACCGTCGCGCCACCAATCAGCGCGCTCGCCTATAGCGCCTGAAGCCTTTCCCCATACCCTGACGCCGCTGCCATTGAGGCCCGACCGTGCCCGGTGACCAGGCGTTTGTTCGTCTATCGATTGCAGGCAACCACAGAGTTGCCCATCTGCCTGAGAGGAAATGACCCATGACACGGATCGCCACGCCCATCAGTGACATCAAGGAACATTACGACGTGATCGTCATCGGCTCCGGCTACGGCGGCGGGATCGCGGCGTCGCGCCTGTCCCGGGCCGGCAAGCGGGTGTGCCTGCTGGAGCGGGGCCGGGAAATCCAGCCCGGCGAATACCCCAACACGATGCTGGCGGCCACCGAAGAGCTGCAAGTCCATGACCCGGACGGGCACATCGGTTCGCGCACCGGGTTGTTCGACCTGCACGTCAACGCCCAGCAGAACGTGGTGGTCGGTTGCGGCCTGGGCGGCACGTCGCTGATCAACGCCAACGTCGCGCTGGAACCGGAACCTGGTGTGTTCGACGATCCACGCTGGCCGCTGGCGGTACGTGAACACCGCGACACGCTGCTCAAGGATGGGTACGCCCGGGCTCGGGAGATGCTCAAGCCCAATCCCTACCCAAGCACCTCGCCGGTGCTGCCGAAACTGGAAGCCAACAAAAAATCTGCGGACTACCTCAAGCAGGGGGCGCATTTCTACAAGCCGCCGATCAACGTGACCTTCGACAAACTGCCGAACAATCTCAACCACGTCGGCGTCGAGCAGCTGCCGTGCAACCACTGCGGCGACTGCGTGTCGGGCTGTAACAACAAGGCCAAGAACACCACGCTGATGAATTACCTGCCGGACGCCTGGAACCACGGCGCGGAAATTTTCTGCCAGGCCGAGGTGCGGCACCTGGAGCGCGACGCCGATGGCGATGGCTGGATCGTGCACTTCCAATACCTGGACAGTGGCCGCGAGAAGTTCTCGGCACCGACGCTGTTCGTCAAAGCTGACATTGTTGTGGTGTCGGCGGGCACCCTGGGCTCCACCGAAATCCTCCTGCGCTCTCGGGACAAAGGCTTGTCGACGTCCAATCAGCTTGGCGAGAACATGAGCGGCAACGGTGACATTCTCGGTTTCGGCCACAACTGCGACCAAGCGATCAACGGCATCGGTTTCGGTGCGCATCCGGCCAGTGAAATGAAACCGGTCGGCCCGTGCATCACCTCGATCATCGACCTGCGCACCGAAGGCGACTGGCGCAGCCGCATGGTCATCGAAGAAGGCTCGATCCCCGGCGCGCTAGGCCGGCCGATGGTGCCGAGCATGGCCGCTTTCGCCGGGTTGATCGGCAAGCCCACCGACGACAGTTTCACCGGCAAGCTCAAGTACGCGGAGCGCGAAACCGAAAGCTTCCTGCGCGGCCCGTATCACGGCGCCCTGCACAACATGCAGACCTACCTGATCATGAGCCACGACGACGGCAAGGGGCGCATGGTGCTCGACAGCAAGGATCAGTTGCGCATCGACTGGCCGGGCGTCGGCGAGCAGGAAAACGTGAAGATTGGCAACGATCGGCTGCACCAGAGCACCAAGGCGTTGGGCGGGATCTGGGTGGAGAACCCGATCTGGACCGAGTTGCTCAAACACAGCATCGTTTCCGTTCACCCGTTGGGCGGCTGTGTAATGGGCGAGGACGCGGAGCAGGGGGTGGTCAACCACAAGGGGCAGGTGTTCAGCAGCGCCAGTGGCACCAATGTCTATGCCGGGTTGTACGTGGCCGACGGCGCGGTGATTCCGACTTCCCTGGCGGTCAATCCGCTGCTGACCATTTCTGCCGTGAGCGAGCGCAACATGGGCCTGCTGGCGGCCGATCGCGGTTGGCACATCGACTACACGCTGCCCTCGGCACCGCGCAAACAGGTGGCGCCGCCGACCCTCGGCGTGCAGTTCACCGAAACCATGAAGGGCTATTTCTCCAAGGACTTCACTCAGTCTCAAGGCACTGATCTCAAACTCTACGAAGCGGCGGCCAAACGTGGCGAGTCGGAGAACTCGCCGATCGAGTTCACCCTGACCATCACCGCCAACGACCTCAACCGCATGATCAAGGAACCGGAGCACGCGGCGACACTGGTCGGTACGCTCAATGCGCCGGGTCTGTCGCCGGAACCGCTGACCGCCAGCAATGGCGTGTTCAACCTGTTCGAGGAATATCAGGAACAGGTCGGCGTGCGGCACATGAATTACGACATGAAACTGACCGCCGAGGACGGCAGCGATTATTACTTCAGCGCGTTCAAGACCGTGCCCGAAGACAATGGCGTGCTGAACGTCTGGCACGACACCAGCACCCTCTACGTGACGCTGTATCGTGGGTCGGACAAGACCGGTGAAGTGCTGGGTTCGGGGGTGATGCACATCCATCCAGCCGATTTCGCCAAGCAGATGACCACCATGAAGGTGCTCAACGCGCGCAACGAACGCGAGCGCATCGACGGTCTGGCGCGGTTCGGCAAGTTCTTCGCCGGCATCTTGTGGGAGAGCTACGGTGGGGTGTTCGCCGGCGACATCTACTTCAACCCCGATGCACCTGCGCGGCAGAAACGCCCATTGGATGCACCGATCCCGAGCGTGCAGTTCTTCCAGACCGAAGACAACGTACAGCTACGCCTGACCCGCTATCAGGGTGGCAGCAAAGGGCCGGTGATGCTGGTGCATGGCTTGGGCGTGGGCTCGAATATTTTCTCCACCGACACCATCCAGACCAACCTGCTGGAGTTCTTGTGCAAGCACGAGTACGACGTCTGGCTGCTGGATTTGCGGGTGAGCATTCTGTTGCCTGCAAGCAAGAAGGAATGGAACGGCGACCAGATTGCGCAGTACGACTTCAAGGCTGCCATCGCGCAGATTCAGCAGGCGACCAAGGCGGCGGACGTGCAATGTGTGGTGCATTGCTACGGCGCGACGACTTTCTTCATGTCGTTGCTGGCCGGGTTGCAGGGCGTGCGTTCGGTGGTGTGTTCGCAGATCGCCGCGGATACGGTGGTCGCCACGGCAACCGGGCTCAAGGCCGGCCTGCACCTTCCGGGGATGCTCGACGCCATCGGCATCAAATCCCTCACCGCGTATGCCGACAACAAGGAGAGCTGGTTCAACAAACTCTACGACAAGGCCCTCAACGGCTACGCCCGCATCGAGGCTCAGGGCTACTGCACCAACCCGGTATGCCATCGCATCACCTTCATGTACGCGTCGCTGTACCGCCACGACACGCTCAACGACACCCTGCATGACAACCTGCATGAGCTTTTCGGCGAATCGAACATGCAGACCTTCGAGCACTTGGCGCTGATCCTGCGCAAAGGCCATCTGGTGGACTTCAAGGGCCAGGACGCCTACATGCCGCACTTCGACCGGCTGACCATGCCGATCTGTTTCATCAGCGGCGAAGACAACCAGTGCTACCTGCCGGAAAGCACGCTCAAGACCTATGAGCGCGTGTGCAAAGCCCATGGACCGGAGCGCTACAGCCGACATGTAGTGCCGGGTTACGGGCATATCGACTGCATGTTCGGCAAGAATGCGGTGCTCGATGTGTACCCGATCATCCTGCAACACCTGGAGAAAACCGCCCTCGGCTAGTCGTTAGACCGAGTTGGATTCTTCGCGGGCAAGCCTCGCTCCTACAAAGCGGTGCGAAACCTGTAGGAGCGAGGCTTGCCCGCGAAGGCAATCTATCAGGCGCTACATCTTGCGGGTCATGCACAAGGAAATGGATGCCATGGACAGTTACATCCGCTGGTTTCAACGCTTCATCTGGATAGGCATCGTGATGAACATGGTCTTCGCGATTCCGGCGCTGTTCGCGCCGGCGTTGCTGACCTCGATGCTCGGGATGCCGCCGCAACTCTCCGATCCGTGGCTGGAAAACGCCGGCATGCTGCTGGTGGGGATCAGCCTGTTCTACATGCCGTCAGGCTTCAACGCACCGCGGTACGTCGTGCATTCGTGGCTGTGCGTGTTGTCGCGACTGGTGGCCGTGGCGTTCTGGATCTACCTGATCAACACCAGCAACCAGGCTCAAGTATTCGTGCCGATGCTGCTGGGTGACCTGAGCATGTTCCTGATCCTCGGGGTTCTGCTGTACCTGGGCAGCGCGCCGGCCAATCGGCCCCTGGCGTTACTTCGCGACGGCTGGCATGCGTGGCGCGCAGCCTGGGCGCGACGCTGGCAGCGGCACAGCTTCAAAGTCGCCACGCTGGTCGTGGTGCTGGCGCTGGGGTTTATCGGCTACGAAACCTGGTACCAGATGCTGCGGGTGGTGCCGGCAGAGCAATACGCCTCCGATGAGGATCACTACAAGTACGGCGCCATCGGCCTGGGCATCGAAGCGCGGATTCCCTATTACCTGTTCGCCGTATTGCCGCAGATGTGCCCGGATAAGCTGCCGAAACCCGGCGGCTACGAAGTTTTCGGTTTCCTCTACGAGAACGGCAAGGACCTGCCGATCGGTATGGCCAAGCGGCAGATCGGCTACCCCACCGTGGAGCCCAACTGCGCCCTGTGTCACACCGGTTCCTACCGGGCCAATACCAGCGACGTCGCCATCCCGGTGGCCACCGCTCCGGCCAATACCCTGCAACTGCAGGCCTTCCAGTGGTTCGCCTACAATTGCGCCAGCGACCCGACATTCACCCCTGACGCGGTGATGACAGCAATCAACAGCAAGTTCCAGCTCGGGTTTTTCGAACGCTTGTACAACCGCTACGTGATCATTCCGATGGCCACGAGCGCGCTGGTCAAGCAGAAACAGGCCTATGCCTGGCAACGTCTGCGCGCACCGCAAGGGCCGGGACGCACCGACACCTTCAACCCGACGAAAATGGTGGTGTTCGGCTTCCCGGATGACTCGACCATCGGCACCGTCGACTTGCCGCAAGTCTGGAACCAGAAGCCTCGGGAGTCGCTGTACCTGCACTGGGACGGCAACAACAACGACATCCATGAGCGTAATTACGCGGCGGCCATGGCCGTGGGCGCGACGCCGGAGTCAGTGTTGCCGGACAGTTTCAACCGGGTGACCAACTGGTTGCTGGGCCACAAGGCGCCGGCATGGCCGTTCGCGCTGGATCAGGCCAAAGTCGCGCGGGGCAAACCGGTCTGGGAAAACAACTGCGCCGGTTGCCATGATTTCGGCCGCACCGACACCGGTCAGGTCACCACCAGCATTGATGAACTGGGCACCGATCCCCATCGGCTGAACTCGTTCACCAATGGCTTAGTGACGGCTTTCCATGGCTTCAAGAAATCGCCGTTCGACTTTGGCGCCTATCGCAAGACCCAGAGCTACAGCAACACGCCCACCGACGGCGTCTGGTTGCGCGCGCCGTACTTGCACAACGGCTCGGTACCGACCCTGTGGGACTTGCTCCAACCACCGGAAAAAAGACCGCTGGTGTTCTTCACCGGCTCCGATGTGTACGACCAGGACAAAGTCGGCTTCGTCACCAGTGGCCAGCAGATGAAGGCCTCGGCGGACTTCAAGTACGACACCCGTCTGGAGGGCAACCACAACGGCGGCCACCTGTACGGCACGCAACTGTCGGAACTCGATAAGCGGGCGCTCATCGAGTTCATGAAAACCCTGTAATTCCACTACGGATGGAGGAAAGCGACATGTCATTGGTCAGTCATTGGGAACACGAGTACGACAAGGTCAAGCTACGCGTACATGGCTTGTTCACCCGTTTGGATATGGCCTGGAAAAAGCTCGTCAGCGAGCTTGAGCCGGAGGAGTACCAGGCCATCGTCGCGCTGCTGCAGCGGGGTCACGATCAGGCGCAATACGTGCTCAAGCACGGCGATGTGCCAGACGATCAGCCGAGTGTGCCGTGGGAGTTGGCCCATGGCTTGTCGATCCTGCACATCGGCAACGCCAGCCCCTTGCCGCAATCGGTCGACGAACTGCAAACCCGAGTGCTCAAGGACGGCAGCTTGCTCGGTTGTCGCAAATGGGAACTGCTGGATCTGCTGTGGAGCGAGGCATTGCTCAAGTGGATCGAGAACCTGCGGCATCACGCGCCGTTCGCCACCACTCCGGCGTTGATGCGCATGGACAGTGACGTGACCCTAGCCATCGCCGGCGACTGGGGCACCGGGCCGTTCGATAGCCACGCCCCGGCGGTCTCAGTCGCCAACCAGATGCAACTGGCCCAGGCTGATTTCACCATTCACCTGGGGGACGTGTACTACGCCGGCACCCGCTCTCAGGAAGACGTCGACATGGTCGGCTGGCCCATGGGCAAGCAGGGCTCGTTCACTCTCAACTCCAACCACGAGATGTACAGCGGCGCCCATGGCTATTTCAAGGAATTGGCCAAGCGTTTCCCGGCGCAGCAGGGCACCAGTTATTTTGCGTTGTACAACGATGACTGGCTGGTGATCGGCCTCGACACGGCGTATGCCTCGGATCCGATTAACCTGTACATGGACGGTGCGCTGAACAAGGAGCAGATCGACTGGATGAAAGGGCTGCCTCAGCGCAAGAAGATCATGGTGCTCAGTCATCACCAGGGTTTCGACATTACCGGGCACAACAAGACGGCGCTGTATCAACCGGTGTGCGATGCCTTGGGCCGCGAGCCGGATTACTGGTATTGGGGGCATTTGCACAACGGCATCTGCTACGCCGCTCAAGGCGGGTTGCATGCGCGCTGCGCCGGCCATGGGGCGATTCCCTACGGCAATGCCAGCGAGCTGAACGGGCATTCGCGGGTGCTGTGGTCGGAAACGCAAAATGCGCGGGATGAGGCGTACCCGGATCGGGTGTTGAACGGTTATGTGAAGGTGCGGCTGGTGGGGGAAAACATCGAAGAGACGTTTATTGGGGAAGATGGGTCGGTGCGGTGGTCTTCAAGTTGATTGGGTGAATGTGCGACCGCTTTCGCGAGCAAACCCGCTCCCACATTAGATCGGTGGCGTACACAAAATCTGTGAACGACTCGGCCAACTGTGGGAGCGGGCTTGCTCGCGAAGCTCTTGATCTTATCCCTGAACCGGAACGCCTTTGAGGTACG
Organism: Pseudomonas sp. NPDC086112; assembly: GCF_044746425.1. NCBI lineage: Bacteria > Pseudomonadati > Pseudomonadota > Gammaproteobacteria > Pseudomonadales > Pseudomonadaceae > Pseudomonas > Pseudomonas sp. NPDC086112. The sequence goes on along the minus strand of NZ_JBIVCD010000029.1, from coordinate 8,199 downwards.
GCGCAGGCTCGGCCCCAAGGTTGTTCAGCAACCGCTCGCTGTACCAGTCCACAAAATTCACCACGCCAAACTCATAGGTCTTGGAGTAAGGCCCTGGCTGGTAAGCCGTGGAGTTGATCCCGCGCTGGTTTTCTTCGGCCAGGCGACGGTCCTGGTCGTTGGTCGCATCCCAGACCTGGCGCATACGCTCCACGTCGTAGTCCACGCCTTCGACCGCGTCCTTGTGCACGATCCACTTGGTGGTGACCATGGTTTCCTGAGCGCTGATCGGCCACACGGTGAACACGATGATGTGGTCGCCCATGCAGTGGTTCCATGAGTGCGGCAGGTGCAGGATGCGCATCGAGCCCAGGGCCGGGGTCTTGATCCGGCCCATGAGTTTGGCGCAGCCCTGTTTGCCGTCCATGGTCATCGACACGGTGCCCTTGAGCAGCGGCATGCGCACGATGCGGTTACGCAGGCCGAAACTGGCGTGGGCGTAAGGGATCTTCTCGGCTTCCCAGGCAGCGGCCGAAGCAGCAACGTGGTCCTTGAAGGCCTGGTCGGCACGCGGGTCGGTGACGTCGTCCCATTCCAGCAGGGTTTTCAGCAGTTCCGGGTGCGATGCGTTGCAGTGGTAGCACTCGCGGTTGTTTTCCAGCACCAGTTTCCAGTTGGCTTTCTCCATCAAGGTGGTTTGCACCGCCACCTTGGTGTTCTCCATGTCGTACGGTTCCATGTAATGGTTCAGCGTCGACAGGAAGTCATCAATGGCCGGCGGGTTTTCCGACAGGCTGATGAAGATGTAGCCGCCAGCGGTTTTCACGTTCACCGGTTTGAGGCCGTACTGCTTCATGTCGAAGTCGGCGCCCATTTCGGTACCGGCGAACAGCAGGCGACCGTCCAGCTCATACGTCCACTGGTGGTAGTGGCAGACCAGTTTGGCGACTTTGCCTTTTTCACTGGTGCACAGCCGTGAACCGCGGTGACGGCAGACGTTGTGGAACGCATGGACCACGCCTTCGGCGCCACGAATCACGATGATGGGGTTCTTGCCGACTTGCAGGGTCAGGTAGTTGCCCTTGGTCGGGATTTCGCAGGTCATGCCGGCGATCAACCACTCTTTCTGAAAGATTTCCTGCATGTCGATATCAAACAGCCGCTCGTCAGAGTAAAACGGCTGCGGCAGCGAGAAAGTGCGCTCGCGTTCTTGCAGCATCTGCGCGGTGGCCTTGCGTGCGGGTTCCAGCGGATCGCCCAGGCTGATTTTTGCGGTGACGTCCATCGATTTGATCCTCATGGCCATTCTGTGTGGCCGGCGAAAGTGGCTAATCAGGTTTGCTACGCAAGGTGTAAAGATTATGTCTTGGTATGGGGCGAGTGTGGGGCCGGCGCTCGCCAGAACCTTATCCATGGGCGACATGGCCCAATCTGTTCCCGACGCGCAACCCCCGGTAATTGGGGGCTGGTCGCGATAAGTATGTGAATGTCGCAGATAGGTAAATGGAGGAGCTGCGCTATACGCAGAATCGCCAACATAAAGGCCGGTAGTCGGCCGTGGAGAACAGCATGTCCAACAGCTTCCTGAACCCGGTAACCACCCAGACCTGGGCCAATGGTCGACACATTGTCCGTTGCGTCAAAGTCATCCAGGAAACCTGGGATGTGCGCACCTTCTGCTTCATGGCCGACCAGCCGATCCTGTTCTTCTTCAAGCCCGGGCAGTTCGTCACCCTGGAGCTGGAAATCGACGGCGTGCCGATCATGCGCTCCTACACCATTTCCAGCTCGCCGTCGGTGCCGTACAGCTTTTCGGTGACCATCAAGCGCGTGCCGGGGGGCAAAGTGTCCAACTGGCTGCACGACACCCTGCATGAAGGTCAGGAGCTGGCGGTGCACGGGCCGGTCGGGCTGTTCAACGCCATGGACTTCCCTGCGCCGAAAGTGCTCTACCTCAGCGGCGGCGTCGGTATTACGCCGTGCATGTCCATGGCCCGTTGGTTCTACGACACCAACGGCAATGTCGACATGGTGTTTATCCACAGCGCCCGTTCACCGAAAGACATCATTTACCACCGCGAGCTGGAACACATGGCGTCGCGGATCGATAACTTCAGTCTGCACCTGATCTGCGAGAAGCATGGTCTGGGCGAGCCGTGGGCCGGTTATCGCGGTTACTTGAACCACAAGATGCTCGAACTGATGGCGCCGGACTTCCTCGACCGTGAAGTCTTCTGCTGCGGCCCGACCCCGTACATGAACGCGGTCAAGCGCATGCTTGAGGCGGCGGGTTTCGACATGAAGCGTTATCACGAGGAATCCTTCGGCGCGACGCCAGCGGAAGCCCGTGCCGATGCGGTGGAGCAAGCCGAGCAAGCGGCGGATGCTCCAGAAATCGACGCGGCGGATCTGCATCAGGTGGAATTCACCGCGTCCGGCAAAAGCATTCGCGTGGCGCCAGGGGAGACCGTGCATGCGGCGGCGGCCAAGCTTGGCCTGCTGATCCCGAAAGCCTGCGGGATGGGGATTTGCGGGACGTGCAAGGTGATGAAACTGGGCGGCGAGGTCGAAATGGATCACAACGGCGGGATTACCGAGGAAGACGAGGCCGAAGGGTTCATCCTGTCGTGCTGCAGCGTGCCGAAGGGCGACGTGCGGATCGAGTTTTGAACCTGTGGGAGCGGGCTTGCGAAGGCGGCGGCACAGTCAACATTGATGTTGCCTGACACACCGCTTTCGCGAGCAAGCCCGCTCCCACAATGGTTGGTATTTCAGTCCACAAACAGGTCTGGCATCAGCTTGTCTTTGGTGTCGGGCTCAAAGCGGTAATGATCGAATTCGGTCACGCCATGCTCCCGCAGAATCTCCTCATCAATCAGCAACCGCCCGGTGATGCTGCGACCACTGCTGCTCAGAATCGCGTAAGCAGCATCCGCCATGATCGCCGGCGTGCGCGCATGTTTGAACGACTCGCGTGACCCCAGCTGAAACTCGATGGCAGCCGTGGCGATCATGGTCTGTGGCCACAGGGAATTGACGCTGATGCCGTAGGAAGCGAATTCCTCGTTCATGCCCAGGGTCAGCATACTCATGCCGTATTTGGTCACCGTGTACGGGCTGTACTGGGAGAACCACTTGGGGGCCAGATTCAGCGGCGGCGACAGATTGAGAATGTGTCCGGCGGATTTCTTCAGATAGGGCAGGGCAGCCTGACTGCACAGCAGCACGGCGCGGGTGTTGATCTGATGCATCAGGTCGAAGCGTTTGAGTTCGATGTGTTGCACGCCGGTCAGCTTGATCGCCCCGGCATTGTTGATCAGTGCATCGATGCCGCCGAAATGTGCGCTGGCGTCGGCCATGGCCTGGCGCACCGCAACTTCATCACGCACATCCACCTGCAAGGCCAACGCCTTGCCTCCCGCGGCTTCAACTTCCGCCGCCACGCTGAAAATGGTGCCGGGCAGTTTGGGGTGAGGGGTGGCGCTTTTGGCGGCAATCACGATGTTGGCCCCGTCCTTTGCTGCCCGCAGCGCAATCTCACGGCCGATGCCACGGCTGGCGCCGGTGATGAACAGGGTTTTGCCTTGTAGTGACATGCATACGCTCCTGATTGTTGTTATCTGAGCGGATCGAAACGGCTCGCCAGTCAATGTAGACGAAGTCTTGTTGGAGGGCAGTCAGTTAAGGCGCGGAACCTGTGGGAGCGGGCTTGCTCGCGAAGGCGGTGTACCAGGCGGCATTGATGTCGACTGACACTCCCTCTTCGCGAGCAAGCCCGCTCCCACAAAAGCTGGTGGGTGTCAGCCCGCCATGACCTGTCGAATATCCGCCGCCAATTCCCGCACGCGTTCTTCTTCGGTGTCCCACGAGCACATGAAGCGTGCGCCGCCGTTGCCGATGAAGGTGTAGAAGCGCCAGCCCTTGGCGGTCAGTGCGGCGATTGCCGGTTCCGACAGTTGCAGGAACACGCCGTTGGCCTGCACCGGGAACATCAGTTCCACGCCAGGAATATCGCTCACCAGTTCAGCCAGCAACTGCGCGCAGTGGTTGGCGTGGCGGGCGTATTTGAGCCAGGCGTCGTTTTCCAGAATCCCGACCCACGGCGCCGATAGGAAGCGCATCTTCGACGCCAGTTGCCCGGCCTGCTTGCAGCGGTAATCGAAGTCTTCGGCCAGTTTGTGGTTGAAAAACAGAATCGCTTCGCCCACCGCCATGCCGTTTTTCGTGCCGCCGAAGCACAGCACGTCAACGCCGGCCTTCCAGGTCAGGTCGGCTGGCGAGCAGCCAAGAAATGCGCACGCATTGGAGAAGCGTGCGCCGTCCATGTGCAGGTTCAGGCCCAGTTCTTTGCAGGTGGCACTGATGGCGCGGATTTCTTGCGGGGTGTACACGCTGCCGACTTCGGTGGCCTGGGTCAGGGTCACTACGCGGGGTTTGGGGTAGTGGATGTCCTGGCGCTTGAGGGCGATTTCGCGGATCGACTCCGGCGTCAGCTTGCCGTTTTCGGTGCGGGCGATGAGCAGCTTGGAGCCGTTGGAGAAAAACTCCGGCGCGCCGCATTCGTCGGTTTCGACGTGGGCGGTTTCCGAGCAGATCACGCTGTGGTAACTCTGGCACAGTGACGACAGGGCCAATGAGTTGGCGGCGGTGCCGTTGAAGGCGAAGAACACTTCGCAATCGGTTTCAAACAGTTTGCGGAATTGATCAGATGCGCGTGCGGTCCACTCATCGTCGCCGTAAGCGCGCTGGTGGCCGTGGTTGGCCTGTTCCATGGCAGCCCAGGCTTCAGGGCAGATACCGGAATAGTTGTCGCTGGCGAATTGTTGGCTCTTATCGGTCATGGCCGGCTTCCGTGGTCGAGGCTCTTATGGTGAAGAGCATCGTGGTCAATGATGGTGCGCACTTTACCGAAGATCGTCCGGGGAGCACACGGGATGTTGCTGTCAGAAAAATACACGGTTGACGGGCAATTATGCACATGACTCAACGGGATGGGGCGCTGGATCTGCTCAAGTGGCTGGCGCTGCTGAGCATGGTGCTCGATCACCTGCGATATGTCGGTTATTCCGTCGATATTCTGTATGTGGCGGGTAGATTGGCGTTCCCGTGGTTTTGTCTGGCGATGGCGGCGAACCTGTCGCGGCCTCGCGCAATAGCCACCGACGGGCAGTGGCGCTACTTCGGTTGGTTGTTGCTGTTTAGCGCGGTAAGCGAAATTCCCTACCGGATGTACATTCCTGATCACAACACCTTAAACGTGTTGCCCACGTTGGTTCTGGGTTTGTTGGTCGCCCGTGGCTGGCAGCACAGGCTGCTTCAGCCGCGGCTATTGGCGGCGGGTGCCTTGTTGCTGGCGGCGCTGTTCCCGGAACGACTGATGTTCGGATTCTTCGGCGTGCTGTTGCCGCTGGCGATGTTGCTGGTGATTAACCGCCCCTGGTATCTCAGTCTGCTGCCGGGGCTGGTCTGCCTGGCGGCCAATCAATGGCAAGTGCTGTATTACGCCGCGCGACTTCACAGCAGTGCAGCCATCCTCGGCATTGCCGCTTGTCTGATTGCGCCACTGCTGGGCCTGCTGCTATTGCGACATGCCCAAGGCGTTCAACCACCACCGATGCGCCGTTGGGCGTATGCGCTCTATCCTGCGCATTTCCTTATCTTGCTAGTCCTGCGCCACGCCCTCGCATAACCCTGTGGGAGCGGGCTTGCTCGCGAATGCGCCGGGCCAGTCAACATCAGTGTCGGATGACAAACCGCATTCGCGAGCAAGCCCGCTCCCACAGGGGATCCTGGCTGCTTCAAGGGTTGTGTTCGGCATGCCATTTCTCGCCATGTCGTAAACGCACCTTTGCGTGGCGTCCATAGGCATTTGACCTGTCTGCGCCGGTCATACCATCGCTTCCAAAGGGCACTGCCGTAACGCCAGTGCCTTACCGAGACGAATGGCGCATAGATGCCGCTGGGAGAGACGCGATGTTCAGCAAGCAAGACCAGATCAAAGGTTACGACGATGCACTGCTGGCGGCGATGAATGCCGAGGAGCAACGCCAGGAAGATCACATCGAGCTGATCGCGTCCGAGAACTACACCAGCAAGCGCGTGATGGAAGCGCAAGGCAGCGGCCTGACCAACAAATACGCCGAAGGTTATCCGGGCAAGCGCTACTACGGTGGCTGCGAGCACGTCGACAAGGTCGAAGCCCTGGCCATCGAACGCGCCAAGCAATTGTTCGGTGCCGACTATGCCAACGTTCAGCCGCACTCTGGCTCTTCGGCCAACAGCGCTGTGTACCTGGCCCTGCTGCAAGCCGGCGACACCATTCTCGGCATGAGCCTGGCCCACGGTGGCCACCTGACCCACGGCGCCAAGGTGTCGTCCTCGGGCAAGCTGTACAACGCCGTGCAGTACGGCATCGACACCAAGACCGGCCTGATCGATTACGACGAAGTCGAGCGCCTGGCCGTCGAGTGCAAGCCGAAGATGATCGTTGCCGGCTTCTCTGCCTACTCCAAGACCCTCGACTTCCCACGCTTCCGTCAGATCGCCGACAAGGTCGGTGCGCTGCTGTTCGTCGACATGGCCCACGTTGCCGGTCTGGTCGCTGCCGGCCTGTACCCGAACCCGCTGCCTTACGCCGACGTGGTCACCACCACCACCCACAAGACCCTGCGCGGTCCGCGTGGTGGCCTGATCCTGGCCAAGGCCAACGAAGAAATCGAGAAGAAGCTCAACGCTGCCGTGTTCCCCGGCGCTCAGGGCGGCCCGCTGATGCACGTCATCGCCGGTAAAGCTGTGTGCTTCAAGGAAGCGCTGGAGCCTGGCTTCAAGGCTTACCAGCAACAAGTGATCGACAACGCCCAAGCCATGGCCGGCGTATTTATCAAACGCGGCTACGATGTAGTGTCCGGCGGTACCGATAACCACCTGTTCCTGGTCAGCCTGATCCGTCAGGGCCTTACCGGCAAAGAGGCGGATGCAGCACTCGGTCGCGCCCACATCACCGTGAACAAGAACGCTGTCCCGAACGATCCACAGTCGCCGTTCGTGACCTCCGGCCTGCGTATCGGCACCCCGGCGGTGACCACTCGCGGCTTCAAGGTTACCCAGTGCGTTGAACTGGCCGGCTGGATCTGCGACATCCTCGACAACCTCGGTGACGCCGATGTCGAGGCCAATGTCGCGCAGCATGTGGCAGCCCTGTGCGCGGACTTCCCGGTTTATCGCTGAGCGCGGTTTTGGAGTAAATGACTATGCAACGCTATTCGGGCTTCGGCCTCTTCAAACACTCCCTCAGCCATCACGAAAACTGGCAGAAGATGTGGCGCACGCCGACCCCGAAAAAGGTCTATGACGTGGTCATCGTCGGCGGTGGCGGGCATGGTCTGGCGACCGCCTACTACCTGGCCAAGGAGCACGGCATCACCAACGTGGCCGTGGTCGAGAAAGGCTGGCTGGGCGGCGGTAACACCGCGCGCAACACCACCATCGTTCGCTCCAACTACCTGTGGGACGAGTCGGCGCACCTGTACGAACACGCGATGAAATTGTGGGAAGGCCTGTCCCAGGACCTGAACTACAACGTGATGTTCTCCCAGCGTGGCGTTTACAACCTGTGCCACACGCTTCAAGACATTCGTGATTCCGAGCGTCGGGTCAGCGCCAACCGCCTCAACGGCGTGGACGGCGAACTGCTCGATGCCAAACAAGTGGCCGACGAGATTCCGTACCTCGACTGCTCCAAGAACACTCGCTACCCGGTGATGGGCGCTACCGTCCAGCGTCGCGGCGGCGTGGCCCGTCACGATGCCGTGGCGTGGGGCTTTGCCCGTGCCGCCGATGCCTTGGGCGTGGACCTGATTCAACAAACCGAAGTGATCGGCTTCCGCAAGGAAAACGGCGTGTGCATCGGTGTTGAAACCAACAAGGGCTTCATCGGCGCCAAGCGCGTCGGTGTGGTCACCGCCGGTAACTCCGGGCACATGGCCAAACTCGCCGGTTTCCGTCTGCCGATCGAGTCGCACCCGCTGCAAGCGCTGGTGTCCGAGCCGATCAAGCCGATTATCGACAGCGTGATCATGTCCAACGCCGTACACGGTTACATCAGCCAGTCCGACAAGGGCGGCGGGGGGAGCGGGGCCGGGCGCGGCGGCGCCGGCGGGGGGGGGGGGCGGGGGTCGGTGCCGGGGGGCGGGCGGGGCGGCCGGGGCGGGGGCGGGGTGG
>NZ_JBIVCD010000028.1:0-83697 GCF_044746425.1 Pseudomonas sp. NPDC086112 | reverse complement strand
CACCTCCTGACCGTATTTCATACCTGTAAACGATGTCTCCGGTTTAAAACGTAAAGGATGTCTCCGGTTTCTACCCGAGCAAGCCCGCTCCCACAAGGGACAGCGCATATCCTGTGGGAGCGGGCTTGCTCGCGAATAGGGACAACACGGTTCACCTGACAACCCCTGAATTCGGTCTACATTAAAAAGCCACTACCCAAAGCGCAGGGATTCGCTTATCCTTTTAGCTGTATATAAATACAGTAGTCGAAACAGACAACTAATGTGAAGGCATGTGAGGTGGTGAATGGCCGTCGAAGTGGTATACCGCAGCAGCCGAGATCTGGAGCGCTTGTTCATGGATAAAGCCGAAGCTGACCGTCATGACAAAATGCTCGAACTGGCCGAATTGCTGGCTGAAGTGTTGCAAAAAGCCGTTCCGTCCCTGACCGAACAGCAAGTGGAAGAAGCCGGGATCTACATGGCGAAGAACCGTGATGTGTTCGCCAAGGCATTCAAGAGCCAGCCGGACGCACTGTCTGAACTGTTGAATGCACCCGCCGAAGCCATTGAACCTGTTAAAGCCACTGAACCTGTTGAAGTAGCTGCACCAGTTGAAGTAGCGGGCGCTGAGCCGACCAAGCCAGCCAAAGCCGCCAAGACACCAAAGTAAGCAATGCCCGAATTGAATAGGCCCTGAGTCAAATGGCTCAGGGCCTTTTTCATGCCTGCGGGAAATCTAGACCTCGGGTTGTTCCAGCGCCTCGACCAACGCTTTGAAGAACCGCGCCGCCTCGCCGCCGGTGACCACGCGGTGATCGAAAGTCAGGGACAGCGGCAGGATCGGATGCACCACCACCGCGCCCTCGACCGCCACCGGTTCATCGCGGATCGCCCCGGCGGCGAGGATCGCCACTTGCGGCGGCACCACTACCGGGTTGGCGTAGCGGCCGAACAAGGTGCCGAAGTTCGACAGGGTCAGGGTCGCACCCATCATTTCCTGGGGCGGGATCGAGCGCGCCTGCACGTCGGCCCGCAGACGCATCACACCTTCTTTCAAATCCGCCGCCGTGCGCTGACCGACATCGCGCAGCACCGGCACGAACAAGCCGTCCGGCGTATCCACGGCAATGCCCAGATCGAGTCGTTCGTGTTGCTTGAGCGCCAGGGTTTTGCCGTCAAAGGCGCTGTTGAGCACCGGTTCCACCGCGCAGGCCGCCGCCATCGCCTTGGCCAGGCGAATCAGCGGTTCTCGCGCCTGCCCCCAGCGATACAGATCGGCATCACCGAAAATCGTCACCGGCACCACTTCGGCATGGGACCTGGCCATGTTCAGCGCCATGCTGCGTCGTACACCGCGCAGCTTCTCGCCGCCGAAGCGTTCGCGTTCCGTCTGGGCCGCGTTTTCCACGTCACTGCGGGTGATCTGGCCGTCCTGACCGGAACCGGCCAAGGCGCTCAGTTCAACACCGAGTTGCCGAGCCAGTTGACGCACCGCCGGCGTGGCACGGTTCGCCAGGTGCTCACAAGTCGAAGGCGCAGCGCCGATAAAAAATGCATCCTCCTGATTCGTGCCGCCGCCCTCAAGCCGTCCCACCACGGTGCCCGCATCCGCGTCGCCTTCGTAACCGAGCAGAGGTTCGCCAACGTGAAGGATGTCGCCCTCGCCACCAAAGGTTTTTGCCACCACACCGTCGTAGGGCGCGGGAATGTCCACCAGCGCCTTGGCGGTTTCCACCGACACCAGCAGTTGGTCGGCTTTGACGGTATCGCCGACCTTGACGTGCCAACGGACGATTTCCGCTTCCTGCAAGCCTTCGCCCAGATCCGGCAGTTTGAAATATTTCATCGCAACCTCCTCGGCCTCAGGCGTCTGTTAGGGGTAGTGCTGCATGACGGTGTCGCAGGCATGAAGAATGTCTTCGATGCCGGGCATGTACAGCGATTCCAGTCGATACAGCGGCGGCGGAATGTCTGGCGCGGTGACTCGCTGGATCGGTGCCTGCAACTCCAGAAACACCCGTTCGTAGAGACTGGCGGCGATTTCCGCGCCGACTCCGCAGGAGCGCGGCGCTTCATGCACGATCACGCAACGACCGGTCTTGCGCACCGAGGCTTCCATCGTGTCGAGGTCCAGCGGTTTGATACTGGCGACATCGATCACTTCCGCCGAGACGCCCTGCTCGGCCAGTTGCGTGGCGGCTTGCAGGGTTTCCATCACGCTGGCGCCCCAACTGATCAAGGTAATGTCACTGCCTTCACGCAGGGTGAAACAGCTGTCCAGCGGCAGGCGCTTGCCGTCATCCAGCAGCGGTTGCGGGTTCATTCGATAGAGTCGGGTCGGTTCGAGAAATATCACTGGATCCGGGTCGTCGATGGCTGCGAGCAACAAGCCATAGGCCCGGGCCGGCGAGGACGGGATCACCACCCGCAGCCCCGGAATGTGCGCGAACAGCGCTTCAGTGCTTTCGCTGTGATGTTCCGGCGCGCGAATCCCTGCGCCCATGGGCGAGCGCATCACCATCGGGCAGGTGATCCGCCCGCGCGTGCGATTGCGCATGCGGCTGGCGTGGGACACCAGGTGCTCCATGGTGGCGTAAATAAACCCCATGAACTGGATTTCCACCACCGGTTTCAGGCCTTGGGCCGCCATGCCCACCACCAGCCCGCCGAGCATGGTTTCGGCCAGCGGCGAGTCGATCACCCGCTTGAAACCGAAGGTGTCGCGCAGGCCCAGCGTGGCGCGGAACACGCCTCCGTTTACCCCGACGTCTTCACCGAGGACGATGACGTTCTCGTCCTCGCTCATGGCCCGATGCAACGCAAGATTCACCGCTTCCAGCAGCGTCACTTTGCCGTTACTCATGGCCCGAACCTCCCGTCCGTCGCGCCACCCGCTCCAGAAATTCTTCGCGCTGTTCGGCCAGGGCTTGCGGCCATTGGGCGTAGACATGATCCATCACCGATTCCGGCGCCTGCAGGCCCGCCGCTTCGAAGTTATCCACAGCACGCTGCACCAAACCCTGGCATTCGCTGATTAGCGCCTGTTCGCGGCCTTCGTCCCACACACCCTGCCCGGCCATAAACCGTTGCAGGCGTTTGATCGGTTCTTCGAGCCAGGCCTGCTTGACCTCGTCCGCCGACCGGTAGCGCGTAGCATCGTCGGCGGTGGTGTGATCGCCGAGCCGATAGCTCAGGCATTCGAGCAGCACCGGACCTTTACCGTGACGCGCCCGTTCGAGGGCGGCTTGCACGCGGTCGTAAACGGCGAGCATGTCATTGCCGTCGACTTGCTCCCCGTGGAACCCGGCACCAATGGCTTTCTGCGCCAGCGTCGGAGCGCCGCACTGGATTCGTCGCGGCACCGAGATCGCCCATTGGTTGTTGTTGACCATGAACACCACCGGCAACTGCCAGGCGCCAGCAACGTTGAGGGCCTCGAGGAAATCGCCTTTGCTGGTTCCGCCGTCGCCGCAAGTGGTGACGGCGACCCGATGCTCGCCGCGGATCTTGAAGGCGCTGGCGACGCCACAGGCATGCAGGGCCTGGGTGGCGATCGGCACGCAGATCGGGAAATCCTGGGCCACCGCCGGGTCGGCAAAGTCGCTGCCACGCTCGTCGCCGCCCCAATACAGCAGGATTTCTTCCATGCGTACACCGCGCATCAATTGCACAGCGGTGTCGCGGTAATACGGGATCAGCACGTCTTCGGCATGCATCAGGCTGCCGACCGCGACACCAATGGCTTCCTGGCCCAGGGTCGGTGCGTAGGTGCCGATGCGCCCGGTGCGTTGCAAGGCGACAGCTTTCTGATCGAAAAGGCGGGTCAGGACCATCTGCCGATACAGACGCGTCAACAGATTGAAATCGTCGGCCCAGGCGGGAAGATCGCCGAGTGGCAGGCCATCAGGGGATAAAAATCGGGTGTAAGGCAGCTCAACCTTGTGAAGCATCACAGGGCTCCTGGCACGCGGGAATCGGCGTGCATTTGTCAGGCCCGGCGCTTGTGACGCAGGGCTTGGGGAGCAACGGCCGGATAGGCTCTCACTCCTTTCAAACTTTTCACCGGTACAACACTTTCTCCGCCAACTCATCCGCCACCCGGGCCGGAGAGCGCTTTTCCGCCTGGGCATGGGCGAAGACTTCGGTCAGCCGTGAACTGATTTTCGACAGGTGCGCGGTGATGGTCGTCAGCTCTTCCCCGCGGTGTTTGAGCGACACGTAGATCAGCCCACCGGCATTGATCACGTAATCGGGCGCATACAAAATGCCCCGGCGTTCCAGTTGATCGGCGATTTCCAGATGGATCAGTTGGTTGTTCGCCGAACCGGCGACCGCTGCGCAGCGCAGTTGCGACACGCTGTTGGTGTTTAGCACACCGCCCAGGCCGCAAGGCGCGAGTATGTCGCACGGTGTGCTGAGCAGTGCATCGTTGGCGATTGGATGAGCACCCAATTGCTCCATGGCCAGCTGCACCTTTCCATGATCGATGTCGCTGACCAGCAGCTCGGCACCGGCGGCGTGTAGCTGTTCGGCCAAGGCATAACCGACATTGCCCAGGCCTTGAATGGCTATGCGCAAGCCTTCGAGATTATCGCTGCCCAAGCGGGCCATGGCGGTGCTGCGAATACCAGCGAATACGCCCATGGCGGCATGCGGTGCAGGGTCGCCCGCGGCGGTGGTGCTGGTAACGAACTGCGTCTGTTGGGCGATGCAATCCATGTCCGCCACCGAAGTGCCGGCGTCGATGGCGGTGATGTAGCGACCGTCGAGTTCGTTAATGCGGCGCCCGAAAGCTTCAAATAGCGCGGCGCGGTTTTCCACATGGGCCGGGCGAACAATCACCGCAACGCCACCACCCTGAGCCAGGCCAGCCAGGGCCGCCTTGTAACTCATGCCTTGGGCAAGGCGCACAGCATCCTCGATCGCGGATTCATCGCTGGGGTAAGCAAGGTAACGACACCCGCCCAGGGCAGGTCCCAGACGGCTGTTGTGGATGGCAATCACCGCCTTCAACCCGGTGACCGGATCGACGCTCAGGTGCAGCGATTCAAGGCGAGTGCTTTGCATGAGAGCGAACATCGTAGGGCTCCCGAATCACTTCTTGTAGTCGCCAGTATAAGCTTGTGCACAAAAATTGCAGAAACGCCCCGGAATAAGCGGCGTCGCTTTAGAGGCTTTCGGACATAACCTGCTAGCGCCTGTGCCCGACACTGGACGAAAGCCTGAGACGGGGCTAAAACGAGGCATTCCCCGGAGATTTTGATGACCCCGCGCCAACGTTTTTTCGACTGTCTGCAACGATCACCGCCCGCGCTGTTCGAGGCGGCACTGTGGATGGCCGTCGAACACGATAAGGAACTGAATCCCGAGACGGTGCTGGCGGATTTCAAGGACCTGCAACAGCGGGTCAGCTACGGGTTGCCGATGCTGCCGGTGAGTGAATTGGCCCAACCGTTGTTGCGCCGAATGAATGACCTGGGGTTCGCTCAGGACGACTCCACGCCCTTGCGTCCGCAAGTGGCGTTACTCCATAAAGTGCTGGAGCGTCGGCGGGGCCAACCGCTGGTGCTGGGCCTGATTGCGCTGGAACTGGCCAGAAGGCTGGAGATTCCCATGGTCGGGGTCAACTTCCCCGGGCATTTCCTGCTGCGGGTGCAAGGCGCCGATCATCTGCTCGACCCTTGCGGCGGGCGACGGCTATACCCCAACGACTGCCGGGAGTTACTGCAACGCCAGTACGGCCCGAACATGCAGCTCGGCGCCGAGCATTTACTGACAGCCGAACCGGTGCAGATGCTGCAGCGGCTGTCGCGCAACCTGCGCCAGTTGTACCTCACGAATGATGACTACATCGACGCCCTGATCGACGCCGAGCGCGTGCTTGAATTGGGCAACGCCAGCGCCTCGGACTATCTGGCCCGGGCCAGTCTCTACCAACGACTGGACTGCCCGAATGCCGAGCGTTTTGACCTGGAGCACGCGCTGCTGCTCTGTGACGACCCGATCCAGCGGATTCGCCTCACCGAACGGCTCGGGCATTTGCCACCCAACTCGGTCGTGCACTAATCACCCCCCGTTGTAGGAGCGAGGCTTGCCCGCGAAACAGACGCCTCGGTCCATCAGGAATACCGCGTTATCGTTCTTCGCGGGCAAGCCTCGCTCCTACAAAGGTCAGATGCGATCCAACCGATATCACCGCGCCCTGTAGGAGCCAGGCTTGCCGGCGAACCAGACGCCTCGGTCCATCAGGAGCACCGCGTTATCCTTCTTCGCGAGCAAGCCCGCTCCCACATTAGGTCTATGTGAGCCATTAAGGGGTGTCGGGCTGATTTGCCGGATGGGCCAGGAAGAAGGCGGGGTGTGTCGCCGCCAATGCCGCCACTCGACGAATTCGCGGGTAGGCCTCAAGGGAAATATTGAAGCGCTCGGCCGCATACAACTGCGGGATCAAATAGACATCCGCCAGCCCCGGCTGATCGCCAAAGCAGTAACCGGTGTCACCGATCAACTGCTCCACCGTCGCCAACCCTTGCCTGATCCAGTGACCGATCCACTCAACCACCTGCGGCTCATCGTGCCCCAACTGCCGAAGCTGATTGAGCACGCTGACGTTGTGCAGGGGGTGAACATCGCAGCCGATCACCGCCGCCACGCCACGCTCATGGGCACGGGCGACGAGGTCCTTGGACAGCAATGGCACCTGTGGATAACGTTCCTCCAGGTACTCGATGATCGCCGGCGACTGGATCAGCAACTCGCCCTCATCAGTGCGCAAGGCCGGCACCCGACCTTGGGGGTTGATGCCCAGATAGGTCGGCTGCCGATGTTCGCCACCTTGCGGCGCGATCAGGTTGACCGGCAGCGCCTGGTAATCCAGCCCCTTGAGCGCCAACGCAATGCGCACCCGGTAGGACGAAGTCGAACGATAGTAGGTATAGAGTTCCATGACCCGATCCTCTTAGCGTGCTGGCAGCACTTTGCCGCGGCATTCGCCGAAACCGATGGAAGCAAAACCCTCGCGGCTGCAACGTGCGCGCAGAATGATTTCGTCGCCGTCCTCAAGAAATTTACGCACCTCGCCCGACGCCAGCTCGATCGGCTTCTTACCGCCCTCGGTGATTTCCAGCAAGCTGCCGAACTGACCGTTTTCAGGACCGGACAGCGTGCCCGAACCGAACAGATCACCGGCCTGCAACTGGCAGCCGTTGACGCTGTGATGCGCAACCAGTTGTGCAACGGTCCAGTACATGTGTTGGGTGTTGCTGAGGGTCAGGCGATGGGCTGGCAGATTTTGCTCGCGCATCGATTCGGTCAGCAGCAGCACTTCGAGTTCGATGTCGAAGGCCCCGGCGGCCTGATCACGCTTGTCGAACAAATACGGCAACGGCTGCGGATCGCCTTCCGGGCGCGCAGGCTGCGCACGACGGAACGGCTCCAGCGCTTCGGCCGTCACCACCCACGGCGAAATGCTGGTGATGAAACTCTTGGACAGGAACGGACCCAACGGCTGGTATTCCCAGGCCTGGATGTCTCGCGCCGACCAGTCGTTGAGCAGGCAGAAACCGGCGATGTGGTCGGCGGCGTCACCGATGGCGATGGAGTCGCCCATCGCGTTGCCCTGACCGATCCAGATACCCAGTTCCAATTCATAGTCCAGACGTGCGCACGGACCAAACGTCGGCTCGGTCTGGCCGGCCGGCAGGGTCTGGCCTTTCGGCCGACGCACGTCAGTGCCGGACGGGCGAATGGTCGAGGCACGGCCGTGGTAACCAATCGGCACGTACTTGTAGTTCGGCAGCAACGGGTTGTCCGGGCGGAACAGTTTGCCGACATTCTGCGCGTGCTCGATGCCGACGTAGAAGTCGGTGTAGTCGTTGATCTTCGCCGGCAAGTGCATTTCACAATCTGCCGCCAGCGGCAGCAGTTTGGCACCTTGGGCCTCGATCTTGCCGTGCAGGGTGCTGCCTTCCTTGAACAACTCGATCAAGCGTTCACGCAAGGCCACGCGTGCCTCGCGACCCAGTTCGAAAAACGCATTCAGCTGACCACCGCGGGTGGCTTCGACAGCTTTCTTCGCAATGCCATCGAACAGCCCGGCCTCCAGTGCCGCTTCCAGATCAAAGATGTGGTCGCCGATCGCCACGCCACTGCGCGGCGCGGAGCCCTTCACGCTGAACACGCCCAACGGCAGGTTCTGCAGCGGAAAATCCGCGTGGCCGTTGGCGGAGGCAACCCAGCTACGAGTGATGGAAGTCTGAGTCATGGTTATCTCCGGGTCGGGTCGAAAGTCGCGGGCAGCGTGGCCCAGCAGGCGTCGTAATTGTTTTGCAATTGTGGGCAATCCAGGGCGAATCGGCTCGGGCGCAACACTTGGCTGGTCTCGAACATGAAGGCCATGGTGTTGTCGATTTTAGCCGGCACCAGTTCCGCGTTGATCGCCTTGGTGCAAGTCTCACCGTCGGGGCCGTGGGCGCTCATGCAACTGTGCAACGACGCACCGCCGGGCACAAAGCCTTCGGCCTTGGCATCGTATTCGCCCTGGATCAGGCCCATGAATTCGTTCATCAGGTTGCGGTGGAACCACGGTGGACGGAATGTCTTCTCGGCGACCATCCAGCGTGGCGGGAAGATCACGAAATCCAGGTTGGCCAGACCATGCACGCTGGTCGGCGAAGTCAGAACAGTGAAAATCGATGGGTCCGGATGATCGAAACTGACGGTGCCGATGGTGTTGAAGCGGCGCAGGTCATATTTATACGGCACGTTATTGCCGTGCCAGGCGACCACATTCAGCGGCGAATGATCGAGCTCACAACCCCACAACTGGCCGAGGAATTTCTGCACCAGAGTGGTCGGTTGCTTGAGGTTTTCGTAATAGGCCACCGGCGTCAGGAAGTCTCGCGGATTAGCCAGACCGTTGCTGCCGATCGGCCCTAGATCCGGCAGGCGCAGAGGGGCGCCATGGTTTTCGGCGATATAGCCGCGGGCTTGCGGGTCGAGCAGTTCGACGCGGAATTTCAGCCCGCGAGGCAGGACGGCGATTTCCAGCGGTTCCAGTTCCAGCACGCCCAGTTCGGTGGCGATGCGCAGGCGACCCAGTTCCGGCACCAGCAGCAATTCGCCGTCGGCGTTGAAGAACACGCGTTCCATGGAACGGTTGGCGCGGTAGTTATAAATACTGATCCCGGACGGTTTTTCTGCGCCCGAGTTGGCGGCCATGCTCACCAGCCCGTCGATGAAATCGGTGGGCTCGGTCGGCATGTCCAACGGATTCCAGCGCAGGCGATTGGGGGTCACTTCACCCAACGGACCACCGGCCAGTTGCCGATCCAGTTTGACGAATGCCGGGTGATTGGCCGACGGCTGAATGCGGTACATCCAGGTCCGCCGCGCTTCGCTGCGAGCCATGGTAAATGCAGTGCCGGAGAACAGTTCGGTGTACAGGCCGTAAGGGGCTTTTTGCGGGGAGTTCTGGCCGATGGGCAATGCGCCGGGCAACGCTTCGCTGCTGAATTCGTTGCCAAAGCCTGACTGATAAGCCAGCGCTGGCGCCGTTGAATCGAGGTTCATGGAGCCTCCTGAACGGGAGTTGGCAATGGCCTGTCACTCTGCTGAAGAGATCTTGGCACGCCAGGGTTATTTTTATCGTAATTCGATTACGCATAACGTAATTTGATTGGTATTGACCGTCAAGCTATAAAGACGCCCATTCGTCCCGGGATCACACCGCCTCATGACCAGCGAAAGCAACGGTAAACAGAAAGTCCGCTCGGCCGAAGTCGGTACCGACATCCTCAAGGCGCTTGCCGAGCTGTCGCCATCGACCTCGTTGTCGCGCCTGGCTGAACACGTGCAGATGCCGGCGAGCAAGGTTCATCGCTATCTACAGGCGCTGATCGCCAGCGGTTTTGCCGAGCAGAACCCCGCCACCAACCACTATGGCCTCGGCCGTGAAGCGCTTCGGGTTGGCTTGGCTGCTTTGAACAGTATGGACGTGCTGAAAGTCGCCGCCCTACCCCTGGCCGAACTACGCGACGATTTGAATGAGACCTGTTTTTTGGCGGTATGGGGCAATCAGGGCGCGACGGTGGTGCATATCGAACCGGCCGTGCGCGCGGTGACAGTGGTCACGCAATTGGGCTCGGTTTTACCGTTGCTCAGCTCCTCGACGGGGCTGGTGTTCAGTGCCTATTTGCCCCACCGTGAAAGCGATGAGTTGCGCGATCTCGAAGTTCGCGCCGTCGACGTTCATCCGTTGGCCGATGAGCAGGCTTACGCCACATTGTGCGAACATATCCGCGAACGCGGCTTGCACCATGTTCACGGCTTGCTGATGCCCGGCGTGGATGCGTTGTCGGCACCGGTGTTCAATGCGGTTGGGCAGGTGGCCGCGGTGATGACCATCGTCGGCCCGGCCTCGTTGTTCCATGCCGATGAAAACGGCCCGGCGGCGCAGCGGTTGTTGGCGGCGACGCGGGCCGTAAGTTGGCGGATGGGGTATCAGCCTGAGTAACGGCTGACCCGGCAGGATCAGTCTGTGATTCGGGTTTTACTGTCCTGAATCAGGTACGTGGACGTCACCGCAGTGACATAGCCAGCGCCCACCGGAACGCCGGTCGCGGTCGACAAAATTTCGGAGATGTCCTTGATCTGCAACAACAGGCCCACCGCCGAAGTCGACGTGCCAACCCCCGCCACGAAGCCCACATACGCGAGGATGGTGCTTCTCCAGGCCGAGGCGAGGTAGGCTTTGCCGGCATCTTCATCGCCCAGACTGTAAGCAATCACACCCTGAACGATCGAACGCGTGATACGCAGGACGCTGACCACCATAGCCACTGGAGGGATAAACAGCGAGATGACATCCACCACCAGTTCTGCGCCGATCATCACGTTACGCCAGAAAATTTCCGCACGCGTGCTCGTCTGATAGTCGACGTCATAGATAAGCCGCAACACCATACTGTGGTATTCGAACTTGAAGTGGGTCACAGGGTAACTGTCTCGCAAACTTGGCGTCGGCAAGGCACCTGAAGCGTTGCGGCAGTTGTCGATATAACGTTGCACTACGCCTCTGTCTTCCAGCCTGACAAGTCCGACAACATGATTGCCCAGTGCGCCTCCCTTTAAGCCCTGAGTCAACGACTCAATGGGACGAAATGCCAGGCCATCCGGTGCTTTCGGAATGTAGATCAGGTATTCCAACCTGCCAGCCACCTTGCGCCCGAACGTATAGGCCCCCTCCAACCGTCGCCCCTCGAGCGCCAGCGTATAAACGCCTTCGCCTGGCACCCCCCCCGTCTGCAACGGAAGCGTATTGTGAATACGATCATGATCCAGATCCTCGATCAGCCCCTTGAGCCAATTGAAGTGTTCACCGGAAAGAGAGCCCTGCATTTTTTGTGTCAATGCCGCCCTGAGCATTTCGTTCTGCACGGTCTTGCAGTAAAGCTTTGCTTTCAGATCATAAGAAGGCGTTGCCAGAAAATCCTGCCGTAGATACTGCTCATATTTCTCGCCCGGCATTAACTTGATCAGCGCAGTGACAGTGGCCTCATTCAAGCGCCCCAGCGACGAGTTATCCATGGAACCGAACCACACCGTTCCATCAGCACGCCAAATCTGCCACTGAATGAACACATTGGTGAGTGTCATATAGTCGTGTCCACGCAACTTGACGCTCACCCGATCCGGGTCGATTTCCGGATGTGGGCCGGATCGACGCAGATAATCGTTCAACGCCTTCATGACCAGTTTGCGCGAGAAGGCGGCAAGCGTTTCGATATGCAGTGGTTCTTTTGATACCTGGTAGATGGCTTTGAAATCTGTGTTCAGCCTTGTGAAAAGTTCGCGATCTTGTGGCGCGGCCTTCCTGTACCAGACGGGTGTGACCACTTGTTCTTCGGCAATTTCCCAGCCGACGATGTTATGGATGGCGCCCATCAACAGTCCGTCTTCCGTCGCCCATTTCACCAAAGTGACACCACCCCACCACCACTGCTGGTACACCGTCGCCGGCTCGACTTCAGATAGATATCTCTTCACGAGATCCGCACGATCCATGCTGAAAGCCTGCCCGATCAGGAAGTCACGATCGCGCTGCTCGAACCCCCAGCGGATGAATTGACGTTTGAGCGCCGTCAGATCGGGGAACTCATACCATTGCTGCCCCGTCGGTGCGCCAGGCGCATAGAGCACATGCATCGAAAAATCAGCCATTGCACCTCTGGCACGGTAAACGATCATGTCTTTAAACGGCCGGTAGTGGCTGCGAAAAGCAACGCTGTATGCCTCCACGCCCGGATCGCCAAACAGATAGCGCTGCGCGATGTCCTGTGCTTGGGGGCTGATATGTTTTTGAAGCAACGCGGCGAAGTTACTCAGTGCAATCTGTTGACTCAATACTTCTCGCAGGGCGTCTTTAACTTGCGGATCGCTGAGGCGATAACTTCGTTCACTGGCGTATTTCAAACGAAGATCAAATTTCCGGATGGTGTCTACAATATTGAAAGCCAAGTTGTAGTGAAATTCTTCAAACTGAATCGTGTATTGCCCTGCAACATCATGCACACCATACATGAACAGCTGTGTCAGGGTTTTACGCTGGACATGCTCGATGTTCCTGGCGCCCATACGCACCGAATGCTTTACCGACACCCAAACAGTATCGGGATCAACGCGATTGGGACTGACTTGGGAAATATGTTCTTCGACGACCCGCCGCACATAGTCCTGAAAGGAGGACAGCCCCCCCATCGCCTCATGCAATGCCACCTGGCTTCTGAGCAACGCCTGTTCCAAAGCGGCAAATGTTTTCTGATGGGTGGTGGAAGTGTCCTTCAGCCATTGGGGCCTGGCGTTCATCGTCATCAATGCGAGCAGACGTGCGGTGCGGCTCTTGGCATAACCGTTCAACTCATCCAGACGTTGAGTCTGCTCAATGGATTGGACGATGCCTGGCAGATCCGCATCTGGCTCCAGCAAGCGGCGAATGCCATAAGCGACGTCACGCCGTTGTTTATCCAACAGGTTGTCGATGGCAACCTGGAAAATTTCGCCATGGGTTTTTAAATAACGGATATCAGGAACACTTCTGACCTGTTCAGCGTCCTCCAGTGAAATATCTTTGAGCAACTGCGCCCGGCTGTTCGCGTCGCGAAGGCGCTGCTCCAGCGAGCGGTGCATTATTGCCGACGTCTGGAACGTTTCCAGCCCGTTTGCAGGGGTGTAAAGGATGACCCAGTCATCATTGGCAGGTACAAGTTCATCGATGGACCGGCCACTTAAATACATGACAAAACAACAAGCCAGCGTTGCAAATCGTCCGTTTTCCAGCTCCAGAGAAAGACTGTAAGCCGGCGTCTGGGAATTGCCCCTGATGTAAACTTCGTAGCTCTTTTCTACTTCCGACCTCACCCCTTGCATTTGTACCGTTGCTTTCAACTCTTGCCAGAAAAGCGCCGCATACACGTCCCGCAGATCACTGCTGCGAGAGACCGATTCACGACCTTGGGCATCCTTGCCCAGAGGTGCCGCCCAGTGTTGCCCCAGAACTTGCGTGTATTTTTGCGCCAGTGTACCCAGCACATCGCCGATCAGCGCCCCCAGAACAACCACGTCCAGACCGTCGACCCGGTCCAACTCATCCGTGGAGCCGGACCAGTCATAGACGCCGTACTGACTCGCGTCATAAACAGGAGCGCGCCCACGACTCAGACACTCCATGAATACGTCCAAGAACAGACCAGTCGGCTCCTGATTCACAATGCCTGAACGTCGGGCATTGATGTAAGTCCTGCTGATGTAGACCTCCGGCAACAGTTGCTGAAGTTCCTTTAACAAAACGTCTTGCACGATTGATTTAAACGATGGGGTTTTGTTGAGCACTTCTTCCAGCGCGGTAAAACCTTCAACCACCTTCCCAAGATCTTCCTGTATTAACGGTATTTCCTGAACAGTCATATACACATTCCATTAATGCACCTTAAAAATCAGACAACGAAACATTGCCTGAACCAGTGCAATTAACGTAACGCAACCAAAACCAACAATAACACCCACCACTCTTTGCAAAACATTAAATATCCAAAACATCAAAACAGATTCACAACATGATTAAAAAACAATTAACCGCACAAACCCAGCATTCTTGCCCTTGCCACTGCGTGCGTCCTGCGTTCGACCCCTAACTTTCCATGAATTCGCCGGACATGTGTTTTAACGGTATGCAATGAGATGAATAACTTATCGGCTATTTGTCGGTTCGAACTTCCTGACGCAATCAACTCAAGCACTTCCAACTCCCTCAGGCTCAGTGGACTTTCATTAATATCCTTGTCAGAAAATGGCTCGTTATTATCGATCATGTGCAGTTCCGACAAGAAACCGGGACAACGCCTGTTCAACTGCGCCAACAACGGCTGCAAGTTACAACGGTTCGCCTTCGCTACGCCTTTTTCGAAAAACTGCCGGGCATTCCCCTGTTCGCCCACCATGAAGGCCGCCTCGGCCATCGCCAGCAGAAGCTCGGCTTCCAGGCTGATCATCCCGTTCGCTTGTGCGTGCTCAAGCAGAGCGGCGAGTCGAGCCAAGGGATCCTCCACCCGTTGCAGTTTGACCTCGGCCAGAATCAACAAATACTCAATCCGCGGAATCAACTCCAGTGTCGCCGGTGGGGCCTGCCGGGCCTGTGGCCCCCGATAATGGTTGAGCACCCGGCTCAACGCCTCACGGGCCAGTTCGGGACGCCCCTGTTGCAACCAGCACTGACTGCTGACCTGCAGCAGAGCACCACGGTAGACCGTGTCCGGGATCTGCCGCTGCTGCATCAATCGCTCGGCGTCGCGCAGGCGGACGAAGGCTTGGGCGTAGTCGCCCTGATTGGCCGCCAGTTGTGCCTGCCCGAGAAAACCGTACAGCGCACGTTTGTCATGATTGCGAACGCAGTCCTCCAACCCGGCCTGAAAAAAATCCGCGGCCTGTTCATCCAGCCCCTGACACAAGGCCAGGCGCCCTCGACGCAAGGCAATTCGCCCCAGTAGAGGCACTGCTCGGTCAGATTGCAGGCAAAGCAATTCATGCATATTGGCGAGCAGACTTTCAGCCCGCACCGCCGCACCCCGTTGCTCCAGCAATTGCGCATGATCGAGTTCCATCAAGCCCTCGAACACCAGAGATCCTTGCGCCCGCGCCAGGCACAGCGCCTCGCGGTTATGGGCTTGCGCCACGTCGAGTTCGCCCCTTAGCAGGGCTTGTTGCGTCAGACCGGACAAACACATCAGGCGCGCCGTCCAGCATTCGGGATCGAGCGCGCTCAATGCATCAAGAAAGTGCGCACGCGAAGACTCCATTCGTCCCTGCAAATGCAGTAACCAACCCTGCAGAGCCTGCCAGCGTGCAATCAGTTGACGCTGAAGCACCGCCGAGGGTTGAGGCGTGAAATGCGCCAAATGAGCGATGCACAGAGTCGCTTGTTCAAAGCGTCCGGCGAACAACAGCGCAGCGGTAATCAAGCCCACCAACTGCGGACTCCCCAGCGTCAGTTCTTCGCCTTGCTGCTCATGCAAACGCAGCAACAGCACGACCATTTGCTCTTCGAACAAGTGCTCGAAACTGAAGTGCTGCAACAGGCTGACCGCCACCTCGTATTCCTCGGCGAGCAAGGCCTGTTCGAAGGCTGATTTCCAGTCCTGTTCAGCACAGAACCACTGGCATGCACGCCGATGCCAAGAGCGTCCCGCCGGCCATTGCTCATCGCGCAACAACTGCGTGAACGGGGTGAAAATCTGCAGCCAGTCGCTGGAGTCCCCCCAAGGTTCGATAAAACAGCCCAGCGCTTGCAAGGTCCGCAAGTATTGAGCGCCCTCCCCGGCCCCGAACAGGTGATCGCACAATCGGGCATTGAAGCGGGGCAAGTGGGCCAGCACGCGCCAGACCTCGCTCAACTCAGGCGTCAGCGAGCTGAACAACTCATGCCCCAGGTAATCGAGCAAGGTGGCCGCCCGTCCCAGGGAGTTGTCCTGACGTGACCAGTCGCACTTCTGCAACAATGCAATCCGTACACCGGCACACCAGCCGCCGGTGCGCTGGATAATCCGACTGGCCACCTTACCGGCTTGCTCGGGTACCCAGGGCTGCAATATCTGCTCGACTTCACCTTGGGTGAACGCCAGCGAAGGGCTCTCGCACTCGTACAACTCAGCGTCGAGCAGCAATCTTGGCCAGTTGCATGGCGGCCGGCGGCGGGCACCCAGCCACCAGGTCAGCATCGGGCTGCTGATCGCCAACATGCGATCCAGTAACTGATCCAGCTCCGGGTTCGGCAGACGGCAATAGTCATCGAGAAACAGCCAAGTCGGCGTCTGCAGTCGCGCCAGATCGCCCAGCAACCCGGTTTCATCCGATGAGGCCAGCCCCAACGTTTCTGCCAGACGCTGACAAAAATCCGCTGCGCTCCACGCCACGCCGGACAATGGCAACCAATGCACCTGGCATTGGGTTGGCGCCTGCAACAGGCATTCGGCGAGCAACGCGCTCTTGCCACTGCCGGCGGGTGCGCAGAGTAATTTCACCCGGGCCGTCGAAGCCAATAACGGCTCGCTTAAACGAGCCCGCGACAGGTGATGAGAGGACAGGCGGGGCAGGAATCCAGAACGGTCCAGACACGGAGTCATGGCGGTCATTGCGGCGTGCCTTTTTATAATTGTCCGGCCACCCTAGCCCTCTATAACCCGCTTGTTGAGAAGTATTCAGGACGCTGATTGGCGCCCATAAAAAAGGCGACCCGCAGGTCGCCTCTGGTGATGCCAATGTATCAAAACCCTTACCGAACGCCCTCGGCGCGCAGGGCCGACGGAGTGTAGTCCGCTGACTTGGCGTCGAAGCCGAATTCGAAGCTGTGCTTCTCTTCGTTCTTCATGCCCAAGGCAATGTATCGGCCGGCAATGATGTCGTAGAGCGCCTCCAGGGTGTAGGCCGGCGTCTGGTGATCGTAGTAATACTGGGCGTGACCTTCGGCCACTCGCCACAGTTGACCGCGACCGTCGTAGTGATCCGCCAGCGCCACTTGCCAGCTGTCTTCGTCGAGGTACATATGGCGTTTGGCGTAGATGTGCCGTTCACTCGGCTTGACCGTGCCGACCACTTCCCAGACCCGGTGCAACTCGTAACGGGTCAGGTCCTGATTGATGTGCCCGGCCTTGACCACGTCATCGTACTTGAGGCTCGGCGAGTCGAGTTTGTAGCTGTTGTAGGGAATGTACATTTCCTTTTTGCCAATCAGTTTCCAGTCGTAGCGATCCGGCGCACCGGAGAACATGTCGAAGTTATCCGACGTGCGCAGACCATCGGCGGCGGTGCCCGGCCCGTCGTAGGCCACTTGCGGCGCGCGTCGTACCCGACGTTGACCGGCGTTGTAGATCCACGCCAGACGCGGCTCTTTCACTTGGTCGAGGGTTTCATGCACCAGCAACACGTTACCCGCCAACCGCGCCGGCGCGGTCACCGACTGTTTGAAGAAGGTCAGTACGTTGGCGCCTTTTTCCGGGTCCAGGTCCTTCATCAGTTGCGGTACGGCGATCTCTTCCTCGAAGCGGATCGGCGTGTAGCTGCCATTGGTCTGCGGGGTCACCTGAGTGATGATGCGGCGCAGGTTGCCGCCGTGATAACGGGTGATGTGGTTCCACAGCACCTCGACGCCGTTCTTCGGAATCGGGAATGCGTAATAGCGATTGCCGGTGAAATTGGCCAGGCCGTTACCGTCGTTGATGCTGTTCACATTCAGCGCGCTGCGCTTGGCCGACTCGTAGATTTCCGCCGGCAGGCCCACGGTGCGATGGGTCGCGTAGACCGGGATCTTGTAGGTTTCCGGGTAGCGCTTGAACATCGCCACCTGCCCATCCGAAAGCTTGTCCTTGTACTTATCAACAGTCGCGGCGGTGATGGTGAACAACGGTTTTTCGTTGGCGAACGGGTCAGCCAGGAAGCCTTTGCTGTCGACAGCGCCGGCGTTTTTCGGGATGCCACCGGTCCAGGCCGGGATCGAGCCGTCGGCGTTGCCGGCCTTCTCGGCGCCCAGCGGCGTGAGTGTGTTGCCGAGCTTGTTGGCTTCTTCCGGCGAGACCGCCGCCATCACGTTGGCGGCCAGCAGGCTCAGGGCCAGGGCGCCGCATTGCAGAATCATCTTGCGCATTAACATCATCCTTCTCAGCCAGATCAGAAGTTCACACCGAAGCTCAGCGCCAGGAAGTCACGGTCTTCCAGGACGTTGTAGTCACCGCCGAAGAAGTCGGTGTAACTGAGGCTCGCGGTATAGGTGTTGCGGTAATCGGCATCGACACCGACGCTGACCGCCTTGGCGCCTTCGTTGAACAGCCCGTTGGGACCGTAGCCGGCGACGTCATGGGACCAGGACAGGTTGGGTTTGAGGTTGATCCCGCCGATCACGTTGGCGTAATCAAGGATCGCCCGGGCGCGGTAACCCCAGGAAGTTGAGGTGACGAAGCCGTCGGTATCGCCGCCGAAACCGTACTGGCCGTAAACCGAATCGCGGCCATAACGCAGCTTGCTTCGCGACTCCAGACCACCAACCCGTACCACCGCTGCTTCACCCACCAGGGTCAGCCGTTGGGCGCCCAATACCTGGTCGAAAAAGTGCGTCAGGGTGCTTTGGACCTGGGTCACTTCCTTGCGGCGATAACCCGTGTTGTCGGCACCTGGCCGGGTCGCGACAGGCGATGCGGCGCCGCCGGCGATCGGGTTAAGCAACGCCAGTGTCAGGTCGTTGGTATTGACCTGCACCGGAGCGTTGGGCCGGTAGCTGATTTCGCCGGTCCAGGCAGTCCCGGTGGGCAAAGTGGTGGAGAAGCTTGCACCGTACAGACGAATGTCTTCCGGGTATTCGAGGTAATACTGGCCGCGCCCGAGCATCACGCTTTGCGCCAGGCCCGAGCCGCTGCCCGGGGCCAGACGGTTGGCAATGCTGACCATGCCCGGCAGGCTGGCCAGTGTGGACAGCCCGGCGGTGGTGGTGCCGACGGTCGGTGTGCGACTGTGGTAGTTCATGAAGTAGAGGCCGTATTCGGTGTCGTCACCGAGCCAGCGCAAGGCGGTGCCCCACTGCCCTGAATCCCGGGCATCGCGGTCGCCGCCACGAGGCACGATGACGCCCTCACGGGTGACCTGAATAGGTTGGCCAAAGGCTGACGCCAGCGGCGCCAACGGCGCAATCGCCGGGCTGCCGACGGTATAACCGTTGTTGCAGCCGTCCGCCGCCACGTCGACGCCGAAGAAAGTGCCGCAGTTGTCGAGAACGGTCTGATCCCACTCCAGTTGGTAGAAACCTTCCACCGTGAGCTGATCGGTCAGGCCCTGGGAAGCGAACAGCATGTTCACCGGAATCAGGCCTTCCTTGATCTCCGCCCCCGGACGACGGAATGCGGAAACGTCGACCGGGTTGATGCTGTTGATCGAGTTGCCGATGAAGGTACTTTCACCCCAGCTGACCACCTGCTTGCCGGCGCGCACGGTGCCCGGCAGATCGGCGATGGAATAGTTGTGATAGACGAATGCATCGAGGATCTGTGCGCCCGAAGACTTGGCGCCTTCTTTGCGACCGCTGTCGCTGATCTGTTTGAACTCGCGGTCTTCGTCCTTCAGCTCGAAGTCGTACCAGTACTTGCCACGGACGAACACGCCTGTGTCGCCGTATTTCAATTCGAGGTCGTGGATACCTTTGAAGATCTTGGAGAAGGTCTCGCCTTTCTTGAAGTTCAGGCGCCCGTCATCACCGGTCGAAGACTGGCCGGTACCGCCGTTGACGGTGCCCACCAGTGACTTGTCGGCATCGCGCATGCCCCAGCTCGCGCCGACCGACAACGAGGAATCGAACTGCCCCTCGATTTCGCCGATGTTGAATGAAACAGCCTGCGCCTGGGCACAGCAGCCCAAGGCCACCGCAGCGGCCAGCGCTTGCGGTTTGAAGATGGCGCGCATTGTTGTTTTTGTCATGCGTCTTCCCCGGTGAGTGACAGAAGGCCCCACCCTACTGCCGCACGCCGGGAGCGATAAGCGCACCAAGGAGGTATTCGCGTTGTCCCTCCAAAGGATGAATGCCCGCATGGGACGGGGGTTTGCGCGAGGTATGGATGGGCTGGATGGAGGGTTATCAGTGCAGCGCATGGGACAGGGTGAAGCCGGGGTGCGTAGCAGGCGCTCGCTTGTAGCAGCTGCCGAGCTCGCGAGGCTGCGTTCGGCTGCGTAAACCCTGAATCCAAAGTGTGCCTGACAGAACGCAGTGCCTGATTTTGCGACTGCTTCGCAGCCGAACGCAGCCTTCGGCAGCTGCTACAAGTGTCAGCCTGCGACTGTTGCTCAGCCTGCAACAGTGCATGTCTGGAATCGCTATTTTTCCTTTGCGCTCAAGCCCTTATTCTTGCCGGGCTTTCACGGCAAACGGCCTGAAAGCACGAAGCGACGGGGATGATTGACCCACCCCGTTGGCGACAGATTCCAGATGATTTGAAGCGTATTTTTTCGACTCATCGCCCCCTGTTCACTGACGTTGATTTATTGCTCCTTGATCCACGTCTTGCTTTGGCCGCTGCGTTTGCAGCGGCCTTTTTTATGGGCGATGGTTTTGTCTGGCAATCAGGCTTCATACAAGTATTCCTACAAGATGTTTCGCTGTAGCAGGTAAGAAAAATCCTCTTCAAGATAAAGACATTTCTAATTATTTATTCAGTCAAGGAAACTTCTCTCGACTATACGAGTGGTTCCCTACGTACTTCTCGGACCCATGACTTCCAATTCCACTGTAACGTAAAGCAATAACTTATCAATCAATGGAAGAGCACTCTCTACTGCGACAAACCAGAATATCTTCTGAAACCTATATCCATTGATCACATAGAAACCCTGAACAGCAAATTCAAAGGAATTGAATATGCAGAAACCGCCATTAATTCTTGATGCAACACATATTACTGCAGAGGCCCCAGATAACTGGGACCCCTTTAAGGACACCACGCAGGGCTATTCATTTAGCGGTATGTTCGGGCCGGCAGGGGCCAACCATAAAACCCGCGAAATAATGTACGGCACTCAGATAGCCCTTGAACAAGAGTTCGGTGCAAAGTCCACATTATTAGCACAATCAATTGAGGCCGAGCTGGCCTCGACACGGCTGGAAGGCCCAACGCATCCTCTATCGCCGGCGGCGGCATTGATTCGCGAACTGGGTGTCAGAAACACGCTGATTCAACGCAAGACTGCAGAACTTCACGGACAGACCGCCATCGCCAACCGCTTTTATGGAAGTGATCCGATTGGCAAAAACTTCAATGATTTTCTGAATCGGGCCTCAGCTATCCGGCGAGCGGACCGGTCAGCCGCAGTACGGGAGTTGTGGAGCCAATCCTACCGGGCAGCTCATGAAGCGAGGCTTCTGAGCCAAGCCATCCAGCTTCTCAATCAGCAACAGGTCAACGTGCTCAACTGGCTGGCTGCTGTGCAAGCCGAAGATCAGGCGCGAATGGCAGCGGAGCAGGAAGCCCGACGGATCGCCGCCGAGTTGGCACGGATCAACGAGCAAGCTGAGGCCCTTGCTCGAGAGCAGGCACGCCTTGCAGCGCTGGCTGAGGATCAACGACTGGCTACCGAACAAGCGCTCGTTGCCGCCGAAGCCGCCGCACGACAAGTGGCTGTCGAACAAGCACGGCTTGCAGCACTGGCTGAGGCTCAACGTCAGGCAGAACTGCTTCGTGTTGAAGCTGAACGGCAGGAGCACGAGAAACAGCAAGCGGCTTCAGCAGCCCTGCGGGTATATCCCGCTATGGGAGCGACAGCCTCTTCCAGCCCGGTATTTTCCTTCGCCTCGACCGCCGTCATCCTCGCTCCCGAAACATCGGCCGCGATAATCACCGCACTGCGTTCGGCATTGCAGGTGGCAACTGCGGCAGGCGCCGCGACACTGGGCTTGGCACTGATCGGTTTCGCCGCTCTGCTGACGCCTTCGCGCCTGGGAAACGGCGAACGCTTTACGATGAGCGTACCGCTCGCGGAACTGACGTCAGAAAGCGCACAGTCACTGCGAGCGATCGCGGACCGGCAAGGAACACTGGATCTGCCGGTCGGGATTGGCTACAGACCCATCGGCTCAGGCGCAGAGGTGTTTGTCATCACGGCCGACGGGTTCGACATTCGCCCCAGCGTTCCGGTGAGGCACGCAACATTCGATGCGCAGAACAACGTTTATCGGCTAGGCCTGCCTGACTCGCCAACCAATACCCTGACCTGGACACCCGCCGTCACACCGGGTAACAGCTCGACCGAACGGCCGATTGTTCAGGCTGATACGCCGACGTATCCCGGAATCCCGATCGTGCCCCTCGAAGGGCGTCTGGATTTGCATCCCATACTGGTGGAGGGTTGGGACAGGTCCATCATCGTCTTTCCAGATGATTCGGGTATTGCGCCGCTGTATGTCGTTATCAGCAGTCCCTATCAAGGGGCTTCCGTCAAAGGTAAATACAGCGGGCGTCTTTTCAATCCGGAGCAGGCGGGAGGGCCGATACTGGATCTGGACTGGCGCACGGCTGTCATTACCCAAACCGGAATTGATGCTGTGAAATTACACATCGCACGACTCGATCAATCCGATGCCAATGACATGATGGTGCAACGCCTTGAGAAAATCCTTAACGGATACTCGCAGCTCACTGACACGGATCTGCGCTACTACACTCATGAGATGAGGGAGCTTGAGAGGTTTCGAGCGCTGGGGCTCAGCGATGACTTCAAACCCGACAAAGATTTGCCGATCTGGAACAACGCGCACACGGCGACCCTGGAAGACTTCAAGCTTCATGATGATGAGTCGTTGCTCTACACAAAAGACGCCATAACGGCTGCGGATAGACAAGATGAAATATTTTTCAAGAATTTTTTGAAAGGAGGCAAACAGTGAGCATCGTCGAGCAAGTAGTTAAAAATGAAACAGTAGAAGATGTCTTGACCGTTTTCGCACTCGGTTCCGCTATTCCATCTCTAGACAGAATGTTTGGACGCTATCGACATGAAGTCATTGAAAGTGGCGAGCTGCTGAAAACCTATGCAAGGCTTTTCGAGGAGGGTGTACTGGCCAACGGTGAAGGCCCTGTCGCTATCAAAGGCCCGAACTGGAAAGCTCCCAAGTTCATGATCGAAAACAAATACTCTTAACTAGCAATTCGGCCACCAAGCCTCAGCTTGGTGGCCCCCTCCACTTAAATCGAATACTTCTGCAAGTTCTCCATCATTTCCTTCAGCGCCTCAATATTGTCCTTCGGATGCGCGGCCCCCTCAAAATCACAAATCTGCTGCCAATGCGCCGCCACATCTTCCGGAGAGAAACCAACCCGCGGATCAAACCCGGCGCCCAGGCTGCGCTCCCAGCGCACTTTGCCCATCCAGCCGCCACCCACTTCGAATAGCCCCGAAGTTTCCTGGCAATGTTCGCTGGCCAGGTACACCACCAGCGGGCTGACCAGCTCCGGTTTGAGTTGCTCGAACACGTGTGGCGGGATCAGGCCTTCGGTCATGCGGGTGCCGCCGGTCGGGGCGATGGCATTGACCAGGATGTTGTTCTTGCGGCCTTCGATGGCGAGTGTGCGGGTCAGGCCATAGAGGCCGAGTTTGGCCATGCCGTAGTTGGACTGACCGAAGTTGCCGTAGATACCCGAGGTCGAGGCAGTGAAGATCACGCGGCCATAGTTTTGCTCGCGCATGTGCGGCCAGGCGGCGCGGGTGACCTTGTAGGCGCCTTCGACGTGGACGCGGTAAACCAGGTCCCAGTCGCTGTCGTCCATTTTGTGAAAGGTCTTGTCTCGCAGGATGCCGGCGTTGTTCACCACAACATCGACACGGCCGAATGTGTCGAGGGCGTGTTGCACGATTTTGTCACCGTCGGTGACGGAATCGTGGTTGGCCTCGGCGATACCGCCCGCTTCGCGAATTTCTGCGACCACACGATCGGCAGCCGATGCATTGGCGCCTTCGCCTTGAGCCGAACCGCCGAGATCATTGACCAGCACTTTGGCGCCCTGCTTTGCGAACAGCAGCGCGTGCGCCCGCCCCAAACCACCGCCCGCACCGGTGACGATCACCACTTTATCTTCGAAGCGCACAGACTCATTCATGGGGAACTCCAGCAGGCCAAGGGACATTGCAAGGGATAATGAGTGCGAGTGTCAGCCACGGGGCTGCCGGTCACAATGAACACGGGGGCGGCTGAATGGTGCGCAATAAGGCAGCGGGATAGTCAGGAACACGCCACTTTACGCGGCGGTGAAACCAGCCGGTCGCGAAACTCCAGATAGTGCTTGAGCACCTGCGCCGGCGCTTCGATCTGCGGGTAATGGCCGATTTCAGGTAGCAGAATGGTGTCCGGGTCGGGAATCAGTTGCCGATAGCGCGCCACCATGTGCGCGCCAGAAACCGGATCGACCTCGCCATCGATGACCCGCAACGGCACCTCGCCACGCTGCATGGCACTGACCCAACGTTCACGCTGGACACGGCGCTGCGGGATATAACTGATCAATTTGTGCATGATCCGTTGCCCGTGATTGCTGTCGACCAGGCTCCAGAAATCATCCAGTTCACTTTCCGTGGGCCGGGTCTGCGGACCGAAGACCTGCTGGAAACTCTTCACCAACGCGTCTCGGGTAAAGGCTCGCCCGATCATCCAGCCCAAAGGGCTGAGCAGGAGTTTTTGCATCAACACCGGGTGATGGGTTTCGGGAAACAGCCCGCCATTGAGGAACACGCAACTGGCGATATCAGCGCGCGTTTCATAGTGCCGGGCCAACAGCTCCTGGGCCACGCTGTCGCCATAATCGTGTGCCAAAATGTGAACGGGTTGGTCAACGTTCAGATGCGCCAGCAAGGCCTGTTGCAAATCGGCCTGTGCCAGCAGGCTATAGTCGTCGTTCACCGGTTTGGCCGAATCGCCGAAACCGAGCATGTCGCAGGCAATCACCCGATAGCGCTGCGCCAGTGGCTGCCACAGGTAATGCCAGTCCCAGCTGGCGGTCGGGAAGCCATGGATCAACAACAGCGGTTCGCCTTGCCCCGCGGCCCAATAGCGCAGGGGCTGACCGCGGAATACGAAGGTCTGGCCGCGTTTGCGCCAGACACATAAAGGAATCTCGGCGAGGGCCATTTAGAGTTTATAACCGGGGTCTTGTTTATCGAGTTTGCGCAGCAGCGCCGGCCAGGCCAGCGCGCCGCCCATCCCTTGAGCACTTTTGGTGACACCGGCGATCATCGCCTTGGCACCCGCCAGAATCTGCGGTTCGATGGCGATCAGCTCCGCACCACCGTTCTGCGCCAGCACTTGAATCTCGCAGGCGCGCTGAAAGGTAAACATCATCAGGAACGTGTCGGCGATGGTGCCGCCACAAGTCAGCAGACCGTGGTTGTGCAGCATCAGGAAATTGCTTTCTCCGAGGTCGGCTTGCAGTCGCGCCTTTTCTTCATGGTTCAGCGCAACGCCTTCGTAGGCGTGACAGGCCAGGCTGGAAAGGACGAACAAGGACTGCTGACTGATCGGCAAGATGCCCTGCTTCTGCGCCGATACCGCCACCCCCGCCGCTGTGTGGGTGTGCAGTACACACACGACGTCATGACGGACTTCATGCACGGCGCTGTGGATGGTGTAACCCGCCGGATTGATCTCGTAAGGGCTGTCCATCAGCTTGTTGCCGGCCTGATCGACCTTGACCAGGCTCGACGCGGTGATTTCATGGAACATCAGCCCGAACGGGTTGATCAGAAAGTCTTCAGTGCCCGGCACCTTGGCGGAAATATGCGTGAAAATCAGATCGTCCCAGCCGTGCAAGGCGACCAGACGATAACAGGCGGCCAGATCGACGCGGGTCTGCCATTCGGCGGCACTGACTTTGTCTTTGATGCTGTGTGGCGATTGGACGGGGGCTACGCTCACGGCAAGGATTCTCTTTTTTATTTTTCTGGGTTTTTATTGTTTTTTGCTGCGTTACAGCAGTCTAGTCAGCCCCCGGACTTCGTGTAGTTGCATTGGCAGCCAGCTTGATGGCCGAGCGAGTCAGTGCGCGGGTGAGTCTGGATCCATTGTCAGAGCACCCGCGAACGTGTGGGAGCGAGCCTGCTCGCGATGACGGCGGCAGCTTCAGCATCAATGTTGCCTGACCCGCCGCTATCGCGAGCAGGCTTGCACACGTCAGCCTCGCAGTGCGCTGACCAGCTCCGCCAGCCAAGGCTCAGCGTCGGTTTCCGGCGTCACGGTTTCGCTGGCGTCCAGGCGCAGCATCGGCAGGACTTCACGCACGCCCAGTTCGCCGAACAATTCGCGCATTTGTTCGCCGCCGCCGCAGAACGTATCGCCATAACTGGAGTCGCCCAAACCGAGCACCGCGCCCGGCAAACCACGCCAGGCCGCCGGCAACTGATCGCGGATGGCGAAATACAGCGGTTGCAGATTGTCCGGCAACTCGCCCATGCCGGTGGTCGAGGTCACCGCCAAAAACGCTTCGGGGCCAAAAGCTTGAACATCGGCGAGGGTCGCACGCGGGTTGTGCAATGTTTCAAAACCGGCGGCGTTCAAAATGCTTGCAGCGTGACGGGCGACTTCTTCAGCCGTGCCGTACACCGAGCCGGAAAGGATGGCGACTTTCATCAATCTGATCCTGAATCTAAATAAAAGTAGGAGATATTAACAGCACCGCCCTTATTGATCTTTTAGAATGCAGCGTATCAATCAATACGCAAAGGACTCTGCGATGATCAATGCCCAACTGCTGCAAATGGTGATCAACGCCTCCAACGACGGCATCGTGATTGCCGAAAAGGAAGGCGAACAGGACAACATCCTGATTTACGTAAACCCGGCATTCGAGCGCCTGACCGGTTATTCCAGCGAAGAAATCCTCTATCAGGATTGCCGTTTTTTGCAGGCAGGGGACCGGGATCAGCCAGCCCTCGCCTTGATTCGGCAGGCGTTGGGCAGTGGCGGCTCTTGCCGGGAAATCCTCAGGAATTACCGCAAGGACGGCACTCCGTTCTGGAACGAACTGTCGCTTTCCACGGTAAAAAACCCGGACGACGGGCAAACCTATTTCGTCGGGGTGCAGAAAGACGTCACGGTTCAGGTCAAGGCGCAGCAGCGAGTCGCGCAGCTGGAAGCGCAATTGGCCGAGGCACAGGCAGAAATTGCCGCACTCAAAACGACGAACGGCTCAAACCAATCTGCGAATTAGTGGTCATTTACTACAATCACCGATGACTTTGTAATTATTTCTTTCGAGCAAACCATGCAGCGCGACGCACTCCTGACGCAGGATGAGCTGGATTTTATCCAGAACATGCAACACAACCCGCAACTCAATGTGCGGGATGCGACGTCGAGTCTGCTCGTCAACGGTGGCTCGCAGATTCGTGACTTGCTCACCCGCCTGGCTGCTCATGAGCAAGTCACTATCCAGGCCAATTTCGAAAATCAGCAAATGACCTTCCCGCTGCACTTGGTGGAAGATGAATTTCACGCCATGCATCTACGCCTCGGCGTCCCCAGCATCTATGAAGACGGGCCGATGATTCGGCCATGGCGCCTGGTGCTCGAAGAGCCCGTGGCACTGGAAAATGCCAAGGGCCAACCCGGCACGATGTGGGTGCATGAAATATCGTTCAAAGGGGTTTTGCTGGAGGTTCGCAACAAGACCAAGGCGCCGAAGCATTTCGCGTTGTGGTTCAGCCCGTCAGGTTATGAGCGGATTGCGTTGCGCGGCACCTTCGAGCGTGAAACCGAGCAGGGTTTCTACGCCTACGAATTGAGCCAGAGTGACAAGGACGAAACCGAACGCCTGCGTCAGTACATTCTTCAGCAACATCGCCTGACCCATCCTGCCCTGCATATCTGATCTTTCAGTCTATCTACGCTCAGGTATCCAGGTTTCCCGCCAGGAACTGCTTCAGACGCTGGCGCATCAACACTCCCTCGCTTCCCAGACAACCGATCGATGATCCAGCCAGGCTCTCCTGCGCCAGGTCCGATGCCTCTCCGGCCAGCAACACCTGACAATCCAGACTCATGGCCAAGCGTTTCAAACGTCTAGGCAGTTCCCCCGCCGGCGCGTGGTTGGAAATTATTATCAGTGCCTTGGGCCTGATCTTCTCGCAGACCAGAACCAACTCTTCGAAGGGCTGACCGATCGCCAACAACTGAATAGCCGAATCGACGCTGCTCAGATACAGCGCCGTGACCAACACGTCGAGTTCACGGCATTGATCGGCCAAGGCGCAGACAATGACTCGTCGCGGTTGCATGACTCGCACCAGCAACAGGCGTTGCAACACTCGAGATCGTAGAAAACCATCCAGAAAAAGCCACTCGCTGATCTGACCGAACGCTTCATGGCGTTGTAGCAATAGCTTCCAGACCGGAATCAGAATGTCCTGAAATACCACCGTCAGCGGGTAACTGGAAAAAACCTGACCGTAGACGTGCTCCAGCTGAACTTCGTCGAAAGCACTCACCGCAG
Source organism: Pseudomonas sp. NPDC086112 (assembly GCF_044746425.1). Classification (NCBI taxonomy): domain Bacteria; kingdom Pseudomonadati; phylum Pseudomonadota; class Gammaproteobacteria; order Pseudomonadales; family Pseudomonadaceae; genus Pseudomonas; species Pseudomonas sp. NPDC086112. Next base: position 55,162 of record NZ_JBIVCD010000028.1, on the reverse strand, counting down.
CCTTGACCTGCTGCTGCCATTGGTCATAGTTGGCTTGAACGAGTTCGTTGGGAATGACCTGCGCCAGTACTTTGAGCGGTTCGGTCTTGGCCAGTATCTTGCCGACCTTGCTGACGGCAACACCGCGTTCAATCCAGCCGAGGATGCTACGAACCCGCTCGATATCGGTCACCGAATACAAACGGTGCCCGCTTTCGGTGCGTGTGGGTTGTATCAAACCGTACCGCCGCTCCCATGCACGTAGCGTGACCGGGTTGACCCCTGTCAGACGCGCAACCTCACGGATCGGAAACAGTTCTTCTCGAATCAGGGAGGTGCTGAAGGGCAAGCCAGGTGCAAGGTCGGTCAGCACAGGCATTTTGTAATCTACGTCCCTGTATAAAGTTGGATCCATTCTAACTCCACTGCCCCATTAGTAATCAACACGCCGTTGAACTAATTGGCACAGACGTCCCAGAAAAAATCAGGAATAATCCTTGCTTGTCTTGAGACGCAGCCCACCACCCCGGCGCTGTGTCTGGCGAAGCTCTTATCCGGAGCGACGCGTTTGCCCTACGGAGATACAAAATGTCTACCTCACCCGTCACCCTGATGGTTGCGCGCCGCGTCGCCGATGGGCGTTACCAGGACCTGATGGCCTGGTTGCGCGAAGGCGAACAACTGGCCACCGATTTCCCCGGTTACCTGGGCTCTGGCGTACTGGCTCCGCCGCCCAATGATGACGAGTTCCAGATTATCTTCCGCTTCGCCGACGAGCAGACCATGCACGCCTGGGAGCATTCCGCATCGCGCACTGCCTGGCTGGGGCGCGGCAGTGATCTGTTTGCCAATCCTTCGGAACATCGGGTCAGTGGCATCGATGGCTGGTTCGGTGCGGTCGGCCAACGTCCGCCACGCTGGAAACAGGCCGTGGCCATCTGGCTGGCGTTCTTTCCGGTGTCCCTGTTGTTCAACTTTGTATTGGGGCCGCTGCTGGCTGAAACGGGTTTGCTGACCCGCGTGTTTGTCAGCACCCTGTGCCTGACGCCATTGATGGTGTATTTCTTCATTCCGCTGTCGACGCGTCTGCTGGCCGGGTGGCTGCAAACCCCATCGGCACGTCCGTTGCCCACCGAACCCACCCCCCAAAATCAATAACCCCTTTGTAGGAGCGAGGCTTGCCCGCGAAGAACGATGACACGGTTTGACAGATAGACCGAGTCGTCTCCTTCGCGGGCAAGCCTTGCTCCTACAAAAGCAAGGCCATCGCAGGACGTAGGTGAACAACTCCCGTCGCTGGTATAGTTTTGCTCTTACCGCGACGCGAGCCGTTCATGACCTCTACCGCAGCCCCAATCCTCATCACCGGTGCCGGCCAGCGTGTTGGCCTGCACTGTGCGCAGCGTTTGCTCGAAGACGGCCATCCGGTCATTTTCAGCTATCGCAGCGAACGCCCTGGTGTGCAAACCCTGCGTGATCTGGGGGCAACCTCGGTGTTTGCGGACTTTTCCAGCGAGGCCGGCATCCTTGCGTTCATCGGCGAACTGAAAAACCACACCGACAGTTTGCGGGCGGTTGTCCATAACGCTTCCGAATGGCTGGCCGAAACCCCGGGCACCGAAGCCGCGGCTTTCACCCGCATGTTCAGCGTGCACATGCTGGCGCCCTACCTGATCAACCTGCACTGTGCCGACCTGCTACGGCGTTCAAGTCCCGCCGACATCGTGCACATCAGCGATGATGTGACCCGCAGGGGCAGCAGCAAGCATATCGGCTACTGCGCCAGCAAAGCCGGGCTCGACAGCCTGACCCTGTCCTTTGCCGCGAAATACGCGCCCCGCATCAAGGTCAACGGTATCGCGCCAGCCCTGCTACTGTTCAATCCCGACGACGACGCGGCGTACCGCGCCAGGGTTCTGGCCAAATCGGCGCTGGGCATCGAGCCCGGCAGCGAAGTGATCTACCAGAGCCTGCGTTATTTGCTCGACAACCCTTATGTCACCGGCACGACCCTGACCGTCAACGGCGGACGGCACGTCAAATAAGCCGCTCCCGCGAGGATGTCCCATGACGTTATTCCCGCCACACAACTCCTTGTCCCAGAGCTATCGCGAGATCCTGATCGGCCTCGGTGAAAACCCCGACCGCGAAGGGCTGCAAGACACCCCGGTGCGCGCCGCCAAGGCGATGCAATACCTGTGTCATGGTTACGAGCAAAGTGTCGACGAGATCGTCAACGGCGCGCTGTTTGCCTCAGACAACGATGAAATGATCATCGTCGACAACATCGAGCTGTACTCGCTCTGCGAACATCACATGCTGCCCTTCATCGGCAAGGCTCATGTGGCTTATATTCCAACGGGCAAGGTGCTGGGCCTGTCAAAGATTGCGCGGCTTGTGGATATGTTCGCCCGCCGACTGCAAATCCAGGAAAACCTCACCCGGCAAATCGCCGACGCCGTGCAGCAAGTGACCGACGCCGCCGGTGTCGCGGTGGTCATCGAAGCCCAGCACATGTGCATGATGATGCGCGGCGTCGAAAAACAGAATTCGACCATGAACACCTCGGTGATGCTCGGCGCCTTCCGCGAGTCGAGTAATACCCGCCAGGAGTTCCTGCAATTGATTGGACGGAGCAAGTAGCAATGCCACAACTTCAACCAGGAATGGCACGCATCCGGGTCAAGGACCTGTGTTTGCGAACTTTCATCGGGATCAACGAGGACGAAATCCTCAACAAGCAGGATGTGCTGATCAACCTGACCATCCTGTACGCCGCTCAGGATGCAGTGCGTGACAACGATATCGATCACGCGTTGAATTACCGCACCATCACCAAGGCGATCATCGCCCACGTGGAGGGCAATCGCTTTGCCCTGCTCGAACGCCTGACCCAGGAATTGCTGGACCTGATCATGGTCAACGAGTCAGTCCTGTACGCCGAAGTCGAAGTCGACAAGCCCCATGCCCTGCGCTTTGCCGAGTCGGTATCGATTACCCTGGCCGCGAGCCGCTGACCGCGTCTGGCGCATCGGTCGCCAGGCTTTTATCATCCGCGCCACGATTTGATTGCACAGAGCCCATCATGAACGATCAACAACGCCTGGAACTTGAAGCCGCCGCCTTTCGCCGGCTGGTCGCGCACCTGGACAGCCGCAAGGACGTGCAGAACATCGACCTGATGAACCTCTCGGGTTTCTGCCGCAACTGCCTGTCCAAGTGGTACAAGGCCGCTGCCGATGAACGCCAGATCGACGTCAGCCTCGACGAAGCCCGCGAAGTGGTTTACGGCATGCCGTACGCCGAGTGGAAAGCCCAATACCAGAAAGAAGCCAGCGCCGACCAGCAAGCGGCGTTCGCCAAAGGAAAACCCAATGAGTGATTTGAACACCCTGCGCGCCAGCCTCAAGAGCGGCGAACACGCTTTCGCCGATACCTTGGCATTCATCGCAGCCGGTTACGACTATCAGCCCCAGGCGTTCAATAACGGCGGTGTGGAAAACGCCGCCGGGCAAAACGAAGGTTCGTGCAAGACCCTGGGCCTGGCATTACTGGAAGGCTTGAGTGATGAAGAAGCGCTGTTAGCGTTTGGCGAGCATTACCGTTCGGTGGTGGCCACGCCTGAAGGCAGCGACCACGGCAATATCCGCGCGTTGATCGCCCATGGCTTGGCCGGTGTGAAGTTCTCGCAGCAGCCACTGACTCGCCGCTGAACGCTTTTTGTAGGAGCGAGGCTTGCCCGCGAAGGCGATCCCAAGAACGCCATCGCCGGCAAGCCGTGCTCCTACAGGTATTAGCGGCACATCCCGACTTTTAATATTGACCCGGCGACTTTATTTCGTTTGCCGGGCACCGCTGCTCGCGGCTTAGATAAAAAGAAGCATCCCTTCTTCTGAGTCCGGTATCCATGAGCAGCGAAAACATCAGTCAGTCAATCAACATCGTTCATCCCGTCACGCTCAGCCACGGCAAAAACGCCGAGGTCTGGGGCACCGATGGCAAACGCTACATCGATTTCGTCGGTGGTATCGGCGTGCTGAACCTCGGCCATTGCCATCCACGCATCGTCGAGGCCATTCGCGAGCAAGCCACCCGGCTGACCCACTACGCGTTCAACGCCGCCCCGCATGCGCCTTACCTCGAACTGATGGATCGCCTGACGGCGTTTATCCCGGTGGATTACCCGGTCAGCGGCATGCTCACCAACAGCGGTGCAGAAGCGGCGGAAAACGCCCTGAAGATCGTCCGTGGCGCCACCGGCCGCACGGCAGTCATCGCCTTCGACGGCGCCTTCCACGGTCGCACACTCGCCACCCTCAACCTCAACGGCAAAGTCGCGCCCTACAAGCAGAAAGTCGGTGTGCTACCGGGGCCGGTGTTTCACCTGCCCTTCCCCAGCAAAGACAATGACGTGACCTGCGCCGAGGCCCTGAAGGCGATGGAGCGGCTGTTCAGCGTCGAAATCGACGTTGATGACGTGGCCTGTTTTATCGTCGAACCGGTACAGGGTGAAGCGGGTTTCCTGGCGATGGATGTGGAATTTGCCCAAGCGCTGCGACGTTTCTGTGATGACAAAGGCATCCTGCTGATCGCCGATGAAATCCAGTCCGGCTTCGGCCGTACCGGCCAGCGGTTTGCGTTCTCGCGATTGGGTATTGAACCGGACCTGATCCTGCTGGGCAAAAGCATTGCCGGCGGCGTGCCGCTGGGTGCGGTCGTCGGGCGCAAGTCGCTACTCGATAACTTGCCCAAGGGCGGATTGGGCGGCACCTATTCGGGTAATCCCATCGCCTGTGCCGCCGCGTTGGCGACCCTGGACGAAATGACTGACGCGCATCTGCACGCCTGGGGTGCGCAACAGGAAGAAGCGATTGTCAGCCGCTACGAATCCTGGCGAGCCCGCGAACTGTCACCGTATCTGGGCCGCTTGACCGGCGTCGGTGCCATGCGCGGCATCGAGCTGATCAATGCCGATGGCACACCGGCCTCGGCGCAGTTGACGCAGCTGCTGGCCCTTGCCCGAGACGCGGGCTTGCTGCTGATGCCCAGCGGCAAATCGCGGCACATCATTCGGCTGCTCGCGCCTTTAACTACAGAGGCGGCAGTGCTGGAGGAAGGGCTGGATATTCTTGAGGCGTGCCTCGCGAAATTGTCCTGATCCCAAAGTCCACGCAGTCCATGTGGGAGCGGGCTTGCTCGCGAATGCGGCATGTCAGTCGACATTCATATTGCCTGACACATCGCATTCGCGAGCAAGCCCGCTCCCACACCGGAAATGTGATCAGACATTAAATCGTGTACACAAAAAAACCGGCCGAAGCCGGTTTTTTGCTTTCTACAGAATCAGAATCAAGCGTTCTGCAGATCGTCGAGGTAGCGCTCGGCATCCAGTGCCGCCATGCAACCGGCGCCGGCCGAGGTGATGGCCTGACGGTAGACGTGGTCAGCCACGTCACCGGCAGCGAAGATGCCTTCGAGGTTGGTCGCAGTGGCGTTGCCGTCACGGCCGCCCTGCACAACCAGGTAGCCGTCTTTCAACGTCAGCTGACCTTCGAACAATGAAGTGTTCGGGGTGTGGCCGATGGCGATGAACACGCCGTCGACTTTCAGCTCGTCGAAGCTGCCGTCGTTGTTCTTCAGGCGAGCACCGGTCACGCCCATGTTGTCGCCCAGCACTTCGTCCAGGGTGGAGTTCAGTTTCAGGACAATCTTGCCTTCGGCAACCCGGGCATTGAGCTTGTCGATCAGGATCTTCTCGGCGCGGAACGTTTCGCGACGGTGGATCAAGGTTACGGTGCTGGCGATGTTGGCCAGGTACAGGGCTTCTTCCACAGCCGTATTACCGCCACCGACCACAGCCACGGGCTTGTTGCGATAGAAGAAACCGTCGCAGGTCGCACAGGCCGAAACGCCTTTGCCCATGAACGTTTCTTCCGACGGTAGGCCCAGGTAGCGGGCGCTGGCGCCGGTGGCGATGATGAGTGCGTCGCAGGTGTAGGTCGCGCTGTCGCCAATCAGGGTGTACGGCTTGGCGGCGAAGTCCACGGCATTGATGTGATCGAACACGATCTCGGTTTCAAAGCGCTCGGCGTGCTCTTTCATCCGCTCCATCAGCGCCGGGCCGGTCAGGCCGTGGACGTCGCCCGGCCAGTTGTCGACTTCGGTGGTGGTGGTCAGTTGACCGCCAGCCTGCATGCCAGTGATCAGCAGTGGCTTGAGGTTGGCACGGGCTGCGTAGACCGCAGCGCTGTAACCGGCAGGGCCGGAACCGAGAATAATCACTCGCGAATGACGAACTTCAGACATGACCTGCTCCTGTTGACCGGGCCCGAAACACTGGGCGCGGAACGCCGGATTGCCGGCGGGAATAAAAAAGGACCGTTGAAAGCACTTGGGGAAGGCTTGGGCTCGACAGTCCTGTAAAAAGAATGGGTGCAGCGTATCGAGGGGGCGAAGATTAAGGAAATACGGTTTAACAATCCAGCTCATAGGCGGTCTCTATCCCATCGAGGTGAATATATAGACGCCTTTGTTACAGTTAATGTCGATGCCGCTACCGCGCTTTCGCCTGTCAGGCAAAGCCGGTAAGGTCGGCGCGTTTACCCTTTGCTCGGAGCACGTTATGCCCGCCCCCGTTCTGTCTGGCCCGCAATACCTGCGCGAGGGCCTCAAGCTGGTCCTGAGTCCCAGCCTGCGCTTGTTCGTGTTGTTGCCGCTGGCAATCAACCTGGTGCTGTTCGTCGGATTGATCTATCTGGCTGGCCATCAGTTCAGTATGTGGGTCGATACGCTGATGCCGTCCCTGCCCGATTGGCTGAGCTTTCTGAGCTACGTCCTCTGGCCGATTTTTGTCGTGTTGGTGGTGTTGATGGTGTTTTTCACCTTCACCATGCTCGCCAACATCATCGCCGCGCCGTTCAATGGCTTCCTCGCGGAGAAAGTCGAAGTGGTGGTGCGCGGCACCGACGACTTCCCGGCCTTCAGCTGGGGCGAACTGATCGCCATGATCCCGCGCACCCTGTCCCGGGAAATGCGCAAACTCGGCTACTTCCTGCCCAGGGCCATCGGGCTGTTCATCCTGTCGTTGATCCCGGTGGTCAACATCATCGCCGCGCCGCTGTGGCTGCTGTTCGGGGTGTGGATGATGGCGATCCAGTACATCGATTACCCGGCGGATAACCACAAACTGGGCTGGAACGAAATGCTCGCCTGGCTGCGGCAGAAACGCTGGCAGAGCCTCGGTTTCGGCGGGAGCGTGTATCTGGTGTTGCTGATTCCGGTGGTCAACATTCTGATGATGCCGGCGGCAGTAGCCGGCGCAACGCTGTTCTGGGTACGTGAGCGTGGCGCGGAAAATCTGGTGGCAGAACACCGCTGATCGCGTCACAAATCCATCACTCAACCGTCACAATGACGACATGGCCTCAGCCGACACTGAGGTCATGACGACAACTCTGCATATCACCCTGATCACCGAAACCTTCCCTCCGGAAATCAACGGCGTTGCCAATACCCTTGGCCGCTTGTTCGACGGTTTGCGCGCACGCGGGCATCAGGTGGAGTTGGTTCGGCCACGTCAGGGTGGCGACCCGCTCATGGGCAGCAACGATGAGTTGCTGTTGTGTCGAGGCTGGCCGTTGCCGGGTTATCCCGGCCTGCAATGGGGTCAGTCGTCGATGCACAAGTTGCTGCGGCGCTGGAAACGCCATCGTCCGGACGTGTTGTACATCGCCACTGAAGGACCGCTGGGGTTATCCGCATTGCGCGCGGCACGGCGTTTGGGGATTTCGGTGGTCAGTGGCTTTCATACCAATTTTCAACAGTACTCCAGCCAATACGGCTTCGGGCTGCTGACCCGCTTGCTGACTCACTACCTGCGCTGGTTTCACAATCGCTCGACCCTGACCCTGGTGCCCAGCGCCAGCCAGCGACTGGAGCTGGAACGCCGCCGTTTCGAGCGCCTGGCGCTGCTCTCTCGAGGCGTCGACAGCCAGTTGTTTCATCCGGCCAAACGGCTGAAATCGCTGCGCGAGCAATGGGGACTGGCCGAGGAAGATATTGCCTTGATCCACGTAGGACGCCTGGCGCCAGAGAAAAATCTTGGCTTGCTCAAGCGGTGTTTCGACACGCTGAAAATGACTTATCCACAGCGAAAAATGAAATTGATTGTGGTTGGTGATGGGCCGCAACGATCGATGCTGGAGAAGGAATTGCCCGAAGCGATTTTCTGCGGCTCACAACGCGGCGAAGCCTTGGCCAGTCACTATGCGTCGGGGGATGTGTTTCTGTTTCCGAGCTTGACCGAAACTTTCGGCAATGTGGTGCTTGAGGCATTGGCCTCGGGGCTGGGGGTGGTGGCGTACGATCAGGCTGCGGCGGCCCAGCATATTCGCCATGGTTACAACGGCGTACTGGCCATGCCCGGGGATGAAGAGGCGTTCTGCGATGCAGCACGCTGGCTGCTGGAGGAGCGTGAAACCTTGCGCTGCGTGCGTCTTAATGCGCGCCAGCATGCGAGTCGTCAGGGTTGGGCGGCGATTATCGAGCAGTTCGAGGGGCAGTTGCGCGGGGCTTGTTTGCAGGGGCAATCCTTGCCTGATGCAGCGTTGTTGCCTTGAAAAGCTTCGCGGGCAAGCCTCGCTCCTACATTAGGGCTTGTGTCGGGTCAAAATAGTGTGATCGACACAAATTCTGTAGGAGCGAGGCTTGCCCGCGAAGAGGCCCGCCCGGATGCCGCTTAAACCAGCGTCATCAACGCCTCACGGCTGAACGGCAGAATGTCTTGCTCACGACCGTCCCGCACTTTCTGCGCCCAGTCCGGATCCACCAGCAACGCACGCCCCACGGCCACCAGATCGAACTCATCGTTATTCAGCCGCTCCAGCAGTTTTTCCAGGCTGGCCGGTTGGGCGATCTTGTCGGTGTTGACCATGAATTGCAGGAACTCGCCATCCAGGCCGACGCTGCCAACGGTGATGGTTGGCTTGCCAGTTAGTTTGCGAGTCCAGCCGGCCAGGTTCAGCTCGGAACCGTCGAACTCCGGCTCCCAGAAACGCCGCGTCGAGCAGTGGAAAATGTCCACGCCAGCGTCGGACAATGGCTGGAGGAATTCGCCCAGGGCTTGCGGGGTTTGTACCAAGCGCGCGGTGTAATCCTGCTGCTTCCACTGGGAGAAACGGAAGATAATCGGGAAACCTTCACCGACCGCTGTACGCACCGCCTGAATCAGTTCGATGGCGAAGCGCGAACGGTTCGCCAGGCTGCCACCGTATTCATCGGTACGCTGATTGCTGCCTTCCCAGAAAAACTGGTCCACCAGATAACCGTGGGCACCGTGGATTTCCACGCCGTCCATGCCGATGCTCTGAGCATCCTTGGCGGCTTGGGCGAATGCGGCAATCACGTCCTGGATATCTTCCTTGGTCATGCCGTGAACCACGACCTGACCGTCCTTCAATTTTTCCGACGGACCGTAACCCGGCACGCTGGCGTCCGGCTCGGTGCCGATGCGGCGCACGCTGCCCACATGCCACAGTTGCGGAACGATTTTCCCGCCCTCGGCATGCACCGCATCGACGACTTTCTTCCAGCCGGCCAATGCCGCTTCACCATAGAAATGCGGCACGTTCGGATAGCCGTTGGAGGCCTTGTGACCGACGGTGGTGCCTTCGGTGATGATCAGCCCAACACCGGCAGCGGCGCGACGACGGTAGTACTCGATCACTTTGGAATTGGGCACGCCGCCCGGCGAAAACGAGCGGGTCATCGGCGCCATGACGACGCGGGTCGGCAACTCGAGAGCGCCTAGGTGAAAAGGCTTGAACAGGGCTTTGACAGGCATGGGACGCTCCACGGGACATAGACTTTATGACGGCGATAATATGCGGGGCGGCAAGCGATGCACAGCACTATTGATTGCGGTGATTAAGGTCTAAAAGATAGGAAGCATTGTAGGAGCGAGGCTTGCCCGCGAAGGCGTCATGTCAGTCGATATCAATGTTGAATGAGATGACGCTTTCGCGGGCAAGCCTCGCTCCTACAGAGGGGATGTCAGCTCAGCGCTTTTTCGATCGCCTGGATGACAGCATGATCATCTGGCGCCGTACGCGGCGAGAATCGCGCCAGCACGCGACCATCCTTGCCCAGCAGGAATTTCTCGAAGTTCCAGGTGATGTCGCCCGGAAATTCCGCGCCTTCGCCCGCCAGCAGACGATACAACTGATGACGCTCATGGCCGTTGACTTCCAGCTTGCTGGACAACGGAAAGGTCACGCCATAGTTGAGGCTGCAGAACGCCTGGATCTCCTGCTCGGTGCCCGGTTCCTGCCCGGCAAACTGGTTGCACGGTAAGCCCAGCACTCTGAAGCCCTTGTCCTTGTATTGCTGGTAGAGGTTTTCCAGCGCCGCGTACTGTGGGGTCAAACCACATTTGGAGGCAACGTTGACCACCAGCACGACACACCCCTTGAAGGGCGCCAAAGGTAGCTCCTGACCATCCAGGGCTGTCAGTTTAAGGTCGTGAAAAGCACTCATGACGAACTCCAAATTCCAGTGTTCTTCTCAAAACAGCCACTTGGCGGTGCCATCAAGGACAGCCGCGGACTAAAAAGGCGCCCTCGGGCGCCTCTCCAGCTCTCGAAAGCTTAGCGCAGAAAATCAGTGGTGATGGCCACCTTCGCCATGGACGTGACCATGAGCGATTTCTTCCTGGCTGGCGTCACGGATGTCGATGATCTTGACCTGGAAATTCAGGCGCTGACCGGCCAACGGATGGTTGCCGTCGACAGTGACATCGTCGCCGTCCAGATCACGAATGGTGACGATCTGCATCTGGCCGTCCGGAGCGGATGCGTGGAACTGCATGCCCACTTCCAGCTCGTCGACGCCTTCGAACATGCTGCGGCTCAAAGTGCTGACCAGTTCGGCAGCGTATTCGCCATAGGCATCTTCAGGTTCTACGGCGACAGTCAGTTCGTCACCGACTGCTTTGCCTTCCAGTGCCTTTTCCAGGCCCGGGATGATGTTACCTGCGCCTTGCAGGTAGACCAGCGGCGCGCCGCCGGCGGAGCTGTCGATGACCTCACCAGCGTCGTTGGTCAGGGTATAGTCGATGGAGACAGCCTTATTGGCGGCGATCAGCATGGGGCGAGACCTTTTGCATAAGAATATAGAAAGACCAAGTTTAGCGAAGCAATCGTCTGAAAGCGAACACAACCCGGACAGACGGGGTGCGGCAAAGGGCTCGACGGTCACAGGCTTCCATCAGGATGAAGACGGACACTGGGTAGCCGAGCTTTCCTGCGGCCATACCCAACACCTGCGGCACCAGCCGCCGTGGCAATCCCGGGCCTGGGTGCTGGACCCTTCGTTGCGTAATGAAAAAATAGGCCAGCCCTTTGATTGCGGATGGTGCGCACAAGGCTCGGTTAGCGATAACCTTGACGACTGAATTTCGGTAGAACGCCAGCCATAGGCGCTCACCATTGCCATGCACCCTTAGAGAATCCGCATGCAAACTTTTTTTATCGCGCCCACCGATTTTGGTGTGGGTCTGACCTCCATCAGCCTCGGGCTGGTGCGTACGCTTGAGCGGGCCGGTCTCAAAGTCGGCTTTTTCAAACCGATTGCCCAGCCGCACCCGGGTGACACGGGCCCTGAACGCTCCACCGAACTGGTGGCCCGCACCCACGGTTTGAAACCGCCTCAGCCACTGGGCCTGGCCCACGTTGAGCGAATGCTCGGCGACGGTCAGCTGGACGAACTGCTCGAAGAAATCATCACCCTTTATCAGCAAGCCGCTGTCGGCAAGGACGTGCTGATTGTCGAAGGCATGGTCCCGACCCGCAGCGCCAGTTACGCGGCGCGGGTCAACCTGCATTTGGCCAAGAGCCTGGACGCCGATGTGATTCTGGTCTCGGCACCGGAAAACGAAGTGCTGACTGAATTGTCCGGCCGGGTGGAATTGCAGGCGCAATTGTTCGGCGGGCCGAAAGACCCGAAAGTCCTGGGCGTGATCCTCAACAAGGTCAAGACCGACGAAAGCATGGAGGCCTTCGCCTCGCGCCTGAAGGAGCACTCGCCATTGCTGCGCAGTGGCGACTTCCGCCTGCTCGGCTGCATCCCGTATCAACCGGAACTGAACGCACCGCGCACCCGCGACGTGGCCGACCTGATGGGCGCTCAGGTGCTCAACGCCGGCGACTATGAAACCCGGCGCATGACCAACATCATCATCTGCGCCCGCACCGTGCGCAACACTGTGGAGCTGCTCAAACCCGGTGTGCTGGTGGTAACCCCCGGCGATCGCGACGACATCATCCTCGCCGTCAGCCTCGCGGCGATGAACGGCGTGCCCCTGGCCGGCCTGTTGCTGACCAGCGACACCCTGCCCGACCCGCGCATCATGGATCTGTGCCGTGGCGCCTTGCAGGCCGGCTTGCCGGTGTTGTCGGTCAGCACCGGTTCCTACGACACCGCCAACCAGTTAAACAGTTTGAACAAGGAAATCCCGATCGACGACCGCGAACGTGCGGAGATCATCACCGATTTCGTCGCCAGCCACCTCGACGCCAACTGGCTGCACCAGCGCTGCGGCACGCCGCGGGAAATGCGCCTGTCGCCAGCGGTGTTCCGCTACCAGCTGATCCAGCGCGCCCAGGCCGCCAACAAGCGCATCGTGTTGCCCGAAGGCAGCGAGCCGTTGACCGTGCAGGCCGCCGCGATCTGCCAGGCCCGCGGCATTGCCCGTTGCGTGTTGCTGGCCAAACCGGCGGACGTCGAAGCCGTCGCCCGCGCCCAAGGCATCGAGTTGCCGCCGGGGCTGGAAATCCTCGATCCGGACCTGATTCGCGAACGCTACGTCGAGCCAATGGTTGCACTGCGCAAGACTAAAAGCCTCAACGCGCCGATGGCCGAGCAACAACTGGAAGACACCGTGGTGATCGGCACCATGATGCTGGCGCTGGATGAAGTCGACGGGCTGGTGTCAGGGGTCATTCACTCCACCGCCAATACCATCCGCCCGGCCCTGCAACTGATCAAGACCGCGCCGGGCTGCACGCTGGTGTCGTCAGTGTTCTTCATGCTTTTCCCCGAGGAAGTGCTGGTCTACGGCGACTGCGTGATGAACCCGCACCCCAGCGCCAGCGAACTGGCCGAGATCGCGCTGCAAAGCGCCGACTCGGCAGCCGCCTTCGGCATCACCCCGCGCGTGGCGATGATCAGCTACTCCAGCGGTGAATCGGCTAGCGGCGAAGAAGTCGAGAAGGTGCGCGAAGCGACGTTGCTCGCCCATGAACAACAGAACTCGCTACTGATCGACGGCCCATTGCAATACGACGCCGCCGCCAACGAAACCGTTGCCCGGCAACTGGCGCCGAACAGCCAGGTCGCCGGGCGTGCCACGGTGTTCGTGTTCCCCGACTTGAACACCGGCAACACCACCCACAAAGCCGTGCAGCGCAGCGCAGACTGCGTCAGCCTCGGGCCGATGCTGCAAGGCCTGCGCAAACCAGTGAATGACCTGCCGCGCGGCGCGCAGGTCGACGACATCGTCTACACCATCGCGTTGACCGCGATTCAAGCTGCCAACCGACCTTTGGATGTTTAAATGCTGGATTTTCTACCTGCACCCGTGCGCGGCGTGATCGCCTCGCTGTTGTTGGCGCTGAACACGATTGTCTGCTGCACGCCGCTGTTCGTGGTGGCGATCTTCAAACTGCTGCTGCCCTTCCCCGCCGCCCAACGTTTTACCGATTGGCTGATGAGCCATATCCACGAAGCCTGGATCAGCAACAACAAGGCCTGGATGGATCTGCTCGGGCACACGCGCTGGCAGCTCAGCGGGCTGGAAGGTCTGGACTATCAGCACTCGTACCTGATCACCAGCAACCACCAGAGCTGGGTCGACATCATGGTGTTGCAGTACGTGCTCAACCGGCGCATCCGCCCGCTGAAGTTCTTTCTCAAACAGCAACTGATCTGGGTTCCAGTGATCGGTCTGGCGTGGTGGGCGCTCGGCTTTCCGTTCATGAAGCGCTACTCCAAGGCCTACCTGGAGAAGCACCCGGAGAAGAAAGGCAAAGACCTGGAAACCACCCGCAAGACCTGCGACAAGTTCCGCAATAACCCGGTGGGGATTTTCAACTTCGTCGAAGGCACGCGCTTCACCGAGGGCAAGCACGTACAGCAGAGCTCGCCGTTCCGCTACCTGCTCAAACCGAAAGCGGGTGGCATTGCCTTCGTGCTGGATGCCATGGGCGACCAGCTGGAAGCCATCGTCAACGTGACCATTCACTATCCGGCCGGGCGGCCGGGTTATTGGGATTTGCTCTGTGGGAACGTGAAGGATGTGGTGGTGCATTTTCAGGAGCTGAAGATTCCACCGCAGTTCGTCGGCAAGAACTACGACCAGGATGGGGTGTATCGGCTTGAGTTTCAGGGTTGGATCAATCAACTGTGGAATGACAAGGATGCGCTGCTGGGGCAGATGCACCGGGAGTATCCCGCCAAAGTTTGAGGTGTTTGTACCGGCCTCTTCGCGGGCAAGCCTCGCTCCTACAGGTCGGGGTGATCGCAATTAACCTGTAGGAGCGAGGCTTGCCCGCGAAGGCGTCCTCCCAGACACAAAAAAACCCGCAGACGATCACTCATCTGCGGGTTTTTTATTGGCAGCTAACGCTTAGATCGCGCCACGTTTACGCAGCAGATCCAGCACTTGCTTGACGCTTTCTTCCAGCGACAGCGACTGGGTGTCGATCACCAGATCGGCATTCAGCGGCACGTCGTACGGGAAGGATTCGCCCGGGATGTTATCGCCACCCGCCGCGTACAGACCTTGCGGATCACGCTCGGCACAGACCGTCGGAGAGGCCTGGACGTAGACCGTCAGCAGACGCTCCTTGCCGATCAGTTCCCTGGCCTGCTCACGACCTTCAGCACTCGGCGCAACGAAGGCTGCCAAGGTCAACAGACCCGCTTCGTTGAACTGCCGCGCAACGTGCGCTGCACGACGCCAGTTTTCGGTACGCCCGGCACGATCATGTGGCAGGCCTTTATTCAGGTCATGACGCAGGTTCTGGCCATCGAGCACAAACACTGCGCGGCCCATGTCGAACAGCTTGCGTTCAACCGCGTAAGCCAGAGTGCTTTTGCCAGCGCCCGACAGGCCGCTGAACAACACGGTGGCCGGTTGCTGGCCGAAGCGCTGGGCGCGTTCTTCGGTAGCCACATGCGCCAGTTTGCCGTGGTGGGTGCTGCTGCCATGGCTCAACGGCTGAGCGATGATCATGCCGGCCGCGACCGTACCGTTGGTCAGTCGATCAATGACGATGAACGAACCGGTGGTGCGGTTGCTGTCGTAACCGTCCAGCGCGATGGCCGCGTCGAGGCTGATCTTGACCCGACCGATCTCGTTCAACTGCAGCGAGTTGGCGGGACCTTCGGCCAGGGTGTTCACGTCCACGCGATTGACGATGCTGGTGATCGAACCCGGCACGTAAGTCGTGGCGCGCTTGATGTCGTATTTCTTGCCCGGCAGCATCGGCTCTTCGGCCATCCACACCAGCATGGCGTCGAAGGCGTCAGTCACTTGCGGCTGGTTGTCGGCATGCACCAGCAAGTCGCCGCGGGAGATGTCGATTTCGTCTTCCATGGTCAGCGTCACGGCTTGACCCGGACCTGCATGCTCCAGTTCACCTTCGAAGGTGACAATGGATTTCACCCGGCTGCTCTTGCCCGACGGCAACACAACGACTTCATCGCCCTTGTGCACGATGCCGCTGGCCAGGGTGCCGGCGAAACCACGGAAGTTCAGGTTCGGGCGGTTGACGTACTGCACCGGGAAACGCAGGTCGGTGTAGTTGCGGTCGCTGGCGATTTCGACGGTTTCGAGGATTTCCATCAGCGACTGGCCGGTGTACCACGGCGAGCGCTCGGACTTGTTCACCACGTTGTCGCCTTTCAGCGCCGACATCGGCACGAAGGCCATGGTGGTCGGCTTGAACGCGATGCCTTCGGCGAACTTCAGGTAATCGGCCTTGATCGACTCGAACACGCTTTCGTCGAAGCCGTTGAGGTCCATCTTGTTGATGGCGACAACAATGTGCTTGATGCCCAGCAACGAGGCGATAAAGCTGTGGCGACGGGTCTGGGTCTGCACGCCGTAACGGGCGTCGACCAGGATGATCGCCAGGTCACAGGTGGAGGCACCAGTGGCCATGTTGCGGGTGTACTGCTCATGGTGGGGTATCGGCGATGATGAATTTGCGCTTGGCGGTGGAGAAATAGCGGTAGGCGACATCAATGGTGATGCCCTGCTCACGCTCGGCCTGCAAGCCGTCGACCAGCAACGCCAGGTCGATGTCTTCACCGGTGGTGCCGACTTTTTTCGAGTCGCGGGTAATGGCTTCCAGGTGATCTTCGTAGATCATCTTGGAGTCGTGCAGCAGGCGCCCGATCAGGGTGCTCTTGCCGTCGTCGACGTTGCCACAGGTCAGAAAGCGCAGCATTTCCTTGCGTTCGTGCTGGCCCAGGTAGGCGAGGATGTCCTCGCTGATCAAATCAGATGCGTGCGACATGACAACCCCTTAGAAATAACCCTGACGTTTCTTTTCTTCCATCGAACCGGCGCCATCGTGATCGATGACACGGCCCTGGCGTTCGGAAGTTCGCGTCAGGAGCATTTCCTGAATGATGTCGGTCAGGCTGGTGGCCTCGGACTCGACCGCACCGGTCAACGGGTAGTCGCCCAGCGTACGGAAACGGACCTTTTTCTTGACGATGCGCGCCTTGTCTTCGTCGCTCAGGTGATTGAGCAGGCGCTCGTCGTCGATCATGATCCAGGTGCCATTCATCTCGATGACATCGCGTTCGGCTGCGAAATACAGCGGCACGATCGGGATACCTTCGAGGTAGATGTACTGCCAGATGTCCAGCTCGGTCCAGTTCGACAACGGGAATACGCGGATCGATTCGCCCTTGTTGACCTTGCCGTTGTAGACGTTCCACAACTCCGGGCGCTGGTTTTTCGGATCCCAGCGGTGCTTGGTATCGCGGAAGGAATACACGCGCTCTTTGGCACGGGATTTCTCTTCGTCGCGACGGGCGCCACCGAATGCCGCATCGAAGCCGTACTTGTCGAGGGCCTGCTTGAGGCCTTCGGTCTTCATGATATCGGTGTGCTTGGCACTGCCGTGGGTGAGCGGGTTGATACCCTGTGCAACACCCTCGGGATTCACGTGCACCAGCAGGTCCAGGCCGAGTTCTTCGACCATGCGGTCGCGGAACGCGTACATTTCCTTGAACTTCCACTGGGTGTCGACGTGCATCACCGGAAACGGAAGTTTTCCCGGGAAGAATGCCTTGCGTGCCAGGTGCAGCATCACGGCGGAGTCTTTACCGACGGAGTACAGCATCACCGGGTTATCGAACTCGGCGGCGACCTCGCGGATGATGTGGATGCTTTCGGCCTCCAGCTGTTTCAGATGCGTCAGTTTGTCGACCATGGCTACTCACGAAAACGATCTTATGGACGGCCTGCGGGCCGTGTTCGAGCGGGGAATCCTAGCACAGCGCCCTCTTCTAATCAGGACGCTGGCTAGATCGAAAGGGTATATGAATATACCCCCTCGTTTGGCACCACACCCTGTAGGAGCGAGGCTTGCCCGCGAAGAACGATAACGCGGTATTCCTGATGAACCGCGTTATCGTTCTTCGCGGGCAAGCCTCGCTCCTACAGGGCAACCCCATTCAGTTTTGAAATCAGATAGGGTTCGGGCAATCAATAAAGATGTGCTCAAGGGCGAAGCGTCGCGCCAGGTAATCCCCCAATGCCTGCACGCCGTAACGCTCGGTGGCGTGGTGGCCGGCGGCGATGAAGCTGATGTCGTTTTCCCGGGCGCTGTGGAACGTCTGCTCCGAGGCCTCGCCGCTGAGGTACAGATCAACGCCAGCCAACACCGCCTGATCAATGTACCCTTGGCCGCCACCGGTGCACCAGCCGACCCGACGAATCATCGCGCTGCCTTCGATCAGCAATGGCTCGCGCCCCATGACTTCCTGCACGCGACGGGCGAAATCGCGAGGGGTCATCGGTTCGTTCAACGAGCCGACCAGGCCAACGACTTTCAGATTGTCCGGATCCAGCGGGCCTTCGACGGTGATGTCCAGTTGCCGGGCAAGCTGCACGTTATTACCGACTTCCGGGTGCAGATCCAGCGGCAAGTGATAGGACAGCAGGCTGATATCGTGCTTGAGCAAGGTTTTCAACCGGCGCTGCTTCATGCCGGTGATGCACGGGTTTTCACCTTTCCAGAAATAGCCGTGATGCACCAGCACCAGATCGGCCTGGGCCTCTACCGCGGCGTCCAGCAACGCCTGGCTTGCAGTAACACCGCTGACGATGCGCATCACTTGCGGCCGGCCTTCGACCTGCAAACCATTGGGGCAGTAATCGGCGATCTTCGCACTTGCCAGGTAGCGGTCGGCTTCTTCGACCAGGGTGCTCAGGGCAACGGCCATAAAAGACTCCTAAATATCCCGTTCAGAGGCGCGCTCGGCCTCGTATAATGCGCGACATTATGGGCGGTCTCACACCGCCTGCAACCTCTGTAGGACTTGCTTAATGCTCAAGGCGCTGCGTTTTTCCGGCTGGCCGCTGTTGGCCGGCGTGCTTATCGCTCTATTGATTATGCAGCGTTACCCGGAGTGGGTCGGGTTACCGAGCCTGGACGTCAATCTGCAGCAAGCCCCGCAAACCATCGGTCTGCAGCAGGGCCCGGTGTCCTATGCCGACGCGGTGACCACGGCCGCGCCGTCGGTGGTCAATCTGTACACCACCAAAGTGGTCAACAAGCCCAGCCATCCGCTGTTCGAAGACCCTCAGTTCCGCCGCTTCTTCGGCGACAACTCGCCCAAGCAGAAGCGCATGGAGTCGAGCCTCGGTTCGGGCGTGATCATGAGCCCGGAAGGTTATCTGCTGACCAACAACCACGTGACCAGCGGTGCCGACCAGATCGTGGTGGCGCTCAAGGATGGCCGTGAAACCCTGGCCCGGGTCATCGGCAGCGACCCGGAAACCGACCTCGCGGTATTGAAGATTGACCTGAAAAACCTGCCGTCGATCACCGTCGGCCGTTCCGACAATATCCGCATCGGCGACGTGGCCCTGGCCATCGGCAACCCCTTCGGCGTCGGCCAGACCGTGACCATGGGCATCATCAGCGCCACCGGGCGCAATCAGCTGGGGCTGAACAACTACGAAGACTTCATCCAGACCGATGCCGCGATCAACCCCGGCAACTCCGGCGGTGCACTGGTGGACGCCAATGGCAACCTGACCGGCATCAACACGGCGATCTTCTCCAAGTCTGGCGGTTCTCAGGGCATCGGCTTCGCGATCCCGGTCAAACTGGCGATGGAAGTGATGAAGTCGATCATCGAACACGGCCAGGTGATTCGCGGTTGGCTCGGCATCGAAGTGCAACCCTTGAGTCAGGAACTGGCGGAATCGTTTGGTCTGTCGGGACGTCCGGGGATTGTGGTCGCGGGGATTTTCCGTGACGGCCCGGCGCAAAAGGCCGGCCTGCAACTGGGCGACGTGATCCTTAGCATCGACGGTGAACCGGCCGGCGACGGTCGCCGCTCGATGAACCAGGTGGCGCGAATCAAGCCGACCGACAAGGTCACCATTCAGGTAATGCGCAACGGTAAAGAGCTCAAGCTCACGGCAGAAATCGGTTTGCGTCCGCCACCCGCGCCGATCAAGGAAAAAGAAGAGTAGCTGCCGCAGGCTGCGATCTTTCCGAGGTCTTTGAAAGCACAGAGACAGCCAGCCTTAAACGAATACATTCTCATTAGGCATGTTATATTGTTTCAATGTCACTATTGGAACAACATAACATGTCGTCTCGAACAATGGTTTCCCTCGCAGGCCTGGCCCTCGGTTTGCTGGGGGATCCGGTCTTCGCCGAAGAATCGCAAACCGTTGAACTGGACGCCATCAGCGTCACCTCCGACTACGAATCCCCCACCGGCCCGGTCAAGGGTTACCGCGCCACGCGCTCCTCCAGCGCAACCAAAACCGACACCGCCCTTCGTGATATTCCGCAATCGATCAGTGTGATTCCCGTCAGTGTGCTCAAGGACCTGGGCAGCACCAGCGTCGAACGCGCACTGGAATTTGCCGGCGGCGTGTCGAAACAGAACAACTTCGGCGGCCTGACGCTATACGAATACAGCGTTCGCGGCTTCACCACGTCGGAGTTCTACAAGGACGGTTTCAGCGCCAACCGCGGCTATCCAAGCACGCCGGACGTGGCCAACATAGAACGCATCGAAGTGCTCAAAGGCCCGGCCGCCAGCCTCTATGGTCGCGGCGATCCGGGCGGGACGGTGAACATCGTCACCAAGAAACCCCAGCCTGAAGCCTTCACCACACTGCAAACCAGCGCCGGCAGTTGGGATCGCTATCGCACCGCCGTGGACGTCAACACACCGCTGGGTGATGATGGCAACGTTCTGTCCCGGGTGAACCTGGCCGTCGAGGACAACCACAGCTTCCGCGATTACGTCGACAGTCAGCGTGTGTTCGTTGCGCCTTCGTTCAGCTGGCAACTGAACCCGGACACCAGCCTGTTGGTGGAGAGCGAGTTCGTGCGCCACAGCTCGACCTTCGATCGCGGTGTCGTCGCGCCGAACAATAAATGGAGCGGTATCTCCCGTTCGACCTTCCTTGGTGAACCCAACGACGGCAACATCGACAACCACAACAATCTGCTGCAAGCCGCCCTCGAACATCAGCTCAACGACCGCTGGAAACTACGCCTCGCCAGCCATTACAAGGAAGGCAAGCTCTGGGGCTTCGCCTCCGAAACTCGTCCCTTGAACGCCGACGGCCACACCGTCAACCGCCGCTATCGCGAGCGCGACACCAATTGGCACGACAGCATCACCCAACTCGAACTGCGCGGTTTGTTCGACATCGGCAGTTGGCAACACGAACTGCTGATCGGCAGCGAATACGAGAACTTCCGCAAGAACGAACGGGTCACGACCATTGCCGGCGGCCCTTACGCTATCGATATCTATCGGCCGATTTACGGCCAGCCGAAACCTGATGGCGCGCGCTCCGGGACCGACTTCTTCGAGCACGTCGAAAGCCAGGCGCTGAACCTTCAGGACCAGATCGTCTTCACCGACAAACTGCGCGGCATGCTCGGTGCGCGCTTCGAGCATTTCGAACAAAGCATCGACGATCACAGCCGCAACGCCACCAGCCGCCAGCGCCACGACGCACTGACCCAGCGAGCCGGCCTGCTCTACCAACTGACGCCCGAAGTGGGGTTGTTCGCCAACGCCTCCACTTCGTTCAAACCGAACAATGGGCTGGACGCCGCCGGCAAATCCTTCGACCCGGAAGAAGGCGTCGGTTATGAAGTCGGGATCAAGAGCGAGCTGTTCGACGACCGCTTGAGCACCACCCTCGCCGCCTTCCATATCGAAAAGGAAAACGTCCTGGCCCTCGACCCGAGCACCGACTCCAGCCGCGCCATGGGCAAGGCCCGCAGCCAGGGAGTGGACCTGCAAGTCACCGGACAAGTGACCGATGCAGTGCGAGTGATCGGCGCCTTCGCTTACATCGACGCCGAAGTCACCCAGGGCGACAAGGTCATTCCCACCGGCAGCCGAATTCTCGGCGCGGCCAAACGCAGTGGCAGTCTGTTGGGTGTTTATGAATTTCAGGACGGTCATTTGCGCGGTTCGGACCTTGGCGCAGCGTTCACCTATGTCGGCGATCGCTCGGGTGAAGCCGGCAGCGATTTCGAACTGCCGGCCTACCACACCGTCGACCTGCTGGCCCATTACAAGGCCAGCGAAAACGTCACCGTGGGCCTGAACCTGAACAATCTTTTCGACGAGAAATACTTCGAGCGCTCCTACAGCAACTACTGGGTCAACCCCGGAGAACCGCGCAATTTCACCGTCAGCCTGACACTCAACCTGTAAAAGGACGTCCACCATGCAACACCTAAAATCCCTGGCGCTACTCAGTCTTTTGTGTGCCGGCCAAGTCTCGGCCCACGGTCTCTGGACCGAAGAACGTCGCGGCAACATCGAAGTCATCTACGGCCACGGTGCCGAAGACAACGCCTTCAAGGCACAGAAAATCAGCGGCGCGTGGGCCTATGACGTAGCCGGAAAAATGATCCCGGTGAACGTGCAACGGCTGGCCGACCACGCCCGCCTGCAACCGTTGAAACCACCAGCAGTGATGGCCGTGGCGTTGAACAATGGCATGTGGTCGCAGACGGCGGATAAGAAATGGATCAACGAAGGACGCAGCAAAGTGCCGGGGGCCATTGAGTCGACCCAGACTTTCAAATACAGCCTGGCGATCTACCAGCCGGGGGCGAAGCTGCCGAAGCTCGATCAGATGAAACTGTTGATTCTGCCGGAGGTTGATCCGCTTACCGTGGGGCCGGGCAAGTCGTTGCCGGTTCGAGTGCTGCTGGACGGTAAGCCGGCGGCGGGCGTGAAGCTAGTGGGCGACTATCGCAGCGCGCCGGATACGTTAAGCACCGAGACCGATGCAGAGGGTCGGGCGCAAGTATTGGTGCGTAATGAAGGGTTGAATGTGATTGCGGCGCAGATGGAGATTGCGCTGAAGGACAACCCGGACGTGGCGACACGTGGGTTGTTCACATCGCTGACCTTCCTGGGCGAAGCGCATCACGAGTAAACCCCACCCCCCCCTGTAGGAGCGAGGCTTGCCCGCGAAGAACGATAACTCGGTGTAACAGGTAAACCGTGTCATCGTTCTTCGCGGGCAAGCCTCGCTCCTACGGGATCAGCGATGGATTAGAGATCGCCGAGGCCGTCGATCAGCGCCTGATTCTGCTCCGGCGCGCCGATGGAAATCCGCAGGAACTGGGCAATCCGCTCCTGCTTGAAGTGCCGAACGATCACGCCCTGTTCGCGCAACTTCGCCGCCAGCCCTGCCGCATCGTGCTTCGGGTGACGGGCGAAAATGAAGTTTGCCGCCGAAGGCAACACCTCAAACCCCTTCGCCTCCAGCTGCGCGACCACCTTCTCGCGACTCTCGATGACCAACCGGCAGGTCTTGTCGAAATACTCACGATCCTCGAACGCTGCCGCGGCCCCGACAATCGCCAGACGATCCAGCGGATAGGAGTTGAAGCTGTTCTTGATCCGCTCCAGCGCCTCGATCAGGTCCGGATGCCCCACCGCCAGCCCCACCCGCAGGCCCGCCAGCGAACGGGACTTGGACAGGGTCTGAGTCACCAACAGGTTTGGATAACGGTCCACCAGCGTGATCGCCGTCTCACCGCCGAAATCGATGTAAGCCTCATCCACCACGACCACCGAATCCGGGCTGGCCTTGAGGATTTGCTCAACCGCGTCCAGTGCCAACAGGCAACCGGTCGGCGCGTTCGGGTTGGGGAAAATGATCCCGCCGTTCGGCTTGGCGTAGTCCGCCGGGTTGATCTGGAAGTGCTCATCCAGCGGCACCGCGTCGAAAGCAATGCCATACAAACCGCAGTAAACCGGATAGAAGCTGTAGCTGATGTCCGGGAACAGCACTGGATTATCGTGTTGCAGCAAGCCGTGAAAAATGTGCGCCAGGACTTCATCGGAACCGTTGCCGAGAAATACCTGATTGCTCTGCACGCCGTAATACCTGGCCACCGCGTTCTTCAGCAGGTCGCTGTTCGGGTCCGGGTACAGACGCAGGTTATCGTTCAGTTCGGTTTGCATCGCGGCCAACGCTTTGGGCGATGGACCGTACGGGTTCTCGTTGGTGTTGAGCTTCACCAGTTTCGCCAGCTTCGGCTGCTCGCCCGGCACGTAGGGCACCAGGCTCTTGACGAAGGGACTCCAGAATTTACTCATGCTTAGCTGCCCTTCTTATCGTCAACGATGCGGTATTCGGCGCTGCGGGCGTGGGCGGTCAGCGACTCGCCACGGGCCAGCACGGAAGCGGTTTTGCCCAGTTCGGAGGCACCCTGCTCGGAGCAGAAGATGATCGACGAACGTTTCTGGAAGTCATAAACACCCAGCGGCGAAGAGAAGCGCGCGGTGCCGGACGTTGGCAGCACGTGGTTCGGGCCAGCGCAGTAGTCGCCCAGCGCTTCTGAGGTGTGGCGGCCCATGAAGATCGCACCGGCGTGGCGGATCTGCGGCAACCAGGCCTGCGGGTCGGCAACCGACAACTCCAGGTGTTCCGGCGCAATGCGGTTGGCCACTTCAATGGCTTGTTCCATATCGCGAACCTTGATCAGCGCACCGCGACCATTGATCGAGGTTTCGATGATCTCGGCGCGTTCCATAGTCGGCAGCAGTTTGGCGATACTCGCTGCGACCTTGTCGAGGAACTCGGCGTCCGGACTGACCAGAATCGCCTGGGCATCTTCGTCGTGCTCGGCCTGGGAGAACAGGTCCATGGCAATCCAGTCCGGATCAGTCTGGCCGTCACACACCACTAGAATCTCCGACGGCCCGGCGATCATGTCGATCCCGACCTGACCGAACACGTGGCGCTTGGCGGTGGCGACATAGATGTTGCCAGGGCCGACCACTTTGTCGACCTTCGGCACGCTTTCAGTGCCGTAAGCCAGCGCCGCAACGGCCTGGGCGCCGCCGATGGTGAACACCCGGTCAACGCCGGCAATGCAGGCCGCGGCCAGCACCAGCTCGTTGATCTCGCCGCGCGGCGTCGGCACGACCATGACCACTTCGCTCACGCCTGCAACCTTGGCCGGAATCGCGTTCATCAGCACCGAAGACGGGTACGACGCCTTGCCGCCCGGCACATACAGACCGGCGCGATCCAGCGGCGTAACCTTCTGGCCCAGCACCGTGCCGTCGGCTTCGGTGTAGCTCCAGGAATCCTGCTTCTGTTTTTCGTGGTAGCTGCGCACGCGAGTCGCGGCTTTTTCCAAGGCTTCACGCTGAGGCGCGGTGATGCGGGTCAGGGCCAGCTCCAGGCGTTCGCGCGGCAGAATCAGGTCTGCCATGGAGGCGACTTGCAGGCCGTCGAACTTCTGTGTGAATTCCACCAGCGCCGCGTCGCCGCGTTCGCGCACAGCCTTGATGATGTCCAGCACTCGCTGATTGACCGAGTCGTCAGACACACTTTCCCAGCTCAGCAGATGATCCAGATGATGCGCGAAATCCGGGTCAGCAGCGTTGAGTCGGCGAATTGCAGTCGGTGCGGTCATAGCGAGAGCCTCATAGGATTGGCAAAAACTCAGGCGCCCTAACTTAGCAGTCGTTTCCGCTTGGGCACCTGAGAATTCTGGCTATGAGGCGGATAGACGGGCGCGACTCAAGGTCGCGCGAGTGAATCAGCCGCGGTGTCGAGACTCCACTGCTTTGCGCAGGGTGTCGATCAACGCCTGGATTCGGGCGTGCTGCATTTTCATCGAAGCTTTGTTGACGATCAGCCGGGAGCTGATGTCGGCAATGAAATCCTGGGGCTCCAGGCCATTGGCACGCAGGGTGTTACCGGTGTCGACTACGTCGATGATCTTGTCCGCCAGACCGATCAGCGGCGCCAGCTCCATCGAGCCGTAGAGCTTGATGATGTCGACCTGACGCCCCTGCTCGGCATAGTAACGCTTGGCGACGTTGACGAATTTGGTCGCCACCCGTAGACGGCCCTTGGGCTCGACATCGCCGACACGGCCGGCGGTCATCAGCTTGCAGAGGGCAATTCGCAGGTCCAGAGGCTCGTACAGACCCTGACCGCCATATTCCATCAGCACATCTTTACCGGCGACGCCGAGGTCCGCGGCACCATGCTCGACATAAGTCGGCACATCGGTGGCGCGCACGATCAGCAAGCGCACATCGGCCTGGGTTGTGGGGATGATCAGCTTGCGGCTCTTGTCCGGATTCTCGGTCGGCACGATGCCCGCTTCAGCCAGAAGCGGCAGGGTGTCGTCAAGGATGCGGCCCTTGGACAGTGCGATGGTCAACATGGGAAACGTCAGTCCTTATCAAGGTACTCATGCCCGGTCGCAAACGGCGCCGGACATACATCGAGGCCGTTACCAGCCCCGACTTGAACAAAATCAACGGGCGCGTCCTTGCGCCCATGCAGCAGAAACTAGCCCGGTACGCGGCGGATCTTCGCGCCGAGCATCTGCAGTTTCTCTTCGATGCACTCGTAACCACGGTCGATGTGGTAGATGCGGTCGATCAGGGTATCGCCTTCGGCGATCAGCGCCGAGATCACCAGGCTGGCCGAAGCACGCAGGTCGGTGGCCATTACTGGCGCGCCCTTGAGCTTCTCGATGCCGGTGACGATGGCCGTGTTGCCTTCGACCTGGATGTGAGCGCCCATGCGGTGCAGCTCGTAAACGTGCATGAAGCGGTTTTCGAAGATCGTCTCGATCACCGCACCAGTGCCTTCGGCAATGGCGTTGAGGGAGATGAACTGCGCCTGCATGTCGGTCGGGAACGCCGGGTATGGAGCGGTCCGCACGTTGACGGCTTTTGGCCGCTTGCCATGCATGTTCAGCTCGATCCAGTCTTCGCCGCAGGTGATTTCGGCACCCGATTCGCGGAGCTTTTCCAGAACGGCTTCGAGGATGGTCGGATCAGTGTCCTTGACCTTCACACGACCGCCGGTCACCGCCGCCGCCACCAGGTAGGTGCCGGTCTCGATACGGTCAGGCATCACCTTGTAAGTGGTCGGGTGCAGACGCTCGACGCCATCGATGGTGATAGTGTCGGTGCCGGCGCCAGTGATCTTGGCGCCCATGGCGTTCAGGAAGTTCGCCAGGTCGATGACCTCAGGCTCGCGAGCGGCGTTCGCCAGCACGCTACGGCCCTTGGCCAGAGCGGCCGCCATCATGATGTTCTCGGTACCGGTCACGCTGACGGTGTCGAAGAAGAAGTGCGCACCGCGCAGGCCGCCTTCAGGGGCCTTGGCCTTGATGTAGCCGCCTTCGACGTCGATGACCGCGCCCATGGCTTCGAGGCCACGGATGTGCAGGTCGACCGGACGCGAACCGATGGCGCAACCGCCAGGCAGTGCGACTTCGGCTTCACCGAAACGGGCAACCATCGGGCCCAGCACCAGGATCGAGGCACGCATGGTTTTCACCAGTTCGTACGGCGCGATCAGGGTCTTGATGGTACGCGGGTCGATTTCGACGCTGAGCTTCTCGTCGATCACCGGCTCGATGCCCATGCGGCCGAACAGCTCGATCATCGTGGTGATGTCGTGCAGGTGCGGCAGGTTGGCAACGGTCACCGGGCCATCGCACAGCAGGGTTGCAGCCAGGATCGGCAGGGCAGAGTTCTTTGCCCCGGAGATGCGGATTTCGCCGTCAAGACGAGCACCGCCAGTAATAATCAATTTATCCATAAGAATCTCGACGCCCTTGGGCTCAGGTGCGCTCGGCCCAGGCCGCGCTGCTGAAAAATTTCATAGTGACCGCATGGATGCTGCCATCGGTGATCCATGGGTTCAAATGGGCATAGATCTGCTGCTGACGCTTCACCGGGCTCAACGCCGCCAGTTCATCGCTAATCACGTTCAGCTGAAAGTTGCAGCCTTCGCCCTCGACTTCTACTAGGGTTCCTGGCAGCTTTCCTTCAAGGAAGCTCTTCACTTCTACGGCCTGCATGCTCAACCTCAATCGGCGCCCTGTGCGCGCGGGTCGGACATCATACAAAAAAGCCCCGCGCCTGCGAACCCCGCATTCACAGGACTCTGACGGGGGGCTTCTTTATAGATGCGGTTCAGGGGTGCGCCAACAGCTCGGTCAATTCGCTGACCTGAGCGATTTCGCGCATATCGTCGGGCATCGCGCGAATGCTCAGGGCCTTGCCGGCCGCCTGGGCATCGCGCATGAAGCACAGCAACAGCGACAAGCCGACGCTGCTGGACTTCTCCACCGCTGAGCAATCAACCACCAGCGCAGCCGCGTTGCTGGACTTGATCAGCGCCTGCCCCTGCTTGCGCAGGTTCGGGCCTGTGCGGTAATCCAGCACGCCACTGAGCAGCAGCTCGCCGGATTCGCTCATGCGAATGGCCGACTCACTCATTGGGTTTGGTTCTCGGTAGATTTTTCGGTGGCTTCCTTGGCTTTGGCGACTTCCCCGGCCCAACCGTTGATGGTCTTGTCCAGATCGTTGCCATTGCGCTGCATCGCATCAGCGAACTGATCGCGGAACAGCTTGCCAATGTTGATGCCGTTGATGATCACGTTGCGCAGTTTCCACTCGCCATTGATCTTTTCCAGTGTGTAAGACACAGGATAAATCGCGCCACTGCTGCCTTTGACCGTCATGCCAACGCTGGTACGGTCTCCCGACTCATCCTTGGCAGGATCGACGACGATACCCTGGTTGTCATACTCCAGCAGGGCATTGCCATAGAACTGGAACAGACCCTTTTTGAAGTTTTCCTGAAACGTCTTCATCTGCTCAGGCGTGGCTTTGCGCGAGTATTTGACTGTCATGATGCTCTTGGAAATACCCTCGGCATCCACGACAGGCCCGACAATGCTGTTCAGCGCCGCATAGAAGTCCTGCGGATCCTGCTTGTATTTCTCTTTGTTGGCAGAAAGATCCGCCAACAACCGGTTGGTGGTGTCCTGCACCAGTTCGTGCGCCGACGGCGCCGCCACGGCGTTAGCCATCAACGGCAAGGCCGCGAGTATCACCAACAGGCCACGTCGCAAGATAGAGATCATTCAAAAGCTCCTCATTTGGCGTCTTTGCTAACGGTATTGAGCAGGAATTTACCGATCAGGTCCTCGAGCACCAGCGACGACTGCGTGTCGTGGATGGTTCCCCCCTCCTTGAGCAGGGTTTCTTCCCCACCCACGCTGATACCGATGTATTTCTCACCCAACAGGCCAGCGGTCAGGATAGATGCAGTGGAGTCGGTCGGCAGATTATCTACGCGCTTTTCCAGTTGCATGGTCACCCGACCGGTGAAGCTGTCGCGATCCAGATCGATTGCGGTGACTTTGCCGATGGTGACACCGGCCATGGTCACTTTAGCTCTGACCGTCAAACCGGCGATATTGTCGAAATACGCATAAAGTTTATAAGTATCGGTGCTCGCCGTCGGAGCCAGGCCACTGACCCGCAGCGCAAGCAACAGCAAAGCCAGGATGCCAGCCAGCAAGAAAAGGCCGACACCGATTTCCAGGGTGCGGTTTTGCATCAGAAATCTCCAAACATCAAGGCGGTCAAGATAAAGTCCAGGCCAAGTACAGCCAAAGAGGCATACACCACGGTCTTGGTAGTGGCACGACTGATCCCCTCGGAAGTGGGCTCGCAGTCATAGCCTTGGAATACGGCGATCCAGGTCACGACGAAGGCAAAAACCATGCTTTTGATAATGCCGTTGAGCACATCGTCGACAAACGTCACGCTGTTTTGCATGTTCGACCAGTAGGAGCCTTCATAGACACCCAGCCAGTCGACGGCCACCCATGAACCGCCCCAGATACCCACCACGCTGAAAATCGTCGTCAGCACCGGCAAGGAAATGAAGCCGGCCCACAGGCGCGGGGCAATGATGTACTTGAGCGGGTCGACCCCGATCATTTCCAGGCTGGACAATTGCTCGGTGGACTTCATGTTGCCGATTTCAGCGGTCAGCGCCGACCCTGCGCGGCCGGCGAACAGCAAGGCCGTGACCACCGGCCCCAGCTCACGCAGCAACGTCAACGCAACCATCTGCCCGACGGCCTGTTCCGAACCGTAGCTGGACAGAATATTGAACCCCTGCAGGGCCAGCACCATGCCGATGAACACCCCGGAAACCACGATGATCACCAGGGACATCACGCCCACCGAATGCAGTTGCTTGACCAGCAAGCCAAAACCGCCGCCGATGCCGCCACGACCGAGCAAGGCATGAAACAGGAACAACGCCGAACGCCCGAACACCGCCATCACATCGATGCCGGCATGACCGAAACGGCGCACCCTTTCTATTAGTGTGATCTTGCGCATCAACGCTTCCCCAGAAGATCTGCGCGGTAATCCGGCGCTGGAAAGTGGTATGCGACCGGGCCGTCGGGTTCGCCAGTCAGGAATTGACGAATACGTGGCTCATCCGATTTCATCAGATCCTTGGGCGTGCCTTGCCCCAACACTTGCCCATCGCCCACCACGATGAGGTGGTCGGCGATGCTCGCGGTCTCGGCCAGGTCGTGGGAAACCACAATGCTGGTGATGCCCAGCGCATCGTTGAGCAGGCGGATCAGGCGCACCAGCACGCCCATGGCGATCGGGTCCTGGCCGACGAAAGGCTCGTCGTACATCAGGATTCGCGGATCGAGAGCAATTGCCCGAGCCAGCGCGACGCGACGTTTCATGCCGCCGGACAATTCGTCAGGCATCAGGTCGATGGCGCCACGCAAGCCAACAGCCTGCAATTTGAGCAGGACAATGTCGCGGATCATTTCTTCCGGCAGCGCTGTATGAACACGCAGCGGAAAGGCGACGTTCTCGAACACATCAAGGTCGGTAAACAATGCACCGCTCTGAAACAGCACACCCATGTGCTTGCGCGCATCGAACAGATCGTTGCGCGACAGTGTTGGCAGGTTCTGGCCATTGACCCAGACTTCGCCGCTGGTGGGGCGCAATTGTGCGCCGATCAGCCGCAACAGCGTGGTCTTGCCACACCCGGAAGGTCCCATGATGCCGGTAACCTTGCCGCGCGGGATGCGGATATCGATGTTATTGAAAATGCTGCGCGTACCGCGCTTGAAGGTCAGTCCCTTCAGCTCGACCGCGTAGGCGTTATCGGCACTCATCTAAACTCCTTGCGATGCAGCCTCTCACTCGGACGCCTGGCTTTCTGGCGAAAGCACATACCTCCCCGGGCAGGCCGAACTGGCGGCGAACTATATCACTGCAAAGCTCAAGCGCCCAAGGCCCAAGCCGGGCATGTTCAGCAACATGACCACCCGAAATCATCTATTTAGAGAGGATTAGGTAACAAGGAATGACAAACCGCGACGAACTAGCGTGAGGGTTTTGATCATTACCGCTATAATCGCCGCCTTTTCATCAGGCTATTCGATTTCCGACATGAACCAATCCAGCGACCTGATTCAATCCGCACAACGTACCATCCGCCTCGAACTGGAAGCCGTACAAGGCTTGCTACCCAATATCAATGCGGATTTCGTACGTGCGTGCGAGATGATTCTGGCCAGCAAAGGCCGCGTGGTCGTGGTCGGCATGGGCAAATCGGGGCACATCGGCAACAAGATTGCCGCCACCCTGGCCAGCACCGGCACCACAGCCTTCTTCGTGCATCCGGCCGAAGCCAGCCATGGCGACATGGGCATGATCACCCGCGATGACATCATTCTGGCGCTGTCGAATTCCGGCTCCACCAACGAGATCGTCACCTTGCTGCCGCTGATCAAACGCCAGGGCATTCAAATGATCAGCCTGACCGGCAACCCCGAGTCGCCGCTGGCCAAGGCAGCGGAAGTCAACCTCAATGTAAGCGTCGAACACGAAGCCTGCCCGCTGAATCTGGCACCTACCTCGTCGACCACCGCGGCACTGGTCATGGGTGATGCTCTCGCCGTTGCCTTGCTTGAAGCTCGCGGCTTTACCGCCGAAGATTTCGCCTTTTCCCACCCGGGCGGCGCCCTTGGCCGCCGCTTGTTGCTGAAAGTGGAAAACGTCATGCATGCCGGCACCGAATTGCCGCAAGTGATGTGCGGTACGCTGCTCAAGGATGCCTTGATGGAAATGACCCGTAAGGGATTGGGCATGACCGTTGTACTGAGCACGGATGGCAAACTCGCCGGGATCTTCACCGACGGCGACCTGCGTCGCACGCTGGACCGTACCATCGATATCCACAGCACGACCATTGATGAAGTGATGACCGCCCACGGCAAGACCGCCCGCGCCGAGATGCTCGCCGCCGAGGCCCTGAAAATCATGGAAGACCACAAGATCAACGCACTGGTAGTGGTCGACAGCGAAGACCGTCCGGTCGGCGCCTTGAACATGCACGATTTGCTGCGTGCGGGAGTAATGTAATGAGCACGGACCTGCTGCAACGCGGCAAACAGATCAAACTGGCGGTGTTCGACGTCGATGGCGTGCTGACCGACGGGCGCCTGTACTTCCTCGAAGACGGTAGCGAATTCAAGACGTTCAACACCCTCGACGGCCAGGGCATCAAGATGTTGATGGCCGCGGGCGTGCAGACCGCTATTATCAGTGGCCGCAAGACCCCGGTGGTTGAACGGCGCGCGAAGAACCTCGGTATTCCGCACCTTTATCAGGGTCGCGAAGACAAACTGGTGGTGCTCGACGAACTTCTTGGCCAGCTCAACCTGAGCTATGAACAAGTGGCCTATCTGGGCGACGACCTGCCGGACCTGCCGGTGATTCGCCGCGTAGGCCTTGGCATGGCGGTGGCCAGCGCTGCCAGTTTCGTGCGCGAACACGCCCACGGCATCACCCAGGCCCGCGGTGGCGAGGGGGCCGCTCGCGAATTCTGCGAATTGATCCTGCGCGCCCAGGGCCGCCTCGATGCGGCCAACGCCGCGTACCTGTGAGCCCATCATGCTGAGCAAGAAAATTCGTAACATCCTGGTGTTCGGTTGCATCGCCGCGATTTTTGCAGCGGTCGGCTACTGGAACATCAGCCCGGAGCGTTTCCTCGACAAGCCGGTGGTGAAGGTCGATGAAACCGCGATCGACTATTACGCCATCAACGCCCACAGCGTGCAGTACCTGCCCGACGGCAAACTGCAATACGAGATGACGTCGGACAAGGTCGAACACGTGAAAGCGAGCGAGGTGACGTTGCTGAGCAATCCGGACCTGAACATGTTCCGTGGCACCGAATTCCCCTGGCACGTCCAGAGCGAGCGCGGCGAAGTCAACCCGGACGGCACTCAGGTCGAGCTGATTGACTCGGTACGTATCACGCGTTTCGACGAAAAAAACCGTAAAACCCTGATTACCACCACCCGTATGACCGTGTTCCCGCAGCAGCAATATGCGCAGACCGATCAACCCGTTAGAATCGACGGCGCCGGCGGTGTATCGACAGGCAACGGAATGAAAGCGTACTTGAAAGAAAGCAGGATACACCTGCTATCGAACGTAAGAGGACAGTATGAGGCTCGTTAAAACTCTCCCTATTTTGCTCAGTCTGGGCGCAGCACTGGGAAGCGTGAGCGCCTGGGCTCTGCCGAACGATCAAGAGCAGCCTATCCGCATTCAGGCCGACGATGCCCAACTGGACGACAAGAACGGCGTTGCCACCTATAAGGGCGATGTGATCATCACCCAGGGCTCGATGAAGGTCACCGGCAATACCGTGACCATCACCCGCACCCCGACCGGCGACATCGACGTGGTGACTTCGGTGGGCAACCTTGCCTACTTCGAGCAACTGCAAACGGCGGGCGATACCAAGCCGGTCCAGGGCTATGGCGTAACTATCCAGTACCACGCCTCGCAAAACCGCGTCGTGCTGATCGATCGCGCCAAAGTCATCGATAAGGACAACAACGTCACCCAAGGCGAGAAAATCGTCTACGACACGGTCAAAAAGCTTGCGAGCGCCGGTCGCGCCACGGGTAACAAGGTCACCGAGGCACGCCCTCGCATCGACATGGTGATCCAGCCGAAGAAGAAAACCGACGAGCAAAAGGCCCAGTAATGGCAACTCTGAAAGCTCAGCATCTGGCCAAGAGCTACAAGAGCCGTCAGGTCGTGCGCGACGTCAGCCTGTCCATCGACAGCGGTCAGATCGTCGGCCTGCTTGGCCCTAACGGCGCCGGTAAAACCACCTGTTTCTATATGATTGTCGGCCTGGTACAGGCCGATCAAGGCCGCGTACTGATCGACGACCTGGACGTCAGCCACCAGCCGATGCACGGTCGTGCGAAGGCCGGCATCGGCTATCTTCCGCAAGAAGCGTCGATCTTTCGCAAACTGTCGGTGGCCGACAACATCATGGCCATCCTCGAGACCCGCAAGGAGCTCGATAAGGCCGGTCGTCGCCAAGAGCTGGAAAGCCTGCTGCAGGAATTTCACATCCATCACATCCGTGACAATCTCGGCATGAGCCTGTCCGGTGGTGAACGCCGCCGTGTGGAAATCGCCCGGGCACTGGCTACCAACCCGAAATTCATCCTCCTCGACGAACCCTTCGCCGGCGTGGACCCGATTTCGGTGGGCGACATCAAGCAGATCATCCATCACCTCAAGGCTAAAGGCATTGGCGTGCTGATCACGGACCACAACGTTCGTGAGACCCTGGATATCTGCGAAACCGCCTACATCGTCAACGACGGCCAACTGATTGCTGAAGGTGACTCCGCCACCATCCTCGCCAATGAACTGGTCAAGGAAGTGTATCTGGGCCACGAGTTCCGCCTGTAAGCACCTGAGGTGCCCGGGTCGCCGAGGGAGCGCTTACTTCAATAAAAAATCAATAACTTTTTATTGTTACAGCGCTCTAGGCAAACACTTCAGTTTCGGGCATATAATTTGCTTATGTTTGGCGCTTCGGCGCCCTGTAGTGGATGGCGCATGTGCGCCGGCGAATAAGGTGTTAAGCCCCTGCCATGAAACCATCGCTAGTCTTGAGAATGGGGCAGCAGCTGACGGTGGCCCCGCAGCTGCAACAGGCCATCCGCCTGCTCCAATTGTCGACCCTGGACCTGCAACAGGAAATCCAGGAGGCTCTGGAGTCCAATCCGATGCTCGAACGCCAGGAAGAAGGCGACGACTTCGATAACGCCGACCCCTTGGCCGATAGCGCCGAACAGAAACCCAACGCCGACATTCAGGAACCCTCCTACCAGGAAACCGCCCCGACGGTGGACAACCTTGAGGAAGGCGACTGGAACGAGCGCATCCCCAACGAATTGCCCGTCGACACAGCCTGGGAGGATGTCTACCAGACCAGCGCCAGCAGCCTGCCGAGCAACGATGACGACGAGTGGGACTTCACCACCCGCACATCGGTCGGTGAAAGCCTGCAAAGCCATTTGCTCTGGCAACTGAACCTGGCACCGATGTCCGACACTGATCGCCTGATCGCCGTGACCCTGATCGACTGCATCAACAATCAGGGCTACCTGGACGAAACCCTCGAGGAAATCCTCGAAGCGTTCGACCCGGAACTGGACATCGAACTCGACGAAATCGAAGCCGTCCTGCACCGCATCCAGCAATTCGAACCCGCTGGCATCGGCGCCCGCAACCTGGGTGAATGCCTGCTGCTGCAACTGCGCCAGTTGTCCGCCAAGACCCCTTGGCTGGCCGAAGCCAAGCGCCTGGTCACCGATTACATCGACCTGCTCGGCAGCCGCGACTACAGCCAGCTGATGCGCCGCATGAAGCTCAAGGAAGATGAGCTGCGCCAGGTCATCGAATTGGTCCAGAGCCTCAACCCGCGCCCGGGCTCACAGATCGAGTCCACCGAAGCCGAATACGTCGTTCCCGACGTGATCGTGCGCAAGGACAACGAGCGCTGGCTGGTGGAGCTGAACCAGGAATCGGTGCCACGCCTGCGGGTCAACGCCCAATATGCCGGTTTCGTGCGCCGCGCCGATACCAGCGCTGACAACACCTTCATGCGTAATCAGCTGCAGGAGGCTCGCTGGTTCATCAAGAGCCTGCAAAGCCGCAATGAAACCCTGATGAAAGTCGCCACCCAGATCGTCGAGCATCAACGCGGCTTTCTTGAGTACGGTGACGAAGCCATGAAGCCGTTGGTGCTGCATGACATTGCCGAAGCAGTCGGCATGCATGAATCGACCATTTCACGGGTGACCACGCAAAAATTCATGCATACCCCACGGGGCATCTATGAACTGAAATACTTTTTTTCCAGCCACGTCAGTACCTCTGAAGGCGGTGAATGCTCGTCCACGGCGATCCGCGCGATCATCAAAAAACTGGTTGCCGCGGAAAATCAGAAAAAGCCGTTGAGTGACAGCAAGATCGCTGGTTTACTGGAGGCACAAGGCATTCAGGTAGCCCGTCGCACCGTCGCCAAGTACCGCGAATCCCTGGGGATCGCGCCTTCCAGCGAACGGAAGCGGTTGATGTAGCCGCCGGGCTGGCCACAGCGTTCCAGTGGCAGGCATTTCTGCCTGCCGCTTTATGCACTGGCAACGAAGGAGAAGCTGTATGCAAGTCAACATCAGTGGACACCAACTGGAAGTGACCGAACCCCTGCGCACCTACATCGGCGAAAAACTCGACCGATTAGAGAGGCATTTCGACAAGATCACCAATGTGCAAGTCACGATGAACGTCGAAAAACTGCTGCAGAAGATCGAAGCCACGCTGCATATTCCCGGCGGAGAAGTGGTCGCCAATGCCGAGCATACGGACATGTATGCCGCCATCGACCTGCTGACCGACAAGCTGGATCGCCAACTTAAAAAGCATAAGGAAAAGACCCAGAGCCTCCTCCAGGGCGCGACCGGTCGTTAACACCCCCAATCCATGATCCGACTAGAAACCATCCTGACCCCCGGCCGTTCCCAAGTGAACGCGCCGGGTGGCAGTAAAAAGAAAGCCCTCGAGCAAATTGCCAACCTTATCCACCGCGAAGTACCGGATCTGGAAATGCAGGACGTCTTCGAGGCCCTGATTGCCCGTGAGAAACTCGGTTCTACCGGTTTCGGCAACGGCATCGCCATCCCCCACTGCCGGCTCAAAGGCTGCACCTCGCCAATCAGTGCGCTGCTGCACCTGGAAGCCCCTATCGATTTCGATGCCATCGACGGTGCCCCGGTTGACCTGCTGTTTGTGCTGCTGGTCCCGGAAGCCGCCACCGATGCACACCTGGAATTGCTGCGCCAGATTGCCAGCATGCTGGATCGCAAGGAAGTGCGTGAAAAATTGCGCAGCGCCCCGAGCAACGAAGCCTTGTATCAGGTTGTCCTGGACGAGCAGAACGGTCACTAATCATGCGCCTGATCATCGTCAGTGGCCGCTCCGGCTCAGGTAAAAGTACCGCCCTCGATGTGCTCGAGGACAACGGCTACTACTGCATCGACAACCTGCCGGCCGGCTTGCTGCCGGAACTGGCCGAACGCGCGCTGATTCACACCGAACTGGCACAACCGCTGGTGGCCGTGTCCATCGATGCGCGCAACCTGCCGAGCCACCTGTCACGGTTTCCCGAATTGCTGGAAGAGGTCCGCAGCCGGCATATCCAGTGCGATGTGCTGTATCTGGACGCCGACGAAGAAACCTTGCTCAAACGCTTTTCGGAAACTCGCCGTCGTCACCCGCTGAGCAGCGCCAATCGTTCGCTGGCGGAGGCGATCCAGGATGAAACCAATCTGCTGGGGCCTATCGCCGATCTGGCTGACCTAAAAGTCAATACCACCAATCTGAACCTGTATCAGCTACGCGATACCATCAAACTGCGCCTGCTGAATCAGCCGGAGCCCGGCACTGCGTTCCTGGTGGAATCTTTCGGGTTCAAGCGGGGCATGCCGGTGGACGCCGATCTGGTGTTCGACGTGCGCTGCCTGCCTAACCCCTACTGGAAGCCGGAGCTACGGGCACAGTCCGGGCTTGATCAACCGGTGGCCGAGTACCTGGCGGCACAGCCGGACGTCGAAGAGATGTTCCAGGACATTTCCTCATACTTGCTCAAGTGGCTACCCCGCTTTGCCGCCAGCAATCGCGCCTATGTCACCATTGCCATTGGCTGCACTGGCGGGCATCACCGCTCTGTCTACCTGACCGAACGTCTGGGTCAGGTCCTGCAAAAAACCCTGAAGAACGTCCAGGTCCGCCACCGCGACCTCAGCTAAAGGATTCACATCGCGATGCCTGCTCTGGAAATCGAAATTATCAACAAGCTGGGTCTGCATGCCCGCGCGTCTGCAAAATTTGTCGGAGTCGCCGGTCAGTTCAAGGATTGCACGATCAGGGTAGGACGCACGCCAGAATCCGTGGTCGATGGCAAAAGCATCATGGCCATGATGATGCTGGCCGCTGGCAAGGGCACCAAAATCCACCTGATTACCGAAGGCGAACAGGAGCAGGAAGCGCTGGATGCATTAGTGAAGCTGATCAACAACTACTTCGACGAAGGCGAATAAACATCAAAAGATCGCAGCCTCGTTTCACTCGACAGCTCCTACAAGGATCTGCATACAGTAGGAGCTGTCGAGTGAAACGAGGCTGCGATCTTCTGATCCTGTTTTTCAAGCCAACGCTGTATCCATCACCATCATCAGACAAAACCCGATCAGCAGCCCAAGGCTGGCCAGTTTGTCGTGACCATGGCGGCGCGATTCGGGGATGACTTCGTGAGTCACCACCAGCAACATCGCACCGGCCGCCAGTGCCAGCCCCAACGGCAACAGCAGTTCGGCAAGGCTCACCAGCCAGGCGCATAACAATGCAAAGACCGGCTCGACCAACCCTGATGCAGCACCGATCAGGAACGCCTTGACCCGCGACATCCCTGCCCCGGCCAACACCAACGCAATGACCAGTCCTTCCGGCACATCCTGCAATGCGATGCCCATGGCCAGGCTGTCGGCGTCAGGCATGCCACCACCGGCCGAGACGCCGACAGCCATGCCTTCGGGGATGTTGTGGGCGATGATGGCAAACACAAACAACCAGATCCGCGGTGGAATCACCGATCGCTTCAGTGTCCCCACGAGCATTTCGGGCGTAGCGCCAGACACCCTGCGATCCACCAGAAACAACCCGAATGCGCCCAGAAGGATGCCGAAGCTAATCAGGCCGCTGGCCGCCCAAGGCGTCAGCCCGAGGTTTTCTGCCGCGGCAATGCCCGGCACGATCAGCGAAAACGCCGTCGCGGCGAGCATCACCCCGGCTCCGAAACCGAGCAATATGTCGCTGACTGCCTGAGGCATCTGCCGAATCACCAGCACCGGCACCGCGCCCAAAGCCGTACCCAAGGCGCAAATCGCCCCGCCTTGCAGGGCACGCTGCAGTCTCGGTTCGAGGTCCAGCCAGCTCAGCCCTTGGGCAGCCAATAATGTCATGCCCGCCAGCAGTAACAGCGATCCCAGTGCGTAACGAAACATTCGTCCACTTCCGACCGCCAGTGTTTCAGTGCCCATAGTCAGCCCTGGATTGTTTTATAGAGACTTAGGGGGCGTTCTCAACTAGTTCCCCCTAAACCAGCGCAGCCTGATAACGCGCAGCGACTTCGGGCCAATTGATCACGTTGTAGAACGCATTGATGTATTCCGGGCGGCGGTTCTGATACCGCAGGTAGTAAGCGTGCTCCCAGACATCCAGGCCGAGGATCGGCGTATTGCCATTCATCAACGGGCTGTCCTGGTTGCCGCTGCTTTCAACAATCAAGGTCTTTTGCGGCGTCACGCTCAACCAGGCCCAACCGCTGCCGAAACGGGTCAGCGCAGCTTTGGTGAAGGCTTCCTTGAAGTTGTCGAGACCACCCAGCTGTTCGTCGATCGCCTTGGCCAGCGCGCCTTCAGGTTGGCCTCCGCCGTTGGGTGCCATCACTTCCCAGAACAACGAATGGTTGGCATGCCCCCCGCCCTGATTGATCACCGCCGCACGGAGCCTTTCCGGCAATTGCTGGACCGCCGCCACCAGTTTTTCCACCGGCCATTCAGCAAATTCAGTGCCTTCGACTGCAGCGTTGAGGTTGTTGATGTAGGTCTGGTGGTGTTTGGTGTAGTGGATTTCCATGGTCTGCGCATCGATATGCGGTTCCAGGGCGTCATAGGCGTACGGCAAGGCAGGCAAGGTAAAAGCCATTTCAATGAACTCCATGTTGTAAGGGCGCAGGCTGATGCGCGGGCGGCGTCTCGCGGTGTAGCAAACGCTGGGTGCGCGGATACTCGCCGTGTTCGCTGATGAAATTCAGCAGCTCGACATAGGTTTTGCTGCTCTGGCGTAGCGCGGCTTCACGCAAGGCTGGCGCCAGTCGCGGGTCCTGCATGGTCTGCAACAGTCGTTGATGGATCGCACACAGGTACTCGGCGCTCTCCTCCGGCTGGTTCAGACGCAGGTGCAGGTCCGCCAGGTTATGGTGGGAAATCACGCAAGCCGCCACCGCTTCGTCGGCATCGGCCCAGCGCTCGAACAACACCTGGGCCAAGGCCAATGCCTGCAAATAAGCCTCGCGAGCATCGACCAGCTCGCCCAGCATGAAACAGCGATTTGCTCTTTCGATCGTGCGTTTCCAGTGCTCCATGGTGAGCCTCCAAAGCGGTAGCGGTGATTACACGCCGCCTGCGGTGAGCTTCTCTGGGTTGAGCAATTCTTCCAGTTGGCTGCGCGTCAGGTCGGTGTGTTCCAGGGCGACATCGATCACCGGCCGGCCCTGCTGATAAGCCTTCTTGGCAATCTCAGCGGCTTTTTGGTAACCAATGATCGGGTTGAGTGCAGTGACCAGAATCGGATTGCGCGACAGCGCTTCCTTGAGCCGGGCCTCGTTGACCTTGAAGCTGGCGATAGCCTTGTCACCCAGCAGACGGCTGGCGTTGGCCAGCAATTGGATACTGCTCAGCAGGTTATGGGCGATGATCGGCAGCATGACGTTCAGCTCGAAATTGCCCGACTGACCGGCGACGGTGATCACCGTGTCGTTGCCAATCACCTGAGCGGCGACCATCGCGGTAGCTTCCGGGATCACCGGATTGACTTTACCGGGCATGATCGACGAGCCGGGCTGCAAGGCTTCGAGTTCGATTTCACCGAGCCCGGCCAACGGCCCGGAATTCATCCAGCGCAGGTCGTTGGCGATTTTCATCAAAGAAACCGCTGTAGCCTTGAGCTGCCCTGAAACGCTGACCGCCGTGTCCTGCGAGCCGATCAGCGCAAACAAGTCCTTGCCCGGCGTGAACTGAACCTGCGTCAGTTGGCTGAGTTGCTGGCTGAAATGCGCCGCAAATTGCGGATGAGCATTGATCCCGGTACCCACCGCCGTGCCGCCCTGGGCCAGCGATTGCAGACTCGGCAGCAAATCCTGCAAATGACCGATATTGGCCTTGAGCTGTTGCGCCCAACCATTGAGCACCTGACTCATGCGCACCGGCATGGCGTCCATCAAATGGGTACGCCCGGTTTTGACAAATGGATGAACCTGCTCGGCCTTGTGCTCGATCACCTGCACCAGATGCACCAACGCCGGCAGCAACTGCTCATGCAAGCTCAATGCGGCGCTGACATGGATGGTGGTCGGGATGATGTCGTTGCTGCTTTGGCCGCAATTGACGTGATCGTTGGGATTCACCGGCTCGCCCAACAAGCGGCTGGCCAGGGTGGCGATCACTTCGTTGGCGTTCATGTTGGAACTGGTGCCGGAACCGGTCTGGAAGATATCCACCGGGAAGTGCTGCATGAAATCGCCTTCGAGCAAGCCTTGAGCGGCGTCGACGATCGCCTTGCCCTGGGATTCGCTGATCTGTTTGAGCTCGACGTTGGCTCGGGCGGCAGCGGCCTTGGCCAGAATCAGCGCCCGGATGAACTGCACGGGCATCGGTTGGCCGCTGATCGGGAAGTTATCCACCGCGCGCTGGGTTTGCGCGCCATAGAGAGCGTCCACCGGGACCTGAAGTTCGCCCATGCTGTCGCGTTCGATACGTGTGTTACTCATCAGGAGATCCTTGCACCAGTTCTATGAGAGGGATGGAGGGTTGCAACTCGCAGGTCGCCAGTTGCCAGGCATAGCTTTGCCAGCGCTTGAGGCGGCATTTGCAGAGTGATTGCCGTTCGAGATCGCGCAACGGCCGCCAGGCCTGGTCGAGACACAGGCTGCGCCAGTGCCAGGGCAGCGCGACATCGACGGCGGTGTCGAGCAGCAAACGGAAAGAGGTTTCGGCGATGGTCCAGGGAGAGGTGGCCGTGCAACACGCCAGATACCGGCCTTCGGCCAGGTAATGTTCGATCAGGCGCGGTTCGTCAGGGTCCATGGCGCAACGGATCTGGCGACTCATCCAGCGCCAGCTTTCGAGGTAAGGCTGCTCGTGCAAGGCAGAACTCATGATCCGGGCTCATTCGGTAATGAGATTTATTATTAGATGATAATGAGAACCAAAACAAGCACGGCAAAGCACTGAGTACTTTGTGGGAGCGGGCTTGCTCGCGAAAGCGGTGTACCAGCCGACGCTGATGTCGAATGTGATGGCCTCTTCGCGAGCAAGCCCGCTCCCACAGGGATCTTTTCCAACGCATAAAAAAAGGCGCGCCACCCAATGGGGTGGCGCGCCTTTTTGTGCAGAGATCGGAGGCTTAGCTACCCGCCACTGTCATCCGCTCGATCAACACCGACCCGGTGCGAATATTGCTGCGCAATTCCAGGTCATTACCGACCGCAATGATCTGCTTGAACATGTCACGCATGTTGCCGGCGATAGTCACCTCCTGCACCGCGAACTGGATTTCCCCGTTCTCGACCCAGAAACCCGCCGCTCCACGGGAGTAATCGCCAGTGACCATGTTCAGGCCCTGCCCCATCAGCTCGGTGACCAGCAAGCCTCGCCCCATGCGGCGCAGCAAGGCGGCCTGATCTTCGTCACCATGGGTGACGAACAGGTTGTGCACGCCGCCGGCGTTGGCAGTGCTCGGCATGCCTAGCTTGCGGCCGGAGTAGGTGCCGAGTACGTAGGACACCAACTCGCCCTTCTCCACGAACGGCTTGGCGTAGGTCGCCAGGCCATCGCCATCGAACGCCGAACTGCCCAGAGCGCGCATCAGGTGCGGACGCTCATCGATGGTCAGCCATTCCGGGAACAGCTTCTGCCCCAGCGTGCCTTCGAGGAACGACGATTTGCGGTACAGACTGCCACCGGAGATCGCCGACAGGAAACTGCCGAACAAGCCACCGGCCAGTTCCGCGGAAAACAGCACCGGCACTTCACAGGTCGGCACGGGACGCGCGCCCAGACGGCTCGCCGCCCGTTGCGCGGCACGCTGGCCGATGCTCTCTGGAGAGGCCAGCAAATTGCCCTGACGGTTCACGTCATACCAGTAATCGCGCTGCATCTGGCCATCGGCTTCGGCGATCATTACGCAACTGAGGCTGTGACGAGTGGACGCGTAAGCACCGATAAAACCGTGGCTGTTACCGTAAACCCGGCAGCCCTGGTGAGTGCTGAGGGTGGTGCCATCGGCATTCTTGATCCGGCTGTCGGCGGCAAACGCCGCCGCTTCACAGGCCAGGGCCTGCTCGATGGCTTGCTCCGGGGTAATGTCCCATTGATGGAACAGGTCAAAATCCTGCAAATCCTTGGCCATCAGCGCGGCATCCGCCAGGCCCGAGGCTTCGTCTTCAGACGTGTGCTTGGCAATAGCGAGTGCCGCGGCGACGGTTTCGCGAATCGCTTCCGAACCGCTGGCCGAGGTGCTGGCCGAGCCTTTGCGCTGGCCTACGTACAAGGTGATGCCGAAGCCCTGATCGCGATTGAACTCAACGGTTTCGACTTCCCGCTGACGCACCGTGGTCGACAAGCCCTGCTCCAGCGACACGGCCACTTCACAGGCACTGGCGCCCTGGCGCTTGGCTTCAGCGATGATCTGCTCGACTTGTTCTTGCAGTGCCGGCAACGCTTGTGGGCCGACGCTTTCAACTGCACTCATGCTGTTCTCCACTCAAATTCTGCTTTCGGCTGGGGCCTTCGAGCGACCGGGCCGGACAAGCGGCCCCCGACTGGTTATCATGGCGGCGTTTCTTTGCGGACGGCCACCATGGTTGATTCTTACGACGACTCCCTCGATACGGGAGAAAAAAGCAAATCCCAGGTTAAACGCGAGCTTCATGCTCTGGTTGACCTTGGCGAGCGCCTTACAACACTCAAGCCTGACTTGCTGGCAAAACTGCCGTTGACCGACGCTATGCGCCGGGCCTTGGCCGATGCGCCCAAGCACACCGCGAATATCGCGCGTAAACGGCACCTTATGTTCATCGGCAAACTGATGCGCGATCAGGACACTGACGCCATTCTGACTCTGCTCGATCAACTGGATGCCTCCACTCGGCAGTACAACGAACGCTTCCATGGCCTGGAACGCTGGCGCGATCGCTTGATCGCGGGCGACGATGCAGTCCTGGAGAAGTTCGTGCTCGACTACCCGGAAGCTGATCGTCAGCAATTGCGCTCCCTGATCCGTCAGGCCCAGCACGAACTGGCGACCAACAAGCCACCGGCTTCGAGCCGTAAAATCTTCAAGTACATCCGTGAGCTGGACGAGACTCAACGCGGTCTGCGTTAAGTCCCGAATCGGGTGAGTTGCCAAGCGGCTCACCCGA
Organism: Pseudomonas sp. NPDC086112; assembly: GCF_044746425.1. Lineage (NCBI taxonomy): Bacteria > Pseudomonadati > Pseudomonadota > Gammaproteobacteria > Pseudomonadales > Pseudomonadaceae > Pseudomonas > Pseudomonas sp. NPDC086112. The sequence continues at coordinate 10,899 of NZ_JBIVCD010000028.1, read as the reverse complement.
AGCTCCATCCCTTCTTACGATCCTGTGCCACCCACAGTAATCGCATCAATCTTCAGCGTTGGTTGGCCGACACCCACCGGCACCGACTGCCCATCCTTGCCACACGTGCCCACACCGCTGTCCAGCGCCAGATCGTTACCGACCATCGACACCTTGCTCATGGCTTCCGGCCCGTTGCCGATCAACGTCGCGCCTTTGACCGGGGCAGTAATCTTGCCGTCTTCGATCAGGTACGCCTCGCTGGTGGAGAACACGAACTTGCCGCTGGTGATGTCCACCTGACCACCGCCGAGGTTGGCGCAGTAGATGCCTTTCTTTACCGAGGCGATGATTTCTGCCGGGTCGCTTTCGCCTGCCAGCATGTAAGTGTTGGTCATGCGCGGCATCGGCAGGTGCGCATAGGATTCCCGACGACCGTTGCCGGTGCGGGCCACGCCCATCAGGCGCGCATTAAGCTTGTCCTGCATATAACCTTTGAGCACGCCGTTTTCGATCAGCGTGGTGCACTCGGTCGGGGTGCCTTCGTCGTCGACGCTCAGCGAACCACGGCGCCCGGCGAGGGTGCCGTCATCGACGATGGTGCAGAGCTTCGAGGCAACCATCTCGCCCATGCGCCCGCTGTAGGCCGAACTGCCCTTGCGGTTGAAATCGCCTTCCAGACCATGGCCGACGGCTTCGTGCAACAACACGCCGGACCAACCCGAACCCAATACCACCGGCAATGTACCGGCCGGGGCCGGGATCGCTTCCAGATTCACCAGCGCCTGACGCAACGCTTCGCGGGCATAGCCCATGGCGCGGTCGTCGCTGAGGAAATAGCGGTAATCGGTACGACCACCACCGCCATGACCGCCGCGTTCACGACGGCCATTCTGCTCGACGATCACGCTGACATTGAAACGCACCAGCGGTCGCACATCTGCCGCCAGGCCGCCATCGGTGGAAGCAATCAAAATCCGCTCCCAGACCCCGGCCATGCTCACAGTCACTTGCTGGATACGCGGGTCGAGGGCACGGGTTGCCACGTCGATACGCTTGAGCAGCTCGACTTTCTCGGCACGGGTCATCACTTCCAGCGGATTATCCTGCCCGTACAATTGGGCGACATCCTGGGTGGTGAATGCCTGCACAGTGCCGTTCTGCCCGGCCCGGGAGATCGAACGGGCCGCACGGGCAGCCGCGCCCAGTGCTTCGAGGGTGATCGCATTGCTGTAGGCGAAACCGGTTTTTTCACCCGATTGCGCACGCACACCGACACCCTGGTCAAGATTGAAGCTGCCTTCCTTGACGATCCCGTCTTCCAGCGCCCAGGACTCGGAAATCTGCCCCTGGAAATACAGGTCGGCGGCATCGATGCCCGGGCCGGCCAGATCGCCGAGCACACCTTGCAGGCTCTCGATCGTTACGCCGCCGGGCGCCAGGAGGTGTTCACTGACGGAGGACAACAACTCGCTCATATGCTTTACGCCTTAAATTCGTCGTTCTGATGCAGGTCGCTGGGCGCCCTGCGAGAAAAAGCGCCGGTGAGTGGACACCGGCATCCGCGCCCTGATAGACGCCTGTTCGCTGCTGTCGCGTTGGGCCAGCAGCACGGCCTCGCCTTGATCCTGTTGCGCCAGCACACGCCCCCATGGGTCGACGATGGCGGCGTGACCAAAGGTTTCTCGTGGCCCCGGATGCGTTCCACCCTGGGCGGCCGCGAGCATGTAACACTGGGTCTCGATGGCCCGCGCGCGAATCAGCACCTCCCAATGGGCCGCGCCGGTCACCGCGGTAAAGGCCGACGGTGCGGTAATCAATTCCGCGCCGGCCGCACGCAATTCGCTGTACAGCTCCGGGAAACGCAGGTCATAACACACCGTCAGGCCGACTCGACCGACCGGAGTGTCGGCAATAACCACACCACTGCCATAAGCATAGTCATCGGATTCGCGATAACGCCCGCGATTATCCGCCACGTCTACGTCGAACAGGTGCAGCTTGTCATACCGTGCAACGGTTTCGCCGCGGTCATCCACCAGCAACGAGCATGCGTGCACTTTGGCCGTCGGTTGGTCCTCCGGCGGCAACGGCAATGTGCCGGCCACTATCCATAACTTGAGGTCGCGGGCGGTCTGTTTCAACCACGGCAGGATCGGGCCTTCGCCCAAGGCTTCGGCGCGGCCGATGTCGGCAATGTCGCGACGGCCCATGGCAGCGAAGTTTTCCGGCAGCACGGCAAGCCGCGCGCCACCGCTCGCCGCCTGCTCAAGCAGACGACGGGCCTGGGCCAGATTGACCAGCACGTCGCTCTGGCTGACCATTTGAATCACCGCTACAGACATGGCCATTTCCTTACTCAAAACAACACATGACCGCTCGCTCCTACAGGGATTAGCGTCGGCGCATTCGAACGTACGGACATGCTACTCCATAGGCCCAAAGAGTGCTTTTTCAAAAGAATTCAAAAAGGCTTGTCGAAGGTGATTTTCGGATCTTTCCATGGGCCTTTGACGGTGTATTTGACGCTGGCATAGCGCGCCACGCGGTCACCGATCAGCTTGTCGATCAGGAACAGCGCCCCGCCGACGGCCGGCGCACCGACGATCAGCGCGGCAATCGGCAGATTGTTGGTCACCGGTAAAGTCACCAACAACTTGGCATCGATCTGATCACCCACCAGGTCCAGCGTGCCGTTGAGCTCCACATTGCTCGACGGCCCGGTCAGCAGAATGGGTTCACGGGTCACGTAAACGCCGTTACTGGCAACCAGCAAGCCTTTGACCCGGTCATAGCTCAAGCCTTTGCCGAACAGGTCGGAAAAGTCCAGGCGCAAGCGGCGGCCAATGGAGTTGAAGTTGAGCAGGCCAAATACCCGCAGCGCCTGAGCCCCGCCCTCGACTTCAATGAACTGACCTTTATTCAGCGACGCATCAAGGCTGCCGGAGAAGCGTTTGGTGGCCAGCCACGCGGGTGACCCAGGCCAGCGACCATCGACGTCCATATGAAACTCTTCGCTGGTGACGCTCGGTGCAAAACCCCAGCCCTTGAGCACGTCGGCAAGGTTCTTGCCACTGACTCGGCCCTTGTACCAACTGCTGGAGTTACCCGGCACGCCTTCCCAGCCACCGCTGCCCCGCAAGAGAATGCCCTTGAGGCCCAGATCAAGGGCATTGAAGGCGACGCCCTTGTCGGTCGGCCGAACCTTCAGGTGCCACCCGCCCACCAGATCCGGCCCCTGGAACAGCTGATTAATAGTGACATCCAGCGCCGGGATCTTCGTCGGGTCCACCGTGGCCAGCGGATCCGGCGAATTCTCGTCAGCCAGCGCGGTAGGGTCTCGTGCCGGCAAACGTACGTACTGCAGATTGACCGCAATCGGTGCGGCTTTCGCATCGGGAATTCCCACGCTGCCCTTGGCCTGCTGACTGTCGAGTTGCAGGGCCCACGCGGCCGGTTTGCGCGCCAACTGCACCGACGCCTGATCGAGGGTGGTGCCGAAACCCGTGAGTTTTCCAACCTTCAAATCCGCGCCACTAAGCAACTGTTTGGCACTGCCGCCAGGATCCTGACCAGCATATTTGGTCACCAGATCCTGCCAGGGGGCGACATCCAGCTCGGACAGTACCCCACGCACGCGCAAGCCTTTGGCGCCGGGCAACACGGCACTGCCGCCACCGAGAAACAACTCGCCGCGACCGTCGGCGAAATTGCCGGTCGGTGCCGCAAACGTGAAATTCGCCAGTTCACCATAGGTGGCCCAGTAACGTCGCTCCGGCCCCTGCAGGGTCATGCGGAACACGGTATCGCGCCCGACATCGGCCGCCATGCCGAACGGCGCCGGCAAATCCACCGCCACGCCTTTGAGGTTGGAGCTGACCATCAATTGGCTGTCGGCGCCATCAAGGTTCAGTTGCAGCTGATAAGGGATCGTCCCCGTCACCGGCAATGGCTGAGTGACATTCAGCCATTCAGTCAGTTTTTTGACCTCGACCTCACTCGTCGCCGCGACCCGAGTGTTGAGCTTTCCCGGGCTGCCTTCAGCAAATATCTGTGCGGTCACCGGCTTGTCGAAGGCTCGCGCCGTGATCTTTTGCCCGCTCAGCCCCTTGGTGCTGTCGAAACGGAAATCACCCTTGAGTTGCGTCAGTTCGAGGGTGGGCTCACTGAGCTTCAAACGGGCCTTGGCGGTTTTGAAGTCGACGAGGATTTTCGGCTGCTCGCCTTTGACCAGCGGGATATCGAGTTTGAGCTTGCCTTGCAGATCGCCCTCGCCTTCCCAGCCAGCGAACGTGTCGGCGGTGCCGATTGGCGCTTCTTGCAGAATCTTCAGGCCATCGCCCAACCCGCCAGCGAACGCGCCATCGAGGAACAGATGAGTGCTCTGCCCGGCAGGCACACGGGGAATATTGACGTAGACGTCGCTGACCTGGGTGTCGAGCAATTGGCCCTCGCTCGCGAGGATCCGCACGCCGCTGTCTTCGATGAACACATCGCCGCTGACCTTGCTGACATGCGGCCAGCCCGGCTGAAACGCCAGCTCGGCATCGTGGACCTTGAAAAACAGGCTGATGCTGCGAGCCGTTTCGGCGGCGCCGTGGTTCAGCGAACCCTGGTACTGGAAGAAGCCTTCATCCACGGCGCCTTTGAGAATCGCGGTGCGCAGCCATTCGTCGAGCCCCGGGCTGAGAACCGTCGGCAGGTACTTGGCAGTGTAGCGACCGTCGCCGTCGACCAGGCCGACCCGCAGGTCCATGTAGTCTTCCTGGGCGCGATCGAAATGCAGGCGGATCAGGAAATCGCCGGCAATCTTGCCCTCTTCACCCAGCACCTTCAGGTACGGTGCGATCAGGGTGAAAGCTTCTTTGTCGAGTTTCCAGGTCAACCGGGCGTTGGCCTGAATGTATTGCCATGGCTTGGCGAAAATCGGGTCCAGATGCAGGGAGAAATCCTTGCTGTCCATGCGCAGTTCGCCCTGCCCGAGGTCGCCGCTGATGCTGCCACTGACATTTCGCACCGCTGGCGCACCGCGATAAGCGTCGAACCCGACTTTGTCCAGGTTGGCGGCAAAGCTGAATTTAGTGTCATCGGTAGCGGCTGGGCGGAAGTCGATCAGCACATTGCGCAAGACTCCGGTGACCTTGAGCCGCTCGACCGCCGTGGCGATCCCTTCGGGCAGCGGGCCCAATGCGTTCAGCAGCGGAGTGAGCGGTGTGAGATCGAGACGGTCGGCTTGCAGATGCAAGAGCTCTGGCGCCTTGTCTGTCGCCGCCGTTTGTTGAAATTGCAGTTTCGATTCCCAGCGGCTGTCACCCAGGCTCATGGCCAGAGAATCCAGGGTCACCAGAACGCCTGTGGAACTGCGCTGGAAATACCCGTTCAGCGCCAGATTATTGATCTGGATCGGCTTGCGCTCGGCATAGGCGCCCTTGAGTTGCGGCGCGTTCAAGCGAATCGCGGCGCGTTGCACGGTGCCCTTGCTCCAGTTCATCCAGAACTCGCCACCGGCCTTGATCTCGGAAAAATTCCATTGCTGGGTCAGGCGCTCGGGCAACCATTTCGACCAATCGCTTTGCGGCAGGCTCAGGTAAGCGTCCGCTTCGCCGTCCTTCCATTGGTCAGCGCGCAAACGGGTGCGCAGGCTCATCGCCACCGGCTGGCCGTCGGGCAGGGTCAAACGGGCATCAAGCCGCTGACGAGATGGACCGGTTTTCAGATTCAGGCCGACATACGTCAGGGTCAGCGGCGACTCCCCCAACGGCTGCAAGGTGATCTGGCTGTCGAGTACCGACAGCTGCTGGACCCTCTGCATGCGATTGAGCAGTTGCTCCGGGTTCAGCGGCTGGTCCTGCTGCACCGGCAAACCTTCCAGCGCCCAATGACCGTCCTCACCTTCCTTGAGGCTGATCTTCAGGCCGTTGAGTTCCAGGTGTGCGATGCGCACTTCGCGCGCCAGCAGGCTGGCCCAGAGATCCGGCACCGCGCGCACCTGATCCAGGCGCAAGGCATTGGAACCCGCGCCAACCATCACGTCATGGGCCAAAAGAACTGGGGCGAAACCGCTCCAGTTGCCTTCCAGCTTGCCGATCTGCAGGGGCATGCCCAAGGCATCGCTGGCTTTGTCTTCGACGTCGGCACGGTACTCGGCCACCAGCGGCGTCAGCTCTCGGCCGAGGCTGACGAACAACGCCATCAGCACTAAAACCAACGCACACAGGCCCAGACCCCAGCGGGTCAGTGCGGCCAAAATGCGTGTCAGACGGTCCATGTCAGTTGGCTCCCGTGGCAAAAATACTGCAAAAAGCTGAGGCCAGCCGTTCTAGTGGAGGTAAAAACACAACGATTCAGAGCAACACCACGTCGTATTGTTCCTGGGAGTACATGGTTTCCACCTGGAACCGAATGGTGCGCCCGATAAAGCCTTCGAGCTCGGCGACATTGCCCGACTCTTCGTCGAGCAAACGGTCGACCACTTTCTGATTCGCCAGCACCCGATAGCCTTCAGCCTGATAGGCCCGGGCCTCACGCAGGATTTCGCGGAAGATCTCGTAGCACACGGTTTCCGGGGTCTTGAGTTTGCCGCGACCCTGGCAGCTGCTGCACGGTTCGCACAGCACTTGCTCAAGACTTTCACGGGTGCGCTTGCGGGTCATCTGCACCAGGCCCAACTCGGTAATGCCGATGATGTTGGTCTTGGCGTGATCGCGTTCCAGTTGCTTCTCGAGGGTTCGCAACACCTGACGCTGATGCTCTTCATCTTCCATGTCGATGAAGTCGATGATGATAATCCCGCCCAGATTACGCAGGCGCAGCTGACGGGCAATGGCGGTGGCGGCTTCGAGGTTGGTCTTGAAGATGGTTTCTTCGAGGTTGCGATGACCGACAAAGGCCCCGGTATTGACGTCGATGGTGCTCATGGCTTCCGCTGGATCGACCACCAGATAGCCGCCGGATTTGAGCGGTACCTTGCGCTCCAGGGCTTTCTGGATCTCGTCTTCGACACCGTACAGGTCGAAGATCGGCCGTTCGCCAGGGTAATGCTCCAGACGGTCGGCAATCTCCGGCATCAATTCGGCGACGAATTGCGTGGTTTTCTGGAAGGTTTCCCGGGAATCGATGCGGATCTTCTCGATCTTCGGGCTCACCAGGTCACGCAAGGTGCGTAGCGCAAGGCCGAGGTCTTCGTAAATCACACTCGGCGCGCTGATGGTCTTGATCTGTTCGTTGATCTGGTCCCAGAGCCTGCGCAGATAGCGGATGTCCATGAGAATTTCATCGGCCCCGGCCCCTTCGGCAGCGGTACGCAAAATGAAACCGCCGGCCTCCTTGATGCCTTCTTTGGCCACGCAGTCGGTAACCACCTGCTTGAGACGTTCGCGCTCGGCTTCGTCCTCGATCTTCAGGGAAATGCCGACGTGGGCGGTGCGCGGCATGTACACCAGATAGCGCGACGGAATCGACAATTGCGTGGTCAGGCGTGCGCCTTTGGAGCCGATCGGGTCCTTGGTGACTTGCACCACCAGGCTTTGACCTTCATGAACCAGCGCGCTGATGCTTTCCACCGTCGGGCCTTCGCGAAGAGAAATCTCCGAGGCATGAATGAACGCGGCGCGATCCAGACCGATATCGACGAAGGCGGCCTGCATGCCTGGCAATACCCGCACGACTTTGCCTTTATAGATGTTGCCGACGATCCCGCGCTTTTGCGTGCGCTCGACATGGACCTCTTGCAGGACACCGTTTTCAACCACCGCCACGCGCGATTCCATCGGCGTGATGTTGATCAGGATCTCTTCACTCATGGCAGGGTCTCGTTCAGGCATGTTCACGATAATGGCCGCATCTTGTCAGTACGACGCTCAACGCGCGTTAAAGGTTTGCCAACAGGGTATGCCGAAATGGCCGAGCAGCTCGCAGGTTTCGCACAACGGCAATCCGACCACCGCCGAGTAGCTGCCATTAAGCTCGGCGACGAACACCGCGCCCAGTCCTTGAATCCCGTAACCGCCCGCCTTGTCCCGGGGTTCGCCGCTGGCCCAATAGGCCGCGGCTTCGGCACGGTCGATGGTGCGAAAACGCACCAGGCTGCGCACCACCGAAGACTCGCAACGCTCGCCATTGCGCACCGCAATCGCAGTCAGCACTTCATGTTCGCGCCCGGACAACAGCATAAGCATGGCGCATGCGTCGGCTTCGTCCACCGGCTTGCCGAGAATTTTCCCGTCCAGCACCACGGCGGTGTCGGCACCCAGCACGCAGAAATCGGCGTCGGACACGACCGTGCCATGCCCGGCCTCGGCCTTGCTGCGCGCCAGACGCTCGACATAGGCCGATGGGCATTCTTCAGGTAAAGGGGTTTCATCGATGTCCGCGCTGATGACGGAAAACGGCACGCCGATCTGCGTGAGCAATTCACGCCGACGCGGCGAGCCTGAGGCGAGGTACAGCTGTTTCATCAAGACATCTCCCTGTCGAGGTTATGGGCAAATGCCTGACCGAATTAATTGATTTTGTAGCGTCGACGCAAACCGCGCAAACCGTAGCTGATCCAGGGCCAGAGCAACGCGCTGACCAGTGCCGGTAACACCAGGGCCAGGGTCGGCTGGCGATTGCCGGTCAGGGCGCTCAGCCACAACTGAACCAGTTGGGCGAGGCCGAAGATCACCAGGATCACCAGGCTCTGTTGCCACATCGGGAACATGCGCAGGCGCTGTTGCAGCGATAGCACCAGGAAGGTGATGAGTGTGAGGATCAATGCATTCTGGCCCAGCAACGTGCCATACAGCACATCTTCGGCCAGCCCCAGGCACCAGGCGGTCACCATGCCGACTTTCTGCGGCAGGGCCAGCGCCCAGAAGGCCAACAGCAAGGCCAGCCATAGAGGACGCAGGATTTCCATGAACTGCGGCAGCGGCGAAACGCTGAGCAGCATGCCAATGGCAAAGGTCAGCCAGACCATCCAGCCGTTTCGGGAGGAAGTAGTACCGCCCATTATTCTCTTCCCCCAGTGGTAGCCGGCGCGGAGACAGGCGGTCTGGCAGCTGGCTTCACGGCAGCAGGTTGGGCCGCCGGTGGTTTGACGGCGGCCGGTGCCGACGCGGGTGGCTTGCTGGCGGCATGAGCAGCGGTTGCCGGGGTTGCGGCAGCAGGTGCAACCGCCGGAGCAGCCGGAGCAGCAACGGCAGCCGGTATCACCGACACGGCCGGTTTGGGCACGGTTGCGGGAATGATCGGCCCACCGCCATGCTGGTCCAGCGCTTCCTGAGCCTGGGCGGCGTCGTTGGCGCGTTCCTCTGGGGTGCGTCCATCACTGAACACCAACAACAGATAACGACTGCGGTTCAACGCAGCGGTCGGCACCGCACGGACGATGGCGAATGGTTGACCGGAATCGTGAATCACTTCCTTGACCGTCGCCACCGGGTAACCCGCCGGGAAACGCTGACCGAGGCCGGAGCTGACCAGCAAATCGCCTTCTTTGATGTCGGCGGTATCGGCCACATGACGCAACTCCAGACGTTCCGGGTTACCGGTGCCGCTGGCAATCGCCCGCAGACCGTTACGGTTCACCTGCACCGGAATGCTGTGAGTGGTGTCAGTCAGCAACAGTACGCGGGAGGTATACGGCATCAACTCGACCACTTGCCCCATCAGACCGCGGGCATCGAGCACCGGCTGACCGAGGATCACACCGTCGCGCTCACCTTTATTGATGATGATGCGATGGGTAAAGGGGTTGGGGTCCATGCCGATCAACTCGGCCACTTCGACCTTTTCGTTGACCAGCGCGGAAGAGTTGAGCAACTCGCGCAGCCGAACGTTCTGCTCGGTCAGGGCGGCCAGCTTTTGCATGCGCCCCTGCAACAGCAGGTTTTCGGTTTTGAGTTTTTCGTTTTCGGCGACCAGTTCGGTCCGGCTGCCAAATTGGCTGGCCACACCTTGCCATAGCCGCTGCGGCAGGTCGGTGATCCAGTAAGACTGCATCAGCACCAGCGACATTTGGCTACGCACTGGCTTGAGCAGTGTGAAGCGGGCATCGACCACCATCAGCGCGACCGATAGCACGGCCAGCACCAACAAGCGCACGCCCAGTGAGGGGCCTTTGGTGAAAAGCGGTTTAATAAGCCGCTCCTCCCAGGCAAATGTTCTCTTTATTCATACGGCATCAAACCGGCCTGGATGCAGACTGACAGAAGATAAACGCAACAGGCAGCACTGCAAAGTGCTGCCTGCGCGCTCAACAGCATAGAGGCGATCCGGCGACTTATTCGCTGGAAAGCAGATCCATGGTGTGTTTATCCATCATTTCCAATGCGCGGCCACCGCCGCGTGCAACGCAGGTCAACGGGTCTTCGGCGACGATCACCGGCAGACCGGTTTCCTGGGCCAGCAACTTGTCGAGGTCGCGCAGCAAGGCGCCACCACCGGTCAGTACCAGACCACGTTCGGCGATATCGGACGCCAGCTCCGGAGGCGATTGCTCCAGTGCACTTTTCACGGCCTGAACGATGGTGGCCAGGGACTCTTGCAGAGCTTCCAGCACTTCATTGGAGTTCAGGGTGAATGCGCGTGGAACGCCTTCGGCCAGGTTACGGCCACGAACGTCGACTTCGCGAACTTCGCCGCCCGGGTAAGCCGTACCGATTTCCTGTTTGATGCGCTCGGCGGTGGATTCGCCGATCAGGCTGCCGTAGTTGCGACGCACGTAGGTGATGATCGCTTCGTCGAAGCGGTCGCCGCCAACCCGTACGGATTCGGCATAGACCACACCGTTGAGGGAGATCAGCGCGATTTCAGTGGTACCGCCACCGATATCGACAACCATCGAACCGCGAGCTTCTTCAACCGGCAGGCCGGCACCGATCGCAGCGGCCATCGGCTCTTCGATCAGGAACACTTCACGGGCTCCGGCACCTAGGG
>NZ_JBIVCD010000027.1:84638-85029 GCF_044746425.1 Pseudomonas sp. NPDC086112 | reverse complement strand
TTTGTAATCGATCTCTTTCACGTCTTCAGCGGTGAAGCGGCAGAATTTACGACGACGGAAGAAACGTGCCATGTAATAGGCTCCTCAAAAGGTCCGTGGATTACTCGTCAGCGTTATCGCTGGCGTCGCTGTCATCACCATCAACGCTATCAGCGTCGGAGTGCTCAGGACGGTCGCGACGCTCACGGCGCTCACTGCGGTTTTCTTCAGCCTTGAGCATCTCGGATTGGCCGGTAACGGCTTCTTCGCGACGGATGACCAGGTTACGGATCACTGCATCGTTGTAGCGGAAGTTGTCTTCCAGCTCGGCCAGGGCCTTGCCAGTGCATTCAACGTTCAGCATCACGTAGTGAGCCTTGAACATTGTTGATTGCGTAGGCCAGTTGACGAC
>NZ_JBIVCD010000027.1:0-84628 GCF_044746425.1 Pseudomonas sp. NPDC086112 | reverse complement strand
CCGCCACCAACCCGCCGACTTCCTCGCATTGATCCGGGTGGACCAAAAAGATGATTTCGTAATGACGCATGAATGCTCCTTACGGGTTGTAGCCTGCCGCTCAAAAACGGTCAGACAAGGAGTGAATGACACTTATGGACTTGCTTGCGATAGACACATGCGTGCCTGCCGTCACAGCAAGGGGCGCAATTGTAGAGAAGGGACAAGAGAGGCGCAAGGCAATTGGTGATTATTTGAACAACCACCAATGTTCGCCAGGCATAAATCATTGTGGGAGCGGGCTTGCTCGCGAAAGCGGAGTGTCATTCAGCACAAGTGTTGAATGTCAGACCGTATTCGCGAGCAAGCCCGCTCCCACATTAGGACTGCGTCGGATCAGGACTTTTTGCTGGCAGCTTTGACGCCACGCTGACGCAGGGCCTCGAACAGGCACACTCCAGTCGCCACGGAAACGTTGAGACTGCTGACGCTGCCCGCCATCGGCAGACGCACCAGGTAGTCGCAAAGATCGCGAGTCAGGCGACGCATTCCGCTGCCTTCCGCGCCCATGATCAGGATGGTCGGGCCGGTCAGGTCTTGCTGATACAGATCCTGCTCAGCCTCGCCCGCCGTACCGACAACCCACAAGCCACGTTGCTTGAGTTTTTCCAGGGTGCGCGCCAGGTTGGTCACGGCCACCAACGGAATCACTTCCGCCGCACCGCAGGCGACTTTCCGTACCGTCGGGGTCAGGGTAGCTGACTTGTCCTTTGGCACGATCACCGCCAGCGCACCCGCCGCATCGGCAGAACGCAGGCAAGCACCGAGGTTGTGCGGATCGGTCACGCCGTCGAGCACCAGCAACAGCGGCGCGCCTTCGGTACGATCGAGCAATTCGTCGAGCATCGCTTCGCCCCAGACCTGACTCGGACTCACGTCCGCGACCACGCCCTGGTGCACGCCATCTACCCACGCATCCAGCTCACGACGCTCAGCCTGACCGACCGCTACGCGATTTTCGGCAGCGAGTTCGATCAGCGTCTGTACCCGCGGATCACTGCGGCCTTCAGCCAGCCAGATCTGCTTGACGCGTTTTGGATGGTGACGCAGCAACGCTTCTACAGCGTGCACGCCATAGATCTTTTCCAACTGACTCATGACTTGGCCTTAGGTTTACGCGCCCCGCCGCTTCTGGCGGCTGGAGCGGAACCCGCTTTTGGCGGGCCTTTACGGTGTTTGCTCGGTTTTGCTGGTTTGCCGCCGGAGGCCTTCTCAGGCGCCGACCGCCCGGTCTTTCCCCCAGACGCCGCTTTACCGCCGCTTTTCGCTTCAGACAGCAACGCCTGTTTCAGTTCACGACTTTTGCGCAACTCGGCATTTTTTGCCGCGGCATCGCTCGGGCGATAGGCTTCGACAGCCTTTTCCCTGGCAGGACGACGGCCGGTTTTCGCCGGTGCCGGTTCTGCGGCTGTTTTTGTAGAAGAGGCAGCCGGAGCAGCGGTTTCAGCCCCACGCTTCTTGCGGCCGATCGGCGCGCTGATGGTTTTTTCAGCCATCTCGAAGTCGATCTTGCGCTCGTCGAGGTCGACGCGCATGACGCGAACTTCAACGGTGTCGCCAAGGCGGAAGCTGCGACCGGTACGCTCACCGGCGAGGCGGTGGTGTACAGGGTCGAAGTGGTAGTAATCGCCCGGCAGCGCGGTGACGTGCACCAGGCCTTCGACGTAGATATCGGTCAGTTCGACGAACAGACCAAAACCGGTCACGGCGGTGATCACACCCGGGAACGATTCGCCCACGCGGTCTTTCATGAACTCGCACTTGAGCCAGTTCACCACGTCGCGGGTGGCTTCGTCGGCCCGGCGCTCGCTCATCGAGCACTGCTCGCCGAGCTGCTCCAGGATCGCTTCATCGTACGGATAGATGCGCGCTTTCGGAATGGTCATCGCGCCAGCACGGCGAACGTGCGGGGTGTCCATTTTCGAATGGATGACGCTGCGAATCGCCCGGTGCGTGAGCAAGTCCGGGTAGCGGCGAATCGGCGAAGTGAAGTGGGTATAGGCTTCGTAATTCAGGCCGAAGTGGCCCTGGTTATCAGCGCTGTACACCGCTTGGCTCAACGAACGCAGCATGACGGTCTGGATCAGGTGGAAATCCGGACGGTCCTTGATGCTCGCCAGCAAAGCCTGGTAATCCTTCGGCGACGGACCATCCTTGCCTTTGTGCAGGGACAGACCGAGCTCGCCAAGGAAAGCGCGCAGTTTTTCCAGACGCTCCGGTGGCGGGCCGTCGTGGACGCGATACAGCGCAGGGATTTCGTGCTTCTTCAGGAACTCTGCAGTGGCCACGTTGGCCGCCAGCATGCATTCCTCGATCAGCTTGTGGGCGTCATTGCGAACGGTCGGACGGATTTCGGCGATCTTGCGCTCGGAGCCGAAGATGATCCGGGTTTCCTGCGTTTCGAAATCAATCGCGCCACGCACGTGACGGGCCGCCAGCAGCACCTTGTACAGTGAGTACAGCTGCTTGAGGTGCGGCAGGACGTCGGTGTACTCACCACGGAGCTGACGCGCTTCGGTAGCTTTCGGCGTTTCCAGCATGGCGCTGACCTTGTTGTAGGTCAGGCGGGCGTGGGAGTGAATCACCGCTTCGTAGAAACAGTAGTCAGTCATTTCGCCGGATTTGGAGATGGTCATCTCGCAGACCATGGCCAGGCGATCGACGTGCGGGTTCAGCGAGCACAGGCCGTTGGACAGCTGCTCAGGCAGCATTGGCACGACGCGCTCGGGGAAGTACACCGAGTTGCCACGAACCTGGGATTCGTTATCCAGTGCCGAACCGATTTTCACGTAGCTGGAAACGTCGGCAATCGCCACGTACAACTTCCAGCCACCGGAGAACAGGCGCAGCTTGCCCGGCTTGGCTTCGCAGTAGACCGCGTCATCGAAGTCGCGCGCATCTTCACCGTCGATGGTCACGAACGGCAGATGGCGCAGGTCGATGCGCTTCTCTTTGTCTTTCTCTTCGACTTCCGGCTTGAGCTTGGCGGCTTCCTTGAGCACCGCTTCAGGCCAGACGTGAGGAATATCGTAGGTGCGCAGGGCGACATCGATTTCCATGCCCGGCGCCATGTAGTTACCCACGACTTCGACCACGTCGCCTTGCGGCTGGAAGCGTGGCGTCGGCCAGTGAGTGATCTTCACTTCGACGAATTGACCGATCTGGGCATTGGCGTTACGGCCCGGAGTCACCAGCACTTCTTGCTGGATCTTAGGATTATCCGCGACGACGAAACCGATACCGCCCTCTTCGAAGTAACGACCGACGATGGTCTCGTGGGCACGGGACACCACTTCGACGATCATGCCTTCACGGCGACCGCGACGATCCAGGCCGGAAACACGCGCCAGGGCACGGTCGCCATCGAACACCAGACGCATTTGCGCCGGGCTCATGAACAGGTCGTCACTGCCGTCGTCCGGGACCAGAAAGCCGAAGCCGTCACGGTGACCGCTGATGCGGCCCAGGATCAGGTCGAGCTTGTCCACCGGCGCATAGGTGCCGCGACGGGTATAGATGAGTTGAGCGTCGCGCTCCATGGCGCGCAGGCGACGACGCAGGGCTTCGATCTGGTCTTCTGTGGTCAGACCAAACTCTTCGACCAGCTGCTCGCGGTTAGCAGGCGAACCTCGATCAGCAAGGTGCTGAAGGATCAGTTCGCGGCTAGGAATAGGGTTTTCATATTTTTCCGCTTCACGAGCGGCCTCGGGATCGAGGGACTGCCAATCGGCCATTAGAGAGTTTTCACCTTGTCTATATGCGGGTTAGTTTGGCATAGGCGTAATGAAACGGGAAATTTCAGGCTGTGACAGCCCATCTAAAGCCCTTTATCGACATCGCAAAGCTGATTTGAATACCACTGGAGAAATTTTCCAGGTTTTTTCGATGCCGGGGGTTTACAGTTAAAAAGACGCTCCGTATAGTGCGCGCCATCGACGACGCACACGCGCTGCCGATACTGCCCAGATGGTGAAATTGGTAGACACGCCAGCTTCAGGTGCTGGTGACCGCAAGGTCGTGGAAGTTCGAGTCTTCTTCTGGGCACCAATTTCGAGCTTGAGATTAGAACAATTTCAAGGCTCACACAAAAACCCGCGAAAGCGGGTTTTTGCATTTAAGGCTTCCGGTTTATTAAAATTAAATCAGGGGTTTACAGATCAAAATGCTCTCCGTATAGTGCGCCACATCAACAGCGGCAACGCTGAAGATTATGCCCAGATGGTGAAATTGGTAGACACGCCAGCTTCAGGTGCTGGTGACCGCAAGGTCGTGGAAGTTCGAGTCTTCTTCTGGGCACCAATTCAAATTCAAGGTCACGATCTTGAATTTCACAGAAACCCGCGAAAGCGGGTTTTTGCGTTTCTGGCTTTCGAAAACCCCAAGCCATTACTTCCCTGTGGCGAGGGAGCTTGCTCCCGCTGGAGTGCGAAGCGCTCCTCTTCATTCCAATAGTTACATCGAACTCTCAGGATTTACGACTGCTTCACAGCCGAACGGGAGCAAGCTCCCTCGCCACAAAAACTCGCCCCCGCCCCTCTAGCAAACACTCCTCAGACCCGCAAGACGCACATGAGAAACAATATCGTTTATCATTGTTACAAATTTTTGCAATGCGACAGTGAGGAACCCTGCGAATGATGTTTCGAAATACCCTGCGCCGCGGTCTGACCATCACCCTGCTCGGCCTGACACTCGCCACTCCCCTCACCCAAGCCGCCGATCCGGTTTCCCTGACACTCTATAACGGCCAACACAAGGAAGTCGGCGACGCCGTCGCCAAAGCCTTCGAAGCCAGGACCGGGATTCACGTCAATGTGCGCAAGGGCAGCAGCAACCAGCTCGCCAGCCAGATCGTCGAAGAAGGTGATCGCTCCCCCGCCGACGTGATTTACACCGAAGAATCCCCACCACTGAACAAACTCGGCGAACAAGGCCTGCTGGCTCAGACCGACGCCGCCACCCTCGCCGTTCTGCCAAAGGACTATGTCGCCGGCAACGGCACCTGGATCGGTATCACTGCGCGAGTCCGCGTGGTTGCGTTCAATCCCAAGTTGATCGATGAAAAAGACCTGCCCAAGTCGGTAATGGAGTTCTCCGATCCGAAATGGCAAGGCAAAGTCGGCTTTGTGCCCACCAGCGGCGCATTCCAGGAACAGGCCGTGGCGATCATTAAAGTCCACGGCATGGACGCCGCCGAAGAATGGCTCACCGGCCTGCGTGCATTCGGCAAGACCTACAGCAACAACATGGTCGCGCTGAAGGCTGTGGAAAACGGCGAAGTCGCCACCGTACTGGTGAACAATTACTACTGGTTCGCCTTGCAGCGTGAAAAAGGCCAGCTCGATTCGAAACTGCATTACTTCACCGGCGGCGACGTCGGCGGGTTGATCACCGTTTCCAGCGCCGCTGTACTGAAATCCAGCAAACATCCAAAAGAAGCCCAGCAATTCCTCGCCTACATGGCCAGCGAAGAAGGTCAGCGCGTGATCACCCAGACCACCGCCGAATACCCGCTGCACAAAGGCATGGAATCGGATCGCGGCCTCAAGCCGTTCAGCGAACTGCAAGCACCGAACGTCACGCCCGCCGATCTCGGCAACGCCGAAGAAGCCCTGGACCTGGAACGTGACGTTGGCCTGAACTGATGAGCGCATCGTTATCTGCCCCCGCCTTGCGCGGGGGCTACGTGCCACGGCGCAAGCGGCCGTCGATCTGGTTGTTGCTGCCGGTTTTGCTGCTGGTGGTGCTCAGCCTGTTGCCACTGGCTTATGTCGGCCTCAAAACCTGGCAAGCAGGCTGGGCCGAGGCGCTGCATCTGCTGTGGCGACCTTACGTGTTTGGCCTGCTGCGTAATACGCTGGCGCTGATGGTGGGCGTCACGCTGGCCTGCGGCGTGATTGGCCTGTCGCTCGCCTGGTTGCTGGAACGCAGCAATCTGCCGGGTCGACGGCTATGGGGCGTGATCCTGTGCCTGCCGTTCGCGGTGCCGGCGTTTGTCAGCAGCTTCACCTGGGTCTCCCTGAGCGCTCACTTCGAAGGGCTAGGCGGCGCGATTCTGGTGATGACCCTGTCCAAATACCCGCTGATTTTTCTGCCAGTGGCGGCAACCCTGCGCAATCTCGATCCGTCCCTGGAGGAGTCCGCACGAACCCTGGGGCAGAATCGCTGGGGCGTGTTCTTTAAAATCACCCTGCCGTTGCTCTGGCCGTCACTGCTGGCCGGTTCTCTGCTGATTGCGCTGCACATGCTGGTGGAGTTCGGCGCGCTGTCGATCATCGGTCTGCAGACTTTCACGACAGCGATCTACCAACAGTTCGAGCTGGAATTCAGCAACGCTAACGCAGCGATGCTCTCGGCGGTGCTGTTGGCGCTGTGTCTGGTGCTGCTATGGCTGGAGCTACGCGTGCGTGGCAAGGGCCGACATGTGCGCACCGGCCAGGGCGCGGCGAGGCAGGCGCAACAGGTTCGCCTGGGGCCATGGACGACTGTCGGGCAGCTTTACTGCCTGCTGCTGGCGATCATCGGCAGCGGCATTCCGCTGGGGATGCTGGCGTACTGGCTGATGGTGGGTTCGTCGGCGGCGTTCCCGGTCGCCGCGATCAGCGAGGCGTTGTTGTCATCTCTGGCGCTGTCTCTCGGTGGTGCGGCGCTGTGCCTGGTGCTGGCGGTACCGGTGGGATTGTTGGTGGTGCGCCATAAAGGGCGACTGGCAATCTGGGCCGAGCGCCTGCCGTATCTGCTGCATGCGCTGCCGGGATTGGTGATTGCGCTGACTCTGGTGTATTTCGCCCTGCATTATGTGCCGATGCTGTACCAGACCTCCGCGCTGCTGCTGATTGCTTATGCGCTGTTGTTTCTGCCGCTGGCGCAGGCACCGATTCGTACGGCGCTGAACAAGGCAGCACCGCAACTGGAAGAGGCCGCACGCACGCTGGGAGCGTCGTCCTTCAGCGCGTTTTGTCGAGTGACGCTGCCGATCATCTTCCCTGCCTTGGGGGCAGCCTTTGCGCTGGTGTTTCTGGATGCGATGAAGGAGCTGACGGCGACGCTGCTGCTGAGTCCCACCGGACTGAATACCCTGGCGACGGAAGTCTGGGCGCATACCGCGAATGTGGAGTTTGCGGCGGCGGCGCCTTATGCGGCGTTGTTGATAGTGGTGTCGGGGTTGCCGGTTTACTTGCTGACGACGCGGATGTATTTGAGCCGTTGAAAAGCTTCGCGGGCAAGCCTCGCTCCTACAAGGATTGCGCACCCCCTGTAGGAGCGAGGCTTGCCCGCGAAGGCGTCAGACTTGCAGACAAAAAACTTAAGCCCTGAACTGCCCCAAGCTAGCTTTCAACTGCGCCGCCAAGCCATCCAGTACCTTGCCACTGGCCGTGGTTTCCACCACCGCCTGAGCAGCCTTTTCGGCTTGAGCATGAATGGTCTCAACCCGCCCACGCACGGCCTGCGCACCTTGCGCCTGATGCGCCGCAGCCTGTGTCGCCAGACCAATCGCCGCATGCACCTGCTCGACCGACGCCTGCACCGACTGCTGCAACCGCGCACTGTCGCGCAACACCAACAAACCTTCGCTGGCCTGACGTCCAGCCTGGCCGATTGCCGCAACAGCCTCTCGCGCGCCCTGCTGCAACGCAACAATGTGAGCCTGAATGTCGCCGGTTGAGCTCTGAGTCTTGCTCGCCAGTGCCCGCACCTCATCCGCCACCACGGCAAACCCGCGACCGGTCTCACCGGCACGCGCCGCCTCAATGGCCGCGTTCAACGCCAGCAAGTTGGTTTGTTCGGCGATCCCGTGAATCACCGTCAGCACCACTTCAATCTGCTCACTCTGCTGCGCCAGGCGCTCGATGACTTTCGCACCGGTGTCGACTTGTCCGGCCAATGCCTCAATGAGACTGCCAACTTTCGCCGAGGTCCGAGTGTTTTCATCCGTGGCCTGACGAATGCCCACCACCTGCTGCAAAGCGGCCTGCATGGCGTGGCTTTCAGACTGAGCTTCATCAGCCATTTGCGACAACGCGCGCAAGCTTTCGGCCACTTCATCGCGCTGCATGCCCGCCGCGGCATCGGCGCCGGCATTGCGCAGGGTCATGGCACCGATTTCCACGCCGGTACGCTGGGCCACATCGCCCGCCTCCCGCACGATCGGCTGCAACTTATCCACAAAGCGATTGACCGCCGAGGCCATGTCGCCAATCTCATCCTGGCTGTTGATCTGCACACGCTTGGTCAGATCGCCCTCACCCGCTGCCAGGTCATCCATGGCAGCGATCAGCAGCTTCAAGCGATTGACCACTCGACGACCCAGCACCACCGCCAGCAACAGCAGCACACCAAAACCTACCAGCGCCAGGCCCATGCCGATGCGCCAGCGTAAAGTCCCCGCAGCTTCCTGCACGGCAGTGGTGGTATTGGCTTTCATTTCAGTGGCGGTGGACTGTGCCGATTGCAGGCGCCCGCGCATCGCCGTCGCGCTGTCAGCTGCCGCACCTTTGAGGCTGTCACCCACCAGTTGATCGCTGCTGGCGATCAGCGCCGAGAATCGCTTGTCCAGCGCCGCCACATCGGTTTCCACGGAGGCGGTCGAGACGCCCATCAACACCTTGCCGATCTCCACCCCATTGGGGTTGATCGAGGCTTCAAGGTAGTAGACCGACGGATCGTTCTTCGCCGCATCCAGTACCTTGTCCAGCGCCCGCTCGCCCTGACCTTTTTCCAGAAGCGCCTTGTTGATCGGGTTCTCCCGGTTGAGGTAGCGCGTCAGGTGCTGGCCCGTGGCGTCGTCGTAGACCACGAACAAAACGTTGGGATTACGCTGGGCACGGCGAGCGAATTCGGACAGGGTAGGAATGTCGCTGTCCCACATGGCGCGAGGTGCGACCGAAGCCAGAAGCTGCGCCATGTCGTTGGCCGAATCCTTCAGGTCCGTCTCCAGCGTCGTACGCAATTGCGCCTGTTCGTCCTTCAGACGCGAAGACAGCCCGGCCGTCAGGCGCTGACGGGTACTGGTGGACAGGCTATCCAGGCTCGACGTGACTTCACGACCTGCCTGCTCAAGCTCACCAGAGAGCTTTTGGCTATCGGCGTCCAACCGCATACCCAAATCAGCTTCCAGCGCAGTCACTGTGCTCCGGGTCAGAGCGACAGCTACCAGCACCTGCACCAAAAGGGCGATACCTAGGGTAACGAACACGGGCCGCAAGAGACGGCTTTGTAACAGTGAGAGAACGGCCGACACTGAAAATCCCTCTGCTTTGACGCCATCAAATTGATAGCACGTCAGAAACGATGCTTTTTCAATGTTCACAGCAAAGGTCATGCCGTTCGACAGGCATAAACGACAAAGGCCCCAATGAAGGGGCCTTTGTGTTTTACATCAACGACTTATTAAGCGAACGGGTGACGCAGAACGATGGTTTCGTTGCGGTCCGGGCCCGTCGAAATAATGTCGATCGGAGCACCGACCAACTCTTCGACGCGTTTGATGTAGTTGCGTGCAGCCTGAGGCAGCTCTTCCAGGGTCTTGGCACCGACGGTGGATTCGGTCCAGCCTGGCATTTGCTCGTACACCGGCTCCAGGCCAATGTAGCTATCGGCGTCAGTCGGTGCATCGATCACTGCACCGTCCTGGTTCTTGTAGCCCACACAGATGTTGATGGTTTCCAGACCGTCCAGCACGTCCAGCTTGGTCAGGCACAGGCCCGAAATGCTGTTGACGTCGATGGCGCGACGCAGGATGACGGCGTCGAACCAGCCGCAACGACGGGCACGGCCGGTAGTAGCGCCGAACTCATGGCCACGCTTGGCCAGGAAAGCACCGACGTCGTCGAACAGTTCAGTCGGGAATGGACCCGAACCCACGCGAGTGGTGTAAGCCTTGGTGATGCCGAGGATGTAATCCAGGTACATCGGGCCAAAACCCGAACCGGTGGCGATGCCGCCCGCGGTGGTGTTGGAGCTGGTGACGTACGGGTAGGTGCCGTGGTCGATGTCCAGCAGGGAGCCTTGGGCGCCTTCGAACATGATGTCTTTGCCAGCGCGACGCAGCTCGTGCAGTTCAGCGGTGACGTCGACCATCATCGGCTTGAGCAGCTCGGCGTATTCCATGCACTCGTCGAGTGTTTTCTGGAAGTCGATTGCCGGTTCTTTGTAGTAATTGACCAGTACGAAGTTGTGGTAATCCAGCAACTCGCCCAGCTTGGCGGCGAAACGCTCGCGATGGAACAGGTCACCGATGCGCAGACCGCGACGGGCAACCTTGTCTTCGTAAGCCGGGCCGATGCCGCGACCGGTAGTACCGATCTTCAGCTCGCCACGGGCCTTTTCACGGGCCTGGTCCAGCGCTACGTGGTAGGACAGGATCAGCGGGCAGGACGGGCTGATACGCAGGCGCTCGCGCACCGGTACGCCTTTCTCTTCCAGCTTGATGATTTCCCGCAGCAGGGCGTCGGGTGCAACCACCACGCCGTTACCGATCAGGCACTGCACGCCTTCGCGCAGCACGCCCGACGGAATCAGGTGCAAGACGGTTTTTTCGCCGTCGATCACCAGGGTGTGGCCAGCGTTGTGACCACCTTGGTAGCGCACTACGGCGGCAGCATGTGCGGTCAGCAGATCAACGATCTTTCCTTTGCCCTCATCACCCCATTGGGTGCCCAGGAATACGACATTCTTACCCATAACACTTGTCCTCATTCGCGCAAACTTGGTGCCGGCGGCGGCCGGCAGGAAAACTCAAGAAGCCAGCGGCAATACTTGCCAAAGCCCGTTCTGCTGAATCAATTGCCGGTCGCAGTCCGCTTCACGGGCGGCGGCCAAAAGCTGCCCAGGCAATGCCTGAACGACACGCTGACCCTCACTGCGCAACTGGCAAACCTGCTGCCAGAGTGCTGCATCCGTACTGTCAGGCATCCAGATACCGCCAGACGGTAGCTCGATTTCAGCACGCCCCAGGGTCACCAGGGTTTTCAAATCGGTAGAGAAACCAGTCGCCGGACGGGCACGACCGAAGTCGGCGCCGATGTCGTCGTAACGACCGCCCTGAGCAATGGACTGGCCAACACCCGGGACGAACACGGCGAACACTACACCGGTGTGGTAGTGGTAGCCGCGCAACTCGCCCAGGTCGAAATACAGCGGTAATTCCGGGAAACGCGTGGACAGACGCTCGGCAATTGCCAGCAGATCGTCCAGGGCCGCCAGCACGGGCGCCGGCGCATTGGCCAGACGCTCACGCGCTGCGCTGAGCACCTCACGACCGCCACACAGGTCGACCAGCGCTCGCAGCATGCCCGACAGATCGGCAGGCAAACCTTCGGTCAAGGTAATGACCTCGTCGATGGCTTTACGTTGCAACGCATCGAACAACTGTTGCTCGACTTCGCCGGACAAACCGGCGGCGCGGGCCAGGCCGCGGTAGATGCCGACATGGCCGAGGTCCATGTGCACATCCGGCACATCGGCCAGTTGCAGCATGGCCAGCATCAGGCTTATGACTTCCACGTCGCTGCTCGGGCTGGCATCGCCGTACAACTCGGCGCCCAGTTGAATGGGGCTGCGCGAGGACGACAAGGCACGCGGCTGGGCATGCAGCACGCTGCCGGCATAACACAGACGGCTCGGCCCTTCGCGACGCAAGGTATGCGCATCGATGCGCGCCACTTGCGGCGTGATGTCGGCACGGAACCCCATCTGCCGGCCCGACTGCGGGTCGATGACCTTGAAGGTGCGCAGATCGAGGTCCGAGCCCGCGCCGGTCAGCAGGGATTCCAGGTACTCGATATGGGGAGTCACGACAAACTCGTAACCCCAGCTCTGGAACAGATCCAACACCTGGCGACGCGCTATTTCGATACGCGCAGCTTCTGGTGGCAGTACTTCTTCGATGCCATCTGGCAGCAGCCAGCGGTCTACCGTTGCCATTACGCCATTCCCCTATGATCCGGGCGACAAGCCTTTGGGCGAGCCTTGAGTGAAGCAGAAAATGATCGGCCCATGCACACAAACCGCGCGCATGGACAACGGGCGAAAAGCCTGAAATCGGCTTCGCCAACCACTTTCCTCGAAAAACCTGTCGAGTCATTCAACTCGGGCGCCTGCATAAAAACAGCAATCAAACGTGCAGACGCAAAAAAGCCGGGAATTTCCCGGCTGCCGCATCATACACACGTTTTCCCAAAGGATCACCCCGCCCGAGGTTTTAGCCGCCAGGCGGGGGATGATTCAGGTCAACGCCGTATCAAGGCTTGGCTTTTTCCAGGTAACGGAAGAAGTCGCTGCCCGGGTCCAGGACCATGACGTCGGATTTGTTCGCGAAGCTTTCACGGTAGGCACGCAGGCTACGGTAGAACGCGTAGAACTCCTGATCCTGACCGTATGCCTTGGAGTAGATCGCAGCAGCCTGGGCATCACCATCACCGCGAACCTCTTCAGATTCACGATAGGCTTCAGCCAGCAGCACACGGCGTTGACGGTCGGCGTCGGCACGGATGCCTTCAGCCAGCTCGTTACCCTTGGCGCGGTGCTCGCGAGCTTCACGCTCACGCTCGGTGCTCATTCGTTCGAACACGCTGCGGTTCACTTCCTTCGGCAGGTCGATGGTTTTGACCCGGACATCGACAACTTCGATGCCCAGCTCTTTTTCCGCCATCTTGTTCAGCGAGTTGGTGATGTCAGCCATCAGCGCATCACGCTCACCGGACACTACTTCGTGCAGGGTGCGCTTACCGAACTGGTCACGCAGGCCCGACTCCAGACGACGGGAAAGACGCTCGTCGGCAATCTGCTTGAGGCC
The DNA here is from genome assembly GCF_044746425.1 of Pseudomonas sp. NPDC086112. Lineage (NCBI taxonomy): Bacteria > Pseudomonadati > Pseudomonadota > Gammaproteobacteria > Pseudomonadales > Pseudomonadaceae > Pseudomonas > Pseudomonas sp. NPDC086112. Next base: position 71,793 of record NZ_JBIVCD010000027.1, on the reverse strand, counting down.
GGAAGTCGCGGTGTAGAAGCGCTCGGCATCTTTCACGCGCCATTTGGCGTAGGCATCGACCATTACGGCTTTCTTTTCCAGCGTCAGGAAGCGTTGCGTCGGTGCATCCAGTGTCATCAGGCGGGCGTCGAATTTGCGCACCTTGTTCACGTAAGGCACTTTCATGTGCAGGCCCGGTTGAACATCGGTCTGGACCACGCGACCGAACTGCAGCATCACCGCGCGCTCGGTCTGAGCCACGATGTAGAAGCAGTTCCAGGCAACGATCGCCACGACGACGCCGATAATAAGGGCGATCAGCGATTTATTGCTCATCAGCGACTCTCCCTGGTACGTGCTTGCTGTTGCTGCAGATCAGCTGCCGCACGCGCATTCACTTCATTGCTGCTGGCTGCTGCGCCGGTCACCGGAGCGCCGGAGCTGCGACCACTGTCGATCATCTTGTCCAGCGGCAAGTACAGCAGATTGTTCTGGCCATCCTTGTTGCCGGTCACGAGAACCTTGCTGGTGTTGCTGAAGATTTCCTGCATGGTGTCCAGATACAGACGCTGGCGGGTGACCTCAGGGGCCTTGCGATACTCGGCCACCAGCTTGGTGAAGCGATCGGCCTCACCCTTGGCGCGGGAGACGGTCTCGTCGCGGTAACCGTTGGCATCCTCGAGGATGCGCTGGGCCTGACCACGGGCTTCCGGCACGACGCCGTTGGCGTAGGTTTCAGCCTGGTTTCGCGAACGCTGCTCATCTTCACGGGCGCGGATCACGTCATCGAAGGCTTCCTGGACTTCACGCGGTGCAGCTGCGCTCTGTACGTTGACCTGGGTGACGGTGATACCGGTGCGGTAGGTATCGAGGAAGCGTTGCAGACGCTCCTTGATTTCGCTGGCCATCAGCTCACGACCTTCGGTCAGCACCTGATCCATGGCGGTAGAACCCACCACGTGACGCAAGGCACTGTCGGTTGCATGTTGCAGGCTGATTTCCGGCTGATCGACGTTCAGCACGAAGTCTTGCAGGTTGCTGATCTTGTACTGCACGGTCAGCGGCACTTCGACGATGTTTTCGTCTTCAGTCAGCATTTGACCCTGCTTGGTATAGGCACGCTCACGCGTGACGTTTTCCATGTACTTGCGATCGATCGGCGGGAAATAGATGTTCAGGCCCGGGCCGACGGTTTCATAGTACTTGCCGAAGCGCAGCACTACGGCTTGCTCCTGCTCGTCGACCACGTAGACAGCGCTGTACAGCCACACAGCCGCCAGCACGACCAGGCCGATGCCGAGCAGGCCGCCGAAGCCGCCGCTCTTGCCCGGGCGACCGCCCTCGTCACCGCGTTTTTTACCACCACCGAACAACCCGTTCAGGCTTTCCTGCAGCTTTCGGAAGGCCTCGTCGAGATCCGGTGGTCCCTTGCGGTCGCCGTTATTGCGGCGCTTGCCACCCCAAGGATCCTGATTATTCGAGTTGCCACCCGGCTCATTCCAAGCCATAGCGCTCTCCATCTGATAAAGCAAAGACGCACCCACGGCGCGCCGACCAATGCTACAGAATGCCTGTCACCGCGGCACAACCGCTTTCTCAGGCTTTTATTGCAAAGTGTGTTGCTCGATGAATTCCATCGGTTGCAGACCTTCGCGGCTCACGAGTCGATTCAATTCAATCCGTGGCAAGCGAACGGCCAGCAAGCTGATGCCTTCTTCGTCGTGTTCTTCTTTTTGCACCGCACCCAGTTCGAAAAACTGCGCACGCAGTCGAGCAAAACGTTGCGGCAAGCGCAAGGTGCCAACAAACAAATCACTGCCTAACAGTTCGGCCACGGCCTGCTTGAGCAGGTCAAGACCGGTACCGTCCTTGGCCGACAACCAGACCCGCTGCGGTTTGCCATCGGCATCGCGCTGGATCTGCGGCTCAACACCCTCGAGCAAATCGAGTTTGTTGTATACCTCAAGGATCGGCAAGTCTTGTGCCCCGATCTCCCCGAGCACCACCATGACCTGTTCAATCTGGGCCATACGCTCAGGCTCATGCGCATCGATCACATGCAGCAGCAGGTCGGAGTTGCTCGACTCTTCGAGCGTAGCCCGAAATGCCTCGACCAGTTTGTGCGGCAGGTGGCGAATGAAGCCTACGGTGTCAGCCAGCACGATCGGCCCGAGGTCGTCGAGTTCGAGTCGGCGCAAGGTCGGGTCGAGGGTCGCGAATAACTGGTCGGCGGCGAAGACGTCGGAATCGGTGACCGAGTTGAACAGCGTCGATTTGCCGGCGTTGGTATAACCCACCAGTGAAACCGTCGGAATGTCAGCACGTTTGCGCCCGCGACGAGATTGCTCGCGCTGGCTGCGGACCTTTTCCAGGCGCCCCTTGATCTGCCGCAGGCGAACCCGCAACAGGCGCCGGTCGGTTTCCAGTTGGGTTTCACCCGGGCCGCGCAGACCGATACCGCCCTTCTGCCGCTCAAGGTGAGTCCAGCCACGAACCAGTCGCGTACTCATGTGTTCAAGCTGAGCCAGTTCAACCTGGAGCTTGCCTTCATGGGTGCGGGCGCGTTGGGCGAAGATATCGAGAATCAAACCCGTGCGGTCAATCACGCGGCACTCGAAAATACGTTCGAGGTTACGTTCCTGACTGGGCGTGAGGATGTGATTGAAAATCACCAGATCGACCTGTTCGGCGCTGACCAGATCGCGTAACTCTTCGACCTTGCCGCTGCTGATCAGGGTTTTGGCGGTTGGCCGATGACGCGGCACGTTAAAAAACGCGACGGTCTCGGCGCCAGCCGAAATTGCCAACTCCTGAAACTCCTGCGGATCTTCGCGCGCCTCAGGGTCCTGACCATCCAAGTGAACGAGAATTGCCCGTTCACCACCACCGTGGCGCTCAAAGAACAAAGGAGACTCCTATCAGGCGTTACCTGGCTCAGCGTCACCTGCTTCGGATTCGGTTGCGCTAGGCAGACGAATTGGACGAACCGGCACCACTGTAGAGATAGCGTGTTTGTAAACCATTTGGCTAACGGTGTTTTTCAGCAGGATAACGAACTGGTCGAAAGACTCGATCGTGCCTTGCAGTTTGATCCCGTTGACCAGATAGATGGAAACCCCCACTTTCTCTTTACGTAAAGTATTCAAGTAAGGGTCTTGTAGCGAATGCCCTTTTGACATGTGCCGCACTCCTTTAAGGATTCAATATAAAAAATAGGTAAACAGATGGCTTGGGGCCGTCACACCCCCAAGGATAGACGGCAATTGCAAGGACTCAGCTCAATATGGAGATGGTCCCAAGGTATTTCAAGGCGCGCGGCAGATTGTCGCAATCGAGGCTGTCCAACCAGTGTAAATCAGCCCAACTGCGTAGCCAGGTGAACTGGCGCTTTGCCAATTGGCGCGTGGCAATGATTCCACGCTCCTGCATCTCGGCTTGCGTCAGCTTGCCATCCAGGTAATCCCAGACTTGTCGATAACCTACAGCACGTATAGACGGCATCCCCGAATGCAGGTCACCTCTATCTCGCAGGGCTACGACCTCGTCGATGAATCCCTGTTCCAACATATTTGTGAATCTTTGTTTAATACGCTCGTGCAGTACCTGGCGATTTGCCGGGGCGATAGCCAAGTTCGCGACAGTATAGGGCAATTGTTGCAGTCCCGAAGCGGCTGCTTCAGTACTTTGCGCAGATTGTCGCAAGCGTAGCTCAGTCATGCTCTGACCACTGACGCGATAAACTTCCAGCGCGCGACTGAGGCGCTGCGGATCGTTCGGATGAATTCGCGCGGCCGATTGCGGATCGATGACCGCCAATTGATCGTGCAGGGCTTGCCAGCCAAGGCGTGCAGCCTCTTCTTCGATTTGCGCGCGCACCTGCGGATCGGCCGCCGGCATGTCGGCCAGACCTTCGAGCAAAGCCTTGTAGTAGAGCATTGTGCCGCCTACCAGCAGCGGAATTTTGCCCCGCGCGGTGATCTCGGCCATGGCCTCAAGCGCATCGCGACGAAAATCCGCAGCGGAATAACTCTCGGCCGGGTCGAGAATATCGATCAACCGATGCGGAAATTCGGCCAACAACTCTTTGGAAGGCTTGGCGGTGCCAATATCCATGCCACGGTAAACCAGCGCCGAATCGACGCTGATCAGCTCGCAGGGCAGGACCTTGGTGAGTTCGATGGCCAGGTCGGTCTTGCCGGCAGCCGTCGGCCCCATCAGGAAAATCGCAGGAGGGAGCTGGCTCATCAACGACCGCGCAAAAACAGTTTGTCCAGATCGTCCAGGCCCAGTTGGGTCCAGGTCGGTCGGCCATGGTTGCATTGACCGCTGCGTTCGGTGTTTTCCATGTCCCGCAGCAGACCGTTCATTTCCGGCAAGGCCAGACGCCGATTCGCGCGAATCGCGCCGTGGCAGGCCATGGTGCCGAGCAGTTCGTTCAGGTGTGCCTGAATCCGGTCGCTGGTGCCGTATTCCATCAAATCCGCCAGAACGTCACTGACCAATCGATTGGCTTGCGCCTGTTTCAGCAGCGCGGGGATTTGCCGGATCGCCAGCGACTCCGGGCCAAGACGCTGCAATTCAAAGCCCAGCCGCTGGAACCACGCGACGTGTTCTTCGGCGCAATCGGCTTCGCGCTGACTGACCGCCAGGGACTCCGGCACCAACAGTGGCTGACCGCTCAGGCCTTCGCTGGCCATGGCGATTTTCAGGCGTTCGTACATGATCCGCTCGTGGGCGGCGTGCATGTCCACCAGCACCAGGCCTTGGGCGTTTTCCGAAAGAATATAGATGCCCTTGAGCTGCGCCAACGCATAACCCAGCGGTGGAATGTCGTCCTGCCCGGCTGGCAGCGCGACCGCGTTGGCCTCGGGCAACGGCGCGAAGAACTCACGGTAGGCCGCTTGAGCTTCGGCGACGGGCACGCCGGTCTGCGGCCGCGGCGTGTATTGATACTGATAACCGGCGCCAGCGCCCGAGCCAGCCGGCGTGTTGAATGACGGTTGGGCCTGAGGCTGTTCCAGCAGCGCATTGGCCGCCAGACGCATTTCGCCCTGCGGACCGAACTCCCCGGCATCGAGCCCGGTGGGCCGGACAATGGCCGTCGCAACAGGCGCGGCCAGATGATCTTCCGGCCGCACATCGCCGAGCGCGCGGTGCAAAGTGCCGTAGAGGAAATCGTGAACCATGCGCCCGTCACGGAAGCGTACTTCGTGCTTGGTCGGGTGCACGTTGACGTCGACGCCCGCCGGATCGACTTCGAAAAACAGCACGAACGTCGGATGCCGACCGTTGAACAGCACGTCGCGATAAGCCTGGCGCACCGCGTGGGCCACCAGTTTGTCGCGCACCGCACGGCCATTCACAAAGAAATACTGCAAGTCCGCCTGGCTGCGGTTGAAGGTGGGCAACCCGACCCAGCCCCACAAATGCAGGCCATTGCGCTCGATTTCGATCGGCAGCGCCTGCTCCAGAAAACCCGCCCCGCAGATCGCCGCCACACGCCGGGCACGGGCCGCGTCATCGTGGGCTTCGTGCAGGCTGAGGATGGTTTTGCCGTTGTGGCGCAGATGGAACGCCACGTCGAACCGCGCCAGCGCCAGACGCTTGATCACTTCTTGCAGGTGATCGAATTCGGTTTTTTCGGTCTTGAGAAACTTGCGGCGCGCGGGAGTATTGAAGAACAGATCGCGCACTTCCACCGAAGTCCCCACCGGGTGGGCCGCCGGTTGCACGCGCGGCGCCATGTCCCGGCCTTCGGTTTCCACCTGCCAGGCCTGATCGGCATCGCGAGTGCGGGACGTCAGGGTCAGACGCGCCACAGAGCTGATGGACGCCAGCGCCTCACCACGAAAACCCAGGCTCATCACCTGCTCAAGGTCTTCCAGGTTACGAATCTTGCTGGTGGCATGACGGGCCAGGGCCAAAGGCAGGTCATCGGCAGAAATGCCGCTGCCATCGTCGCGTACCCGCAGCAGCTTGACGCCACCCTGCTCCACATCGACATCGATGCGTTTGGCGCCGGAGTCGAGACTGTTCTCCAGCAACTCCTTGATCACCGAGGCCGGGCGCTCAACCACTTCACCGGCGGCAATCTGGTTCGCCAGCCGCGGGCTGAGCAGCTCGATGCGCGCAGTGTTGGTCAGCACCTGGTTCATTCTTTGGCCGCCAGTTCAGTGCCGGGGATGGTCAACGTCTGACCAATCTTCAGCTCGTCGCTCTTGAGGTTGTTGGCGTTACGCAAGGTGGCCGGAGACACCTGATAGCGCACGGCGATCATCGCCAGGGTCTCACCGGGATTGACGCGATGGTCACGCGGGCCCTGGGCGATTTTGCCGGAATCGCGCAACCAGGCAATGTAGGTGCCCGGCGGTGGATTCTGCTGGAAGAACTGCCGCACGCCGCTGCTGATAGAACGCGCCAGCGCTTGCTGATGGTTCGCAGCGGCAAGCTTGGACGCTTCGTTGGCGTTGGAGATGAACCCGGTTTCCACCAGGATCGACGGGATGTCCGGCGACTTCAGTACCATGAACCCGGCTTGCTCTACGCGCTGTTTGTGCAGCGGCGTGACGCGGCCGATGTTGCTCAAGACTTTCTGGCCAACGTTGAGGCTGGACGTCAGGGAAGCGGTCATCGACAAATCGAGCAGCACGCCGGCCAGCATGCGGTCCTTGTCATCGAGGCTGACGTTGCCGGCACCGCCGATCAAGTCGGAACGGTTTTCGCTGTCGGCCAGCCAACGGGCAGTCTCCGACGTCGCGCCACGGTCAGACAAGGCGAACACCGAGGCACCAAACGCAGCGGCCGAAGGCGCGGCGTCGGCGTGGATCGAAACGAACAGGTCAGCACCCTTCTTGCGTGCGATTTCGGTACGGCCGCGCAACGGAATGAAGTAGTCGCCGGTGCGAGTCAGTTCGGCGCGGAAGCCTTTCATGCCATTGACCTGACGCTGCAGTTCACGGGCGATCGCCAGCACCACGTCTTTCTCACGCTGACCGCGAGAGCCGGAGGCACCCGGGTCTTCACCACCGTGGCCGGCATCGATCACCACAATGATGTCGCGCTTGCCGGCCGGGGCGGGCGGCAATTTGATCGAAGGCTCGGAGGGTGCGACAGGGACCGCAGGCAACGTCGCCACAGCCGGCGTTGGCGCAGGCGGTGGCGCGGCGTCGGCCGCATTGTCGAACAGGTCGACGACCAGGCGATTGCCGTATTGGGCGTTTGGCGCCAGGGTGAAGCTTTTTGGCGTGACGGCTTTTTTCAGGTCGATGACCACCCGCAGGTCGGTCGGCGTACGTTGAGCCGAGCGCATTGCGGTGATCGGAGTGTTCGAGGTATTGACGTTCAGCGGCGCCCCCAGAGTTGCGCCATTGATGTCGATCACCAGCCGATCCGGGGAGGTCAGGGTAAAAACGCTGTGCTGGACAGACCCTGTCAGGTCAAACACCAGCCGCGTGTTGTCCGGCGCCCGCCACAGGCGAACACTGTTGACCTTCGTCTCGGCCACAGCGTCGACGGTCACCGCCAGAAACAACAATCCTACGGCAGCAACCAACGCGCGAAAGCGCATACCTAACCCCATCATTTAATTGAATTCCAATGCCAAAGCGGCACACCACGACTCGCCACGCGAGCCCTGGGGCAAAATTTTCAGCGAACGCCCGCTGTCTTGCGGGCTAATGGTAATGGTCAGGTCGGGCTTTGGCAAAAAGCCTGCACCGTTGCGGGGCCATTCGATCAGGCACAGTGCATCGTCTTCGAAATAGTCGCGGATGCCGAGGTACTCCAACTCCTCCGGATCGACCAGTCGATACAGGTCGAAATGGAAGGCGCGGATGTCGCCGATCTCGTAGGGCTCAACCAGGGTGAAGGTCGGACTTTTTACCGCGCCTGTATGTCCCAGGCCACGAATAATGCCCCGGGACAGCGTGGTTTTCCCCGCACCCAAATCCCCCTCGAGAAAAATCAGACCGTGCCCTTCAGTGGTTTGTGCAATGCGCGCACCAAACGCGGTCATCGCCTCTTCATCAGCCAGGTACAGGGTTACTTCAGACACGGTGTTTGCTCCTCCAACAACTGACGAATGGCTGGAATCAGATCACTGGCCGCCAGCCCGCGGCCGAATTTACCTTGTTGCTCGCCGGCATTGGCGTGCAGCCAGACCGCCAGGCATGCCGCGTCATACGCATCCATACCCTGAGCGAGCAAGGCGCCGACCAGACCGGCCAGCACATCGCCCAAACCGGCAGATGCCATGGCCGGATGGCCCTGATGACACAGCGCCAGGCGCCCGTCGGGGCTGGCGATCAGGCTGCCGGCGCCTTTGAGCACCACGACAGCTGTATATTTTTTGCTCAATGCATGGGCAGCGGCCGGGCGGTTGGCCTGAACATCGGCCGTCGATAGCCCCAGCAATCGCGCCGCCTCGCCAGGGTGCGGCGTGATAACACAATGGGCGGGCAAACTCACGCCACCTTCGGCCAACAGGTTCAACGCATCGGCGTCCCAGACTTGCGGCAGCGGCGCATTGGCCGCGGCCGACAGCAGACTGCGCCCCCAAGCGGCCTGCCCCAGCCCTGGGCCGACGACCAGCACCGTGACCTTCTCAAGCAGCCCCATCAATTGATTGGCCGACGAAGTGCCGAGCACCATCGCTTCTGGCAAACGTGCCAAGGCGGCTGGAACATGTTCGTTGCGGGTGGCCACGGACACCATGCCGGCACCGCTGCGCAGGGCGCTTTGTGCACCGAGCAGGATGGCGCCGCCAAAACCGCGATCACCGCCGATCAGCAATACGTGGCCAAATTTACCTTTGTGGGCAGTTGGTGCGCGACCGGTCAGACGCGGCACATTACCGGCCGTCAGGCGACGAGCACTGACCGTGGCCCCGATAAACGTCTCAGGGGCGGCTAGCAGATCATTGAAGACCAAATCGCCAACCACATCCGCAGCGTCACCGGTGAACAGACCCAGCTTCAAGCCGATGAACGTCACCGTGAGGTCCGCTCGAACCGCAATGCCGAGCTGGCGCCCCGTATCGGCGCATAGTCCCGAGGGGATATCCACCGCCGCAACCGGTAGCCCACTGGCGTTGATCGCGGCGATGACACTGGCGTATGGCTCGCGCACTTCACCGGTCAGGCCAGTGCCAAGCAAGGCATCCAGCACAATGCCACGTAATTCGCAGTGCGCATTCCAGTCTTGAATGGCGACGCCTTCGGCTACCGCCTCGGCATGGGCCGACGCGGCATCGCCCTGCAAACGCCCGGGATCACCGGCGGCCAGCACCCGCACGTGCCAACCGGCACGTCGGGCCAGCACGGCCACCAGGTAACCGTCGCCTGCGTTATTGCCGTGGCCGGCCACCACGCTCAATTCGTGGGCCGTGGGCCAATGGCGGACCAGCGCGCGCCAGGTCGCCCGCGCTGCACGCCGCATCAATTCGAAGCCCGGTGTACCGGCCGCAATCAGGCTCGCATCGAGCCCTCGGACTTGCGCGGCGCTATACAGCGCGTCGGGTAATTCATCTTTAGTGTGCGGCATGCGTCTTCAGGCTCCGATGTCTGGCAGAATTATACGCACCTCAGCTCCGGTTTCTCTCGTCTCATGCCCGCTATTACCACAGACCTGCCCGCCCTCGCCCAATCCATCAAGGACTGGGGCCGCGAGCTGGGCTTTCAGCAAGTCGGCATCAGCGGCCTCGACCTGGCCGAGCATGAGCAGCACCTGGAGCGCTGGCTCGAAGCCGGCTACCACGGCGAAATGGAGTATATGGGCGCCCATGGCAGCAAACGTTCGCACCCGGAAGAACTGGTGCCGGGTACCTTGCGAGTCGTTTCCCTGCGCATGGACTACCTGCCGGGCGACACCGAAATGGCCAAACGCCTGGCCCAACCGGAAAAAGCCTACGTCTCGCGTTATGCATTGGGCCGCGATTACCACAAATTGATCCGTAAACGCGTGCAACAACTGGCGGAAAAAATTCAGGCGGTGATCGGCCCGTTCGGCTACCGCGCCTTTGTCGACAGCGCCCCTGTGCTGGAAAAAGCCATCGCCGAACAGGCAGGTCTGGGCTGGATCGGCAAAAACACGCTGGTATTGAATCGCAAGGCCGGCAGCTACTTCTTCCTCAGCGAACTGTTCGTCGACCTGCCACTGCCGGTCGACCCGCCCCATGCCACCGAACACTGCGGCCGCTGCACCGCCTGCCTGGATATCTGCCCGACCAACGCCTTCGTCGGTCCGTATGTACTGGACGCTCGACGCTGCATTTCGTACCTGACCATCGAACTGAAAAGTGCGATCCCTGAAGATTTGCGGCCGCTGATCGGCAATCGGGTGTTCGGTTGCGATGACTGTCAGATCGTCTGCCCGTGGAACCGCTTCGCCCGACCTTCCGGGGAAAGCGACTTCAAACCAAGACACAATCTGGACAACGCCGAACTGGCCGAACTGTTCATGTGGGACGAAGAGAAGTTCCTCAGCAGCACCGAAGGCTCACCGCTCAGACGCGCGGGTTACGAGCGTTGGTTGCGCAATCTGGCGGTCGGCCTGGGTAATGCGCCATCAAGCATTCCGGTGCTGGAAGCGCTGAAGGCACGGCGGGACTATCCGTCGGAGCTGGTGCGCGAACACGTCGAATGGGCCTTGAAACAACACGGACTCCTGTAGCAGCTGCCGAAGGCTGCGTTCGGCTGCGCAGCAGTCGTCATTTCGCAAAGCGAGTCCTGCGGCCTCGAACGCAGCCTTCGGCAGCTGCTACAGAGACCGTGTCAGGCCTCGTCGTTATAAACGAACTTGGGCATTTCCCAATGGAAACGGATCGCCAGCAAGCGCAGCAGGAAGCCGCCGAACAGGGTGATCAGGATCGCCTGTTCACCGGGTAATTGCAGGTAGATGCAGAGCAGATAGCACCATGCCGCGGCAAACGAGACGCTGGCGTAGAGCTCGCGGCGGAAGATCAGCGGGATGTCGTTGCAGAAGATGTCCCGCAAGATGCCGCCAAACACGCCGGTGATCACACCGCTGACCGAGGCCACCAGCATGCCGTGGCCCATTTCCAGGGCCGTCATGCAGCCGATCAGGGTGAACGCTACCAGGCCCACCGCATCGAGCACCAGAAACAGCGAACGCAGGTGGCGCATCCAGCGGGCAATGAAGATCGTCAGCATCGCCGCGACGGAAGTCAGCACCAGGTATTCCGGGTGTTTGACCCAGGTCAGCGGGTAGTGGCCGAGCAGCACGTCGCGTACCGAACCGCCGCCCAGTGCGGTGACACACGCAATCAGCACCACACCAAACCAGTCCATGCCGCGACGCCCCGCAGACAGGGCGCCCGTCATGGCTTCGGCAGTGATGGCGATCAGATAGAGCATCAGCAACATGGTGGCGGTCCTGGCAGAAAGGCGCGCAGTCTAGCCATTTAGGGCCGGCACCAAAAGGGGGCACACATTCAAATAGACCGCGTCGCCTTCTTCGCGGGCAAGCCTCGCTCCTACAGGTACAACGCAGGTCCCGTAGGAGCGAGGCTTGCCCGCGAAGGCGTCAGAACAGACACACCACCCAATCAGAACTTGATGAAATTCTTGCGGTAGTGCTGCAGCTCGGCGATCGATTCGCGGATGTCGTCCAGGGCCAGGTGGGTGCTGCCCTTCTTGAAGCTGTCGCGCACGTCCGGTGCCCAGCGCGCGGCCAGTTCTTTAAGGGTCGACACGTCGAGGTTGCGGTAGTGGAAGTAGCTTTCCAGCGATTTCATGTGGGTATAAAGGAAGCGACGATCCTGGCAGATGCTGTTGCCACAGATCGGCGACTTGCCCTTCGGCACCCATTTTTCCAGGAAGGCGATGGTCTCGGCTTCGGCTTCGGCCATGCTGATGCGGCTGTCGCGAACCCGTTGGGTCAGCCCGGAGCCGCCATGCTGACGGGTATTCCACTCGTCCATGCCGGCGAGGATCTCGTCGCTGTGATGAATGGCGATCACCGGACCTTCGGCCAAGGTGTTCAAATTACTGTCGGTGACGATAGTGGCCATCTCGATGATGACATCGGTATCAGGGTTCAGACCGGTCATTTCCAGGTCGATCCAGATCAGGTTCAGCGGGTTTTGCATGAGTCGGCTCCTCGGCGTAGGTGCGCAGTTTAGCCTAGGGAGGCCACCGGGCGTGCTAAACTCGCGGCCGTTTTACCTAATCGCTGCATTCTCGATACGGAACACCCATGGCCAAACGCCAACTTAATCGTCGTCAAAACTGGCGCATCGAAAAGATTCAGGGCGAGCGCGCTGCCCGCGCCGCCAAACGCGAGTCCTCGGCTGTCGAGGCACTCGAAGGCGGCGACCTGGGTCCGGAACAGACGGGCCTGGTGATCGCGCACTTCGGTGTGCAGGTCGAAGTCGAGGCCCTCGATGGCGAATTGGCTGGCCAGGTGTTCCGCTGCCATTTGCGCGCCAACCTGCCAGCGCTGGTGACCGGCGATCAGGTGGTATGGCGTGCCGGCAACCAGGGCATCGGCGTGATCGTGGCGCAACTGCCGCGCAAAACCGAGCTCTGCCGTCCCGACAGCCGTGGCCAGCTCAAGCCGGTGGCAGCTAACGTCGACCTGATCGTGATCGTCTTCGCGCCGCTGCCCGAGCCTCACGCCAACCTGATCGACCGTTACTTGGTCGCTGCGGAACACGCCGGTATTCGGCCGTTGCTGTTGCTGAACAAATTCGACTTGATCGACGAGCAGAACGCCCCGGCGCTGAATGCCTTGCTGGCGGTTTACCGCACGCTGGGTTACCCGGTGCTGGAAGTGTCGGCCCACCACGGTAATGGCATGGAACAGTTGCAAAAGCAGCTGGACGGGCACATCAGCGTGTTCGTCGGCCAATCCGGCGTTGGCAAGTCGTCGCTGGTCAACAGCCTGCTGCCGGAAGTCGATACCCGCGTCGGCCCGCTGTCCGAGCTGTCGGGCCAAGGCACCCACACCACCACCACCGCGCGACTGTTCCACTTCCCCGGTGGCGGTGAGTTGATCGACTCCCCGGGTATCCGCGAGTTTGGCCTGGGTCACGTCAGCCGTGCCGACGTCGAAGCCGGCTTCATCGAGTTCAACGACCTGATCGGCACCTGCCGCTTCCGCGACTGCAAGCACGACCGCGAGCCGGGTTGCGCCTTGCTCAAGGCATTGGAAGAAGGCCGCGTGCAGCAGCAGCGGATGAACAGCTACCGCTCGATCATCGCCAGTTTGCCGGAAAGCAGCTATTAAACAGACGTGCCAACCGCCCCTGACTATTACGGGGCGGTAGGTCGTTCGTGGCGTCCTGCAAAAACTCCCTCAGTTAAACGTCAGACCTCTCTGTAAGGTTTCTTCGCGCCTGCCTGAAGGACGCGTCTCTTTAACCGCCAAGGCCTTGTTGCGGCCACTCAAGTGCATACATTCGAGCCCTCATCGCATCTCTGGCGATACCGAGGGACAGCCATGCAAACCTATCACTTGTTCATCAGCCACTCGTGGAACTACTCAGACGCCCACGACAATCTGGTTCGCCTGCTCAATGCGAAGCCCGGCTTCACGTTCAAGAATTTTTCGGTGCCACCGGACAACCCGATCATCGGCGCGAAAACCGACAAACAACTTGAAGAAGCCATCGAAAACAAGATTCGGCTCTGCTCGGCAGTGCTGATCATGGCGGGGATGTATTCGACCTACAGCAAGTGGATCAACAAGGAAATCGAGATCGCCAGGCGAATGGGCAAGGTCATCATTGCGATAAAGCCGTTTGGCGCCGAACGGATTTCCACGGTGGTACGCCGGGCGGCGCACGCGGAGTGTGCGTGGAACACCAACAGCATCATCGATGCCATTCGCACTCACGCGGCGGGCTGAACCATGCGCAAGGGACTGTTCATCGGGATCAATAACTACAGCCATGTTTCGCAATTAAGTGGCTGCAACAATGACGCGATGGCCATGGCTTCGGTGCTTAAAACCGACGCCAATGGCGATCCGAATTTCAAGAACCTGGTCCTGACCTCCGCCGAAGATTATCTGAGCCGCGAAAAGCTCGAAGGGCATATCCAGGAATTGTTTTCAGGCGATTGCAGCGTTGCACTGTTGTATTTCGCCGGACACGGCAACTTCGACGTCGATACGGATGAAGGCATGCTGATCCCCCAGGACTACAAATCCGCCAAGGATGGAATTCGCATCAGCGACATCCTGAATTGGGCGACCAAAGCCGTAAAAATCAAAAACAAAGTGATTATTCTCGACTGCTGCCAGGCGGGCTCGGCGGGCGAAGTGCGGGCGCTGCGCAGCGAAAGCAGCATGGTGTGTGAAGGCATGACCATTCTCACCGCGTGCAAAAAAGCAGAGCCTGCGATGGAAGGCGCCAACCACGGCGTCTTCACAGGGCTGTTGCTGCAAGCACTGCACGGCGGCGCCGCAAACATATTGGGAAAGATCACCCCCGGCAGCCTCTATTCCTTCGTCGACAACGCTCTCGACGCGTGGGAACAGCGCCCGGTATTCAAGACCAATGTGTCGCAGTTCATTTCATTGCGAGAAGTCTCGCCGCTGATCCCTAAAGAGATTCTGCGCAAACTGCCCGACTGGTTCGAAGAGGCGGAATCAATGTTTGCCCTCGATCCGAGCTACGAACCTACCGAAGCCACGTTCAATCCAGAACACGGCGAAGTCTTCGCCCAACTGCAAAAGTGCAATCGCCACAGCCTGATCGAACCGATGGACGCCGAACACATGTACTACGCCGCCATCCATTCCACCGGTTGCCGCCTCACCGCCCTCGGCGCCTATTACCGTGAACTCGCAATCAAGGGACATTTCTGATGCCAGTGTTTATCAGCTACCGCCATACCGATCGGTCCCACGCCATCGCCATCAGCACCCGTCTGATTCGGGCCAACATCAAGACCTATTTCGACGTGCTGGATCCGGAATCACAGACCACTGACGACATCACCGGGGTCATCACCCGCAACATCACCGAGTGCACGCACCTGCTGGCGATAGTCTCGGACAAGACCGCGCTGTCGTGGTGGGTGCCGTTCGAAATCGGTGAAGCGACCATCAGCAACCGACGGATATGCTCATTCAAGACCGGACCGGCGGAACTGCCGCTGTACCTCGATAAATGGCCAAAGCTCAGCACCGACAAGGATCTGGAGTTTTTCATTGATGCCTATCGTGAAGAAGTGGCGACCAAGCGCTCAATGACGCTGGGCTCGATCAACGAATCCCTTTACCGCACCTACAGAGGCAACGCCGAGTTGTTCCATGACCAACTCAAGAACCGCATCCGACGTGGTTTCTGACAGGCGCAAAAAAGCCGCGATCATTCGCGGCTTTTTCGTGGGTCACTGCTTCCGTGGCTCACCCGGCTTCGGCACCGGATCATCAAACAGATTCAACCGCTCACGAAGCTCATGCGCCGGCAACGGTTCCTTATCCGCCGGCAAGGCATTCGGATCGGCTGGCGGCGTGGGCACTTCGCCCGGGCCGCCCTGCCCTTGCGTCGGCACTGGCGCAGGTTCTACACCTTGCGAACCTTCGATGGCACGCTGGGCTTTCTTGGTCAGCACGACGATGTCGATGCGGCGGTTGACCGGGTTGAACGGGTTTTCCCGGTCGAACAGCGCCGACGAGGCATAACCCACGACTCGCGCTACTTGAGCGTCCGGATAGCTGCCGGCGATCAATGCACGGCGAGCCGCGTTCGCACGGTTGGCCGAGAGTTCCCAGTTGCCGAAGTCGCCGGTGCCCGAGTACGGCTTGGCATCGGTGTGGCCGCTGATGCTGATCTTGTTCGGCACCGCTTTGATGGTGTCGGCCATGGCCAGCAGGATGTCTTCGAAATACGGCTTCAGACGCGCACTGCCGGAGTCGAACATCGGGCGGTTTTCGGCGTCCACAATCTGGATACGCAAACCGTCCTGGGTGATTTCGAAGAGAATCTGGTCCTTGAACTTCTGCAACTGCGGGTTTTCTTCGACCTTGTTCTGCAACTCTTGCAGCAGCAATTCCAGGCGCTCTTTCTCAACCTGCTCGGCCATGCCTTCGACCTGTTCGGAGTCGATAGTCACCTTGTCCGGCTGAGGCTGGGATTTCACCTCGGGGTTGAGGGTGTTCTCCGGTGCCAGGGTCGGCGAGCCGCCCAGATCGATGATGTATGGCGTGCCGCTTTCGCTGAAACCGACCGGGTCCTTGAAGTAACCGGCAATGGCGATCTTCTGTTCCGGCGTTGCCGTGGACAACAGCCACAACACCAGGAAGAACGCCATCATCGCCGTCGCGAAGTCCGCGAAGGCGATTTTCCAGGAGCCCCCGTGATGCCCGCCCGCGTACTTTTTGACGCGCTTGATGATTATCGGCTGGTTATTTTCCATGACTTAGCGACCGCGAACCGCTTGTTCCAGCTCAGCGAAGCTAGGACGGTGCGCCGGGTACAGAACCTTGCGACCGAATTCCACTGCCAGCGATGGCGGCATGCCGGAAGCCGAAGCCACCAGCGAGGCCTTGATGGCTTCGTAGACGTTCAGTTCTTCCTTGGCATCGTGGCCCAGAGCGTGGGCCAGCGGGCCAAAGAAACCATAGGCCGCGAGAATACCGAAGAAGGTACCTACCAGAGCCGCACCTACGTGCAAGCCAATCATTTTCTGGTCGCTTTCACCCAGCGAAGCCATGGTCACCACGATACCCAATACCGCCGCAACGATACCGAAACCCGGCATGGCATCGGCGATGCCGTTGACGGCGTGGGAGGGGTGATCCAGGTCTTCCTTGAGGCTGGTCAGTTCCATGTCGAACAAGCCTTCAAGCTCATGGGGAGCCATGTTGCCGGAGGACATGATGCGCAGGTAATCGCAGATGTACGCCGTCATGCGGTCATCTTTCAGGACTGCCGGGTACTTGGCGAAGATCGGGCTCGCGGCGGCATCTTCGATGTCGCCTTCGATTGCCATCATGCCTTCGCGACGACTCTTGTTGAGGATCTCGTAAATCAGCCCCAACACTTCCAGGTAGAAGGTGTGGTTGAAACGCGAACTGAACATGCCCAAAGACTTCTTGAGCACGTGCATCGTCATATGACCGGGGTTGGCCTGCAGGAATGCACCAAGGGCCGCGCCACCGATAATCATCACCTCGAAAGGCTGAATGAGGGCGGCAATCTTGCCGTGGGAAAGCACGTATCCGCCGAGCACGCTCGCGAATACGACGATGATGCCGATAATTTTAGCCATAGGTAGGAGAGCACTTACTGAGTCGGGTTCAAGGTCATATTCGGAAGTTAAAAAATCTCTTCTTCTCCTTATCGGCAAAACTGCGCCAGACTATAGCCAGATAAGGCGAAAAGCCAATTTGGCCCACGCAGGGATAGGTAAAGCAGCGTCCAGACATGGCTAACGAAACGAACGTCCCAACGCCAAAACCGACCACGCTCGAAGGCTGGGTCAAGCTGCTCGATGGTGTGCGCCTGCCGGTTCCGCAAGCCAGTCACGACCGCGTCTGCAAAGCCATCCGCGATAGCCGCAGCTCGCTGCGCGACATTGCCGAAATGATGCAGGACAGCCCGGCCCTGGCCTTGAGTGTGATTCGCGAAGCCAATCGCCACACTCATGGCAGCATGGCCACGCCCGCTGAAAATCTTGAAGTGGCAATTAATCGCCTCGGTTTGAAACGCACCGAAGAATTGCTCGAGCGCTTGCCCGCCGAACCCCAATCGCAGATCCCCGTTGCCCTGCGCCAGCTTCAGCTGATCAGTCAGCACGCCACTCAACAGGCCAATGGTTTTTTTGCCAGTCGCCTGGCGCGGTTGTGGCAGGACATCCACTGGGGCAGCCTGCTGTTTCTTTCGCCACTGTGGCCCATGGCGTTGACCCATCCGCAGATGCTTGAAGAATGGGAACTGCGGGTCATCCATAAAGGCGAGTCGGCGCGCAAAGTCGAAAAGCAATTGTTCGGCGTGCGTCTGCTGGAAATCTGTATGGCGCTGGTGGATGTCTGGCGTTTGCCGATCTGGGTCCAGCAGGGTTATCGGCTGCTGCTCAATGAACAACGCGAACTGGTGAAAGTCCTGCGCATTGCACGGGACGATGATCACCCGCTACGCCAACAGAATCGTCTCGATGACGACCCGACGTTGCGGCGCTGGCTTAATCAGCCCGCCAACACCGTGCTGCTGGCCAATGGTCTGGCGTTGTCGGCACAACAGGCCTGGGACAGTCCGCACTGTGAACGCTGGCAGTACCTGACCAGCCTTTATCTGCAAATGCCGATGGATGAAGTGCAGCAACAGTTGCACCAACAGGCTGCCAACAGCGCCCGGCAACATGCCATGCCGGACCTCTGGCACCCAGCCGAAACATTGATCTGGCCGGCGGGCATGAACCGCGTTCACGCCGGCTTGCTGCCGGCCCCGGCGCCCACCGCCGAAGACCTGGCGAAGTGGCGTAAACAATGCGCCGAATTGCTGGTGGAGCCGAGCCGGTTTACCAATGCCATGCACTTGACCACATCGGCCCGAGACGCCCTGGTGGCGTGTGGCATGCGGCGAGTGATGATCCTGATGGCCGATCGCACACACGCCAGTCTGCGGGTGCACCAGATTGCCGGGCTGCCCAAAGAAGTGGCCGGCCTGAACCTGGTGGTCAGCCAGAGTGCGGTGCTGCAGCGTCTGCTCGCACAACAGGCCCAGGTGCGCCTGACGCCAGCCAACAACGCCCAATTCTCGGCCCTGTTGCCGGCGAGCCTGCGTTCACAGTTCAGCGGTGAACACCTGCTGCTGCGCTCCCTGGTCAACAATGGTCGGGTGATCATGATCGTGGTGGCGGATCAGGGCGGCGGGCCGTTCTCGGAAATCACCGTGCAGGCGTTCGGCAAAACCGCGCAGTGCATTGAAAAAGCCCTGCACAGTTTTAGCCAGCGCTAGGGGCTGATGCCAGTCAGTTAAGTGAAGATCAAGACCTGTGGCGAGGGGGCTTGCCCCCGCTGGACTGCGAAGCAGTCCCAAAACCTGCAACCTCGTTCTACCCAGGCACACCGCATGCAGCGGATTTGCGACTGCTTCGCAGCCGAACGGGGGCAAGCCCCCTCGCCACAGATTCAGTTATTTCCTGCGCCGAAATAACTGATAACAGGCCCTCATGACGCTGCGCTACAATCCTCCCCTTTGTGCTCTGGAGACCTCACATGTCTGACTTCTCTGGCTTGGCGCTGGTGATCGAGCCGAGCGACCTGCTCCCGCGTCTCGACTCCCGCGAACTGATTCTGGTGGACCTGACCAGCAGCGCCCGCTATGCCGCAGGGCATATCCCCGGGGCACGCTTTGTCGATCCAAAACGCACTCAACTGGGTCAGGCGCCTGCGCCAGGCCTGCTGCCGACCCAAGCCGCGCTTGAAGCATTGTTCGGCGAACTGGGGCACAACCCCGATGCGGTCTATGTCGTCTATGACGACGAAGGCGGCGGTTGGGCCGGGCGCTTTATCTGGCTGCTGGATGTCATCGGCCACAGCAAGTATCACTATATCGATGGTGGCCTGAAGGCCTGGCTGGCGGAAGGTATGCCCATGTCGATCCAGATCCCGCCAGCGGTCGGTGGACCAGTCGCCCTGACGCTGCACGACGAACCCACCGCCACCCGCGAATACCTGCAAAGCCGTCTCGGTGCCGCTGACCTGGCGATCTGGGACGCACGCGGGCCGCTGGAATACTCCGGCGAGAAAGTGCTGGCGGCCAAGGGCGGGCACATTCCGGGCGCGGTCAATTTCGAATGGACAGCCGGCATGGATCAGGCACGCAACCTGCGCATCCGCACCGACATGCCAAAAATCCTGGAACAACTCGGTATAACCAAAGACAAAGAAGTCATTACCCACTGCCAGACTCACCACCGTTCTGGCTTCACGTATCTAGTAGCCAAGTCGCTCGGTTATCCGCGAGTCAAAGGCTACGCCGGCTCTTGGGGCGAATGGGGCAACCATCCCGACACGCCCGTAGAGATTTAAGGTTTTTAAGGACAGTTAATGAATAAGCGTTTGTTTATCCTCAGCCAATACCTGCTGCCCCATCACTTGCTCTCGCGACTGGCCGGCTGCATTGCCGAATGCCGCGTGCGCTGGTTCAAGAACGCCCTTACCGCCTGGTTCGCCAAGCGTTATCAAGTGGACATGTCCCAGGCACTGGTCGAAGACCTGACGGCTTACGAGCACTTCAATGCATTCTTCACTCGTGCCTTGAAAGACGGCGCTCGCCCGCTGGACCCAACCCCAGGCGCGATCCTCAGCCCGGCCGATGGCGCCGTCAGCCAGCTCGGCCCGATCGAACACGGTCGCGTTTTCCAGGCCAAGGGCCACAGCTTCAGCGTGCTGGAACTGCTGGGGGGTGACGCGGCCAACGCAGCGCCATTCATGGGCGGTGACTTCGCCACCATTTACCTGTCGCCCAAGGATTACCACCGCGTGCACATGCCGCTGGCCGGCACTCTGCGCGAGATGATCTACATCCCAGGCCGCATCTTCTCGGTCAACCAGACCACCGCTGAAAACGTACCGGAGCTGTTCGCGCGCAACGAGCGTGTGGCGTGCATTTTCGACACCGAACGTGGCCCGATGGCCGTAGTGCTGGTGGGTGCGATGATTGTGGCGTCGATCGAAACTGTCTGGGCCGGGCTGATCACGCCGCCAAAACGCGAGCTGAAAACCTTCCGTTACGATGAAGCCGCCCGTGCGCCGATCCATCTGGAAAAAGGCGCGGAGCTGGGTCGCTTCAAACTCGGCTCTACGGCTGTCGTGCTGTTCGGGCCGGATCAAGTGAAATGGGCTGAAGGACTGGGCGCTCTTTCGCCAGTGCAGATGGGTCAGAGCATCGGCTTGCCAAGCGCCTGATCCCGGGCCCGCCGCCCCGAATTTCTTCCGGGCGGCGCATTTCTCCATAGGAGCTGCCGAAGGCTGCGATCTTTTGATCTTGATCTTCGGCGCGCTCCGAAAAAAGATCGCAGCCTTCGGCAGCTCCTACGAAGGCAAGCGTGACGCAGATATCGCGATACTCCCTCCAGCGCTCATAGCTGCTACAGTCAAGTCATTCACTGCCCATTTCCCGGTCGGAGTTTGTCTACGGCATGAATGAGACCAATCCTGTCTTGCTGCTACGCGCACCAATCCCGACGCAGTCGCGTCTGTCTTTCTGCGAAGCCACGCCTCGCGACCTCAAGCGCTGGATCGCCAACCTGCCCAAAGCCAACATCGGCGAAACCGCTCGCCAGTTGTATCAAGGCTTGAGCGAACTTAATCAACTGCTCACCCCCAGCGACAATCGCCTGCAATTGCTCGAACTGCTGCGGCCCGAGGTGTATTACGTCTGCAAGCACCTGGAGCGGCATTTCCTGCATCAGACCATTGTGCTCGACGAGCGCTCGCGCAAGATCGCCAACCTTTGCCAGGCGCTGCAGAGCCACTTAGCGATCGGCTACAAGCAAATCGTCATTCGCGTCACGCCGCGCTTCACTAAGGATCGCGCGCCGCTGCTGACCCAGGCTTTGCAGCGGGCAATCCATTGCCTGAACGGCGCATTGATCCGCGCCACTGAACTCTATTGCCCGGTGCCCGAAAACCTGTGGCTGGAACTGCATCAGCTGTATCGGATTGGCTGTCAGTTCCAACTGCAAAATCTGAGTGTGCGCGATGAACTGGCCAGCCAGACGCAAAAGCTGAGCATCGAGCAAACCTATGTCGTCGCCCTTCTGCTGGGTGCTTCACGCTGCAATCAGCTGCGCCAGAACCAGATCGCCCGGCTCGCCGAGGTGCTCGAACCCTGGAGCCAGTGGATCAAGCTGCAACCGGCCAAACTGGACAACGGGCTGTTTGCCATCGCCCCGGATCTCGACACCGGGCCGCGCTACCGCTCCAAATTCCTCGCCGAACAACAGGAGCGTTTGCTGGGGATCGACCCGCAACCCTTGGTCATGGCCATCGAAAACCATCTGCAGCAGTCGGCCGACAAGGTCTCGCCGTTGCCCGTGCCGGCGGGGCTGAATCTGGATACGCTGCAACACCTGCATGCCGCCTGGGGCCAGGCCGCCGAGCGCAGTTTCCAGCGCACTGTCGGCCACGGCACGTTGACCCTGTGCGTGGGTATGAGCGCTTTGCACTTTTATCTGGGCGGGCAACGCTCGTTCAACGACATCCTGAAAAAACCCGGCGCCCGCCCCGCGCAGTTCTCGGCGACCGACCCGACAGCTCGCGCCAAAGACCAATGGCGCCACGCCTTCGACGCCGCCCCTCATGGCACGGCAGACACGCTGCTGCCCTACGAAGAGATCGAATACCCGCACCTTCAAAACGATGACAGCCACGAGGCATCCGACCGCCAGCAGCATTTCCCGATCTATGCGCTGCCGGTGATCAATCACAGTCCTGGCGGCTATTGCCTGGCCTGGCCCGGCGCGGTGCCCGCCGAGCTACAGGCTGGCGAAATGGTCGGTATCGAGGATGTCGCCGGTCAAGGCTGGAGCATTGCAGTGGTGCGCTGGATCCGCCAGGTGCGGGGCGGCGGCACGCAGATGGGTATCGAGCAAGTCGCGCCTTGCGCCGAACCCTGCGGCCTGCAGCTGATACGCTCCCACGACGAGCACAGCCAGTACTTGCGTGGGCTGTTGCTGCCCGCCATCAGTGCCATCGACCTGCCGGCCACCCTGCTCACGCCGCGCCTGCCGTTCCAGGAAGGCAATAAGGTGTTGATCAATACCAACGGCGAGGAACGCCGGGCCGGGCTGGAGCGTCGGGTGGCGAGCACCAACAGCTTCAATCAGTTTGCCTACCGTTCGCTTGAAACCGCCAGAAACGAAAACGCCGCGGGGAGCGGCGTGGTCGGGGTAGCGGAAGAATTTGATTCGTTGTGGAAGTCGCTTTGAGCGTCCGGCATTTGATCGGCGGTGATGCGTTCGCGGGCAAGCCTCGCTCCTACGGGTCCGCGCAAACCCTGTAGGAGCGAGGCTTGCCCGCGAAGAGGCCCGCCCAGACAACCTGAAACTCAGAGCTGCCCGTCGCGATCCCGGAAGCCCAGCAGATACAGCACACCGTCCAGCCCAAGGGTGGAAATCGCCTGTTTCGCCGATTGCTTGACCAACGGCTTGGCACGGAACGCTACACCCAGCCCGGCAATCGCCAGCATCGGCAGGTCGTTGGCACCGTCACCGACGGCAATCGTCTGCTCCAGACGCAAACCTTCCTTATGCGCCAGCTCACGCAGCAGATCCGCCTTGCGTTGCGCATCGACAATCGGCTCGACTGCCACGCCAGTAACTTTGCCATCGACCACAGCCAGTTCGTTGGCGAACACATAGTCGATGCCCAGCTTGGCCTGCAGTTGCTTGGCGAAGTAGGTGAAGCCGCCCGACAGAATCGCCGTCTTGTAGCCCAGACGCTTGAGTTCGGCGAACAGGGTTTCGGCGCCTTCGGTCAGGCGCAGCGAGGCGCCGATGGAATCCAGCACGCTGACGTCCAGACCTTGCAGCAAGGCCAGGCGCTCTTTGAAGCTGGCACGAAAGTCCAGCTCGCCGGCCATCGCCCGCTCGGTAATCGCAGACACCTGGTCGCCCACACCGGCGGCCTTGGCCAGTTCGTCGATGACTTCGGCTTCGATCAGCGTCGAGTCCATGTCGAACACCGCCAGACGGCGGTTACGGCGGAACAGTGAATCTTCCTGGAAAGCGATGTCGACGTTCAATTCTTGAGCGACGCTGAGGAATTCGGCCCGCAGCGCTTGCGGATCCGCCGCCTCGCCGCGCACGGAAAACTCGATGCAGCCTTTGCCTTTGTCGGCCGGAGTGTCCAGCGGCATGCGCCCGGACAGGCGATCGATATGATCGATGTTCAGCCCATATTTGGCGGTGATCGAGCTCACGCGCTGCAATTGCTCGGCGGTCACTTTGCGGGTCAGCAGGGTGACGATGTGGCGTTTCTTGCCCTGATTGCCGACCCACTGCTGGTAATCCTCTTCGGACACCGGCGTGAAACGCACTTGTTGCTCAAGCTCATAGCCTTTGAACAGGATGTCCTTGAGCACCGAGTTACCTTGTTCGGTATCGGGAATTTCAACCAGGATGCCAAACGACAGGGTGTCGTGGATCACCGCCTGACCAATGTCGAGAATGTTCACACCACCCTGGGCCAGAACGCCGGTAATGGCCGCAGTCAGACCCGGACGGTCGACTCCCGTGATGTTTATCAGGACGATTTCGCGCAAGGCGCACCCCCGCAGGTGGAAAAAAACCGCATTCTACCCATTTTCAGTGACCATCGGGCACCGCGAGCGCTTTGACGGCCTAGGGCCTGTCGCTATACTGCGCGTCAACTTCACGGACAAAGAGCCGAGCTCAAGTGAACCGGCCCACGCCAGTAAAAACCGATAACTTCTTTCTGCTGATCTTCCGGGCACTGCGTCATCGCCGTGTACCGATCGCATTGCGCATTGCCAGCCATAACGTGATCCTGGTCGCTCTGGCCCTGGTGATCTATGCCTGCGTGATGGGTTTGCAGTTCAAGCAGGCCATGCACGAGCAGGCGGATGCCCTGGGCGAAAGCCTGACCACCCAGACCGCGACCTCGGCCACGGAACTGTTGGTGTCCAATGACATCCTCAGCCTGAACGTGCTGCTCAACAACCTGACCAAGAACAAACTGGTGGCCCATGCTGCCATTTACAGCGTGGATAACCGCATCCTCGCCGAAGCCGGTCAGCGTCCCAAGCATAGCCTGCTGGGCGAAGCCGAGGGCATGTACCAGAGCAAGATCACCTTTCAGGACGTGACCGCCGGGCAACTGCGCATCAGCCTGGACATGGACCAGTTTCAGCAGCCGATGACCATCAGCCTGCAAAGCATGGGCATTCTGAGTGCGATTCTGTTGGCGCTGTCCTTGGCCTTGAGCCTGCGCCTGGGGCGCAATATCTCCACACCACTGCTGCAATTGCGGGTGTGGCTGCGCAATATCGACGAATACACCCCGGCCACCGAGCGTCAGGATGAAGTTGGCGATCTCGCTCGTCAGCTACACGCCAATTTCGCACCAGAGCCGGCCGAACCGGAGCCTGTTCCGGAGCCCGAGTTCGACGACAGCGATGACGACGAAGAGACCGATCCAGCCTTCGAAGTGCGCAACCTGCGTGATCCGAGCTTCGATGAAACCCGACCGGTGGCAGGTCTCAAGCCTGCGCCACGACGCATAGTCAGCACCGTCGAGGACGATGAGGACGACGAAGATCCGTTTGCCGATCTGCGTGACGACGCGACAGACAGCACACCGAAACCAGTCGTAAAACCGAAGGTATCGAACCTGCCGCAGCACAGCGCGGTACTGGCCGTGCAGCTGGGTGCGCAAGATCAATTGCGCCGCCTGCCCCGCGCACGTCTGGAAGAGCTGCTGAAACGCTACCGCGATTGCCTCGATCAGGCCGCGTCGCTCTACCAGAGCGAACTGCACACCCTGAACGATGGCAGCACGCTGATGCTGTTCCACACCGAAGACAGCGGCGACGATTACCTGACCAATGCCATCTGCTGCGGCGAGTTGCTGCGTGCCTTGGGTCATCAGTTGCAGATCGAAGTCGCCGACAGCGGCATCACCCTGCAATTGCAGCTGGGTCTGACGCTGGGTGACGAGTTGTTCGGCTTGAGCCAGATCGATTTGCTGCTGACTGAAACCGCTCAGGATGCACTGGCCCTGTCGCAACACAGCCGCAACCTGCTGCTGGTTGAGCGCAAGATCAGTGACGACGCGCTGATTCGCCAGCGTGCGCGGATCCGCCCGATCGCAAGCCCTGAAGGTGCATGTTGCGTAGAGCGCTTGATGGAGCCTTATCCGTCGATGCTGGAACGGCAACTGGCGCGGATGCACGAACGCCGGGCGTAAGCCTTAGCCCTGCTGTAAAGAAGCCTGCAGATGAGTGATCGTCTGCGGGCTTTTTATTGCCTGTCCCGACGCCTTCGCGGGCAAGCCTCGCTCCTACGGGGCCGCGCAAACAGAGACTGACCCATTCCTGTAGGAGCGAGGCTTGCCCGCGAAGAGGCCAGCAGCCACGCTGGATTTCTCACTCCGCAGAAACAACAAAGCCCGCATCAATGGCGGGCTTTGCTTTGGATCAATCCAGGCTTAGAACCTGAACACTTCCATATCCGTGCGAATCGGCGAAGCCATCGGGATTTTCGGCTGCTTCTCCGGCGCTGCTGCCGGTGCCACAGGTTTGGCAGCTGGCTTGCGAGGTGCTTCAGCGATCGGCGGCTGGTTCGCCAGTGGCTTGAGCGCCGTCGACAGCTGCTCGGCCAGACGCTGCAGCAACACACCCTGAGCCTGAACCTGAGCCGCAGTCCCGCCGGTGTGCTGTTCCTGCAGATGAATGATGCGGTTATCACGCACCTGACCACGACGGTCAATCAGCCGCCATTGGGCATCAAGGATCGCCGGTTGCGATGCACCCGAGTCCAGGCGCGTGATCGTCAGCAGCACCTGAACATCCGGCGTGAAGCCTAATGTCGCCGGTGCCAGGACAACGCGCTGGCTGTCCAGATGGCCGGCGACCTGACGCAGCAACAGCTGATCGATGTCGGAAGACAGGCTACCCGCCCAACGACCATCAGCCGAAGCTTGCAGGCTGCCATCGGGCTGACGCTGCAACAAGGTTTCGCGTTGCAGATAGTCGGCAACCGTTACCGGGCCCAGCAATACCGCCATGCCAGCGCTTTGCGCAGGCTGAGCCGGACTTCCGCTGTCCAGCTGATACAGCGACACCGGTTGGTGAACGCTGCAACCCGCCAGGCCAAGAACGCCGGCGAGCATCAAAATAAAAGGAAGGCGCAGAGCAGTCATCGTCCCATCCAGGTGGCTGCCACAAGGCTAACCACAGTGAAAATACTCAAAAAATATGAAGAACGCTCGGCTACGCCGGCGCTTGAAAGGCCATATCATCCGTGAATATGCGTTCCGACTCCAGCGGCAAAGCGTCGATCTACGCGTTAAATCGTAGATCGAGCGCTCTAGGACGCTTAATTGAGGTTTTCGACGAACAGCGCATCAACCCTCTGAAAGCCACGTGGCAGTTTGTTACCGCGACGTCCACGCTCACCTTTGTAGTGTTCGAGGTCGTCCGCCTTCAGTGACAAGGTACGTTTTCCGGCCTGCAGCACCAAAGTGGCACCCTCCGGCAAAACGGCAATGTCCGTGACATATTCTTCGCGACTGGCAACACGTTCACCGGAAATCCCGATGATCTTATTCCCTTTTCCTTTACCTAATTGTGGCAAATCGCTGATTTTGAAAATCAGCAGGCGACCTTCGGTGGTCACCGAGGCCAGCCAGTTGTGCTCACGATCGGCTACCGGACGCGGCAGAATCACTTTGGCGTTGTTCGGCAAACTCAACAGGGCCTTGCCCGCCTTGTTCTTGGCTTGCAGGTCTTCACCCTTGACCACGAATCCATAACCGGCGTCGGAGGCGATCACGTACAGCGAATCGTCTTCAGGCATCAGCACACATTCGAAACTCGCCCCTGGCGGCGGCGTCAGGCGGCCGGTCAGCGGTTCGCCCTGGCCTCGGGCCGAGGGCAAGGTGTGGGCCGCGACCGAATAACTGCGACCGGTGGAGTCGATAAACACCGCAAACTGGTTGGAGCGACCGGGCGCTAAGGCCTTGAAACCATCTCCGGCCTTGTAGGAAAGCCCGGTGGCGTCGATTTCGTGCCCCTTGGCAGAGCGAACCCAGCCTTTTTCCGACAGAACTACGGTCACTTTCTCGTTCGGCAGCAGATCGTGCTCAGTCAAGGCCTTGGCTTCTGCACGCTCGACGATTGGCGAGCGACGGTCGTCGCCATACGTTTCGGCGTCCTTGATCAGTTCAGTGCGTACCAGCTTTTTCAGCTTGGCTTCGCTGCCCAGCAGGGCTTGCAGCTTGGCTTGTTCCTTGAGCAGTTCATCCTGCTCGGCACGCAGCTTCATTTCTTCCAGTCGCGCCAACTGACGCAAACGGGTGTCGAGGATGTAATCGGCCTGGATTTCGCTCAGGGCGAAACGCTCGATCAGTGCGGCTTTCGGGTGTTCCTCGGTGCGGATGATGTGAATCACTTCATCCAGATTGAGGTAAGCGATCAACAAACCGTCCAACAGGTGCAGGCGACGCTCAACCTTGTCCAGGCGGAATTGCAGACGACGACGCACGGTCTGCACCCGGAACTCCAGCCACTCGACCAGCAAGGCCCGCAGGTTTTTCAACTGCGGCTTGCCGTCCAGACCGATGATGTTGATGTTGACCCGGTAGCTCGACTCCAGCTCGGTGCTGGCGAACAGGTGCTGCATCAGCGCGTCGTGATCGAAGTTTTTGCGGGCACCGGGAATGATCACGATGCGACACGGGTTTTCGTGGTCGGACTCGTCTCGCAGGTCAGCGATCTGCGGAGCCTTGGAGGGCTTGGCCTGCATCATGCCCGCAATCTGTTCCAACACCTTGGCACCGGACACCTGGTGCGGCAGCGCGGTGACGATGATGTCGCCGTCTTCAATGTGGTACACGGCGCGCATGCGCACCGAGCCCTTGCCGGTTTCGTAGATTTTCAGCAGGTCGGCGCGCGGCGTGATGATTTCTGCTTCGGTCGGGTAATCCGGGCCCTGGATGTGTTCGCAGAGCTGCTCGACCGTGGCTTTCGGCTCATCCAGCAAGCGCACGCAAGCGGTCGCGACTTCGCGCAGGTTATGCGGCGGTACGTCGGTGGCCATGCCCACGGCGATACCGGTGGTGCCGTTGAGCAGGATGTTCGGCAAACGGGCCGGCAACACCAAAGGCTCTTCCAGCGTGCCGTCGAAGTTCGGGCCCCAGTTCGCGGTGCCCTGGCCCAGTTCGCTGAGCAGCACTTCGGAATAACGCGACAGCCGCGCTTCGGTGTACCGCATGGCGGCGAAGGACTTCGGATCGTCCGGCGCACCCCAGTTTCCCTGACCGTCGACCAGCGTGTAGCGGTAGCTGAACGGCTGGGCCATCAGGACCATGGCTTCGTAGCACGCCGAGTCGCCGTGCGGGTGGAACTTACCGAGCACGTCACCGACGGTACGCGCCGACTTCTTGTGTTTGGAATCGGCGTCCAGCCCCAACTCGCTCATCGCATAGATGATGCGCCGCTGTACCGGTTTCAGGCCGTCGCCGATATGCGGCAAGGCACGGTCCATGATCACGTACATGGAGTAGTTGAGGTAGGCATTTTCGGTGAAGTCAGCCAGTGACCGGCGTTCTACACCGTCCAGGCTGAGATCAAGGGAGTCGCTCATGCGGGCCTCATCAGTTCGTTGTCTGGCGCAGCAGCATGGTGCCACCGCGCTGGGTAAATTCAAGTTTGTTCAGTGCGCTCATACCGAGCAGCACCTGATTGCCGTGCAAACCGGGCGCCACCAGCGCGCGAACGTCACGCAGCACGATGTCGCCCAATTGCAGCCGGTCGAGGCGGGTTCGATAGCCCTCGCTCAAGCCATTGGCCGTGCTCAGGGTCACCCCAAAGCCTTTTTCCAGTTTCAGCCGCTCGGCCATTTCGGCCGGGATCGACACATCGGTCGCACCGGTATCGAGCATGAACTCCACGGGCTGGCCGTTGATCTGGCCGGTAGCAACAAAGTGCCCCTGGCTGTTGCCGATCAGCTTCACTTCGATAAAGCCTTGGCCCTGTTCAGAGCTGACGACGGTGTTGGGATTCTGTTGACGCTCCTCCCACTGACCGAAGAACCGCGTCGCCAGAAATAGCGCGGCGCACCAGGCCAGCACCATCAACACCCGACCGGCGCGCTTGCCCGGCGGTTGCGGACTCATGGCTTGGCACTCCAGCCACCTTCAGGCGCAGCAAAGCGCCAGACAATCGGGCGTACCTCGCCATCGGCTCGCGCACCGTTATTGTTGTCGATGCCGATCCAGGCGCCGTCGGCGTCCACGATCAACGCCTCCGCCAGCCCATAGGCCTGTGAATAACGACGGTTTTCCTGCAAGGCCTCGGCGGCAAACGACCAGCAGCGCTCCACCTTGGCTGTCACTGCATCACGGCGGCAAACCTGAAAGACGTTGCGCTCAAGGGTAAACAGCTTGCCGTCGAACAATGACAGATCGGCAAAATCCCGGGAGCGCGTTCTGGCCTTGGGAAATTGCGTTGGTTGCATCTCCACCCCGGCTTCACTCAGCAGCACACAACCCCCCTTGCAGTCCCAGACCGTTTGCTGGCGCTTGATCATCAGCAAACCGCGGCGCTCGCGTTCGGCGGCCAGCCACAGCGTGTCACCGGCCGGATTGATCGCCAGCCCTTCAAACAATGCATTGAAGTGCAGCAACATACCGCTGGCCCGTGCTTCGCGTACCAGCATCGGCGAGATTTTCAGCCAGGACGCAGGCCCGATTGGCGGAACTTGCAGCACCGCGGCGTGCGCTTCGCTGACGATGTAACGATTGCCGGCGCTGTCGCAGGTGATACCTTCGAAATCCAGGTTCCCGCCCCGCACGAACGATGCCACCCAAGTCCGTGAACGCAAGCCCCAAGGCAAACCGCTATCGGGCGCCACGGGTACGTCGATGCGCACGGTTTCGGCTTGCCAGGTGTTGTTGCGGGTGTCGAGGCGATAGATTTGATCATCGTCCCGATCCGAAACAGTCCACAGGTCCTTGCCGCACTGGGCCAGCCCCGACAGATTGCCGCCGCGCATGCCGTCGACGGCATGCTCGGATAACAGGCGCAGCTCGGGCGCAGGCTCCGCCGAAACCGTTACCGAGGTCAGCAGCAACGCACACGCCAGGGCCCAGCCAAATCGCATCAGCCCAGAACCTC
Source organism: Pseudomonas sp. NPDC086112 (assembly GCF_044746425.1). Classification (NCBI taxonomy): domain Bacteria; kingdom Pseudomonadati; phylum Pseudomonadota; class Gammaproteobacteria; order Pseudomonadales; family Pseudomonadaceae; genus Pseudomonas; species Pseudomonas sp. NPDC086112. Next base: position 40,979 of record NZ_JBIVCD010000027.1, on the reverse strand, counting down.
GGCCAGGTTGCCCTTGGACTCCAGCCAGGACTTGCGATCACCAGCGCGTTTTTTCGCCAGCAGCATGTCCATCATTTCCGAGGTCGCGTCGAAATCTTCCAGCGTCAACTGCACCAGACGCCGAGTGTTCGGGTCCATGGTGGTTTCGCGCAACTGCGGCGGGTTCATTTCACCCAGACCTTTGAATCGGGTGACCTGTGGTTTGCCGCGTTTCTTCTCGGCTACCAGACGATCGAGGATGCCATCGCGCTCGGCTTCGTCCAGGGCATAGTAAATTTCTTTGCCCAGGTCGATACGGTACAGCGGCGGCATGGCGACGTAGACGTGACCGGCATCCACCAGCGGACGGAAATGCTGGACGAACAAAGCACACAGCAACGTGGCGATGTGCAGACCGTCGGAGTCGGCGTCGGCGAGGATGCAGATCTTGCCGTAACGCAGCTGGGCGATGTCCGCCGAGCCCGGATCGACACCGATGGCCACGGCGATGTTGTGCACTTCCTGGCTGGCCAGCACTTCGCCGCCGTCGACTTCCCAGGTGTTCAGAATCTTGCCGCGTAACGGCAGGATCGCCTGAAATTCTTTGTCCCGCGCCTGCTTGGCCGAACCGCCGGCGGAATCACCTTCCACCAGGAACAGCTCGGAACGCATCGGGTCCTGCCCGGCGCAGTCGGCGAGTTTGCCCGGCAACGCCGGACCTTGGGTAATGCGCTTGCGCTCGACCTTCTTGCTGGCCTTCAGACGACGGCCGGCGTTGTTGATCGCCAGTTCCGCCAGCAGCATGCCGGTTTCCGGGTGAGCGTTGAGCCACAGGCTGAAAGCGTCCTTGACCACACCGGAAACGAAAGCGGCCGCTTCACGGGATGACAGGCGTTCCTTGGTCTGACCGGAGAATTGCGGTTCCTGCATTTTCATCGACAGGACGAACGCAATGCGTTCCCAGACGTCTTCCGGCGCCAGCTTCACGCCACGCGGCAACAGGCTGCGGAACTCGCAGAACTCGCGCATCGCATCGAGCAAGCCCTGACGCAGACCGTTGACGTGCGTACCGCCCTGGGCTGTCGGGATCAGGTTGACGTAGCTTTCCTGAACGCTGTCGCCGCCCTCGGGCAACCACAGCAACGCCCAATCGACCGCTTCTTTGTTACCGGCCAGGCTACCGCAGAACGGCTCGTCCGGCAGGCGTTCGAATTCGCTGACCGCGTCCACCAGATAGGAGCGCAGGCCGTCTTCGTAATGCCATTCGACTTTCTCGCCGGTGGCCTTGTCTTCAAAACTGACCAGCAGCCCCGGACACAGAACGGCTTTGGCCTTGAGCACGTGCTTGAGGCGGCTGATGGAGAATTTCGGTGAATCGAAATACTTCGGGTCCGGCGCAAAGAACACGCTGGTGCCGGTATTGCGCTTGCCGACGGTGCCGACCACTTCCAGCTCGGTCTTTTTGTAACCGTCGGCGAAAGTCATCTGGTATTCGTTGCCGTCGCGTTTTACACGCACCCGGACTTCGGTCGACAAGGCGTTGACCACAGAAATACCCACCCCGTGCAGACCGCCGGAGAACTGGTAGTTCTTGTTGGAAAACTTGCCGCCCGCATGAAGCTTGGTGAGGATCAGCTCGACACCCGACACACCCTCTTCAGGGTGAATGTCCACCGGCATGCCACGGCCGTCATCGCTGACTTCCAGAGAGTGATCGGCATGCAGGATGACCTGTACCGATGTCGCATGCCCGGCCAAGGCTTCGTCGACGCTGTTGTCGATGACTTCCTGGGCGAGGTGGTTCGGCCGACTGGTGTCGGTGTACATGCCGGGGCGTTTGCGCACCGGGTCGAGGCCCGAGAGGACTTCGATGGCGTCTGCGTTATAAGAGCTAGCGCTGGGAGTGGCCATGGGGTCTCGTCGTCCGCCTGTAAAAAGAGTGTTCGGTGAAAAAGAGGCGACAAATCACAGTGCAGTGAAATCAATCGCCTTATACAAATCTGCGCCGATGTCGGCGAAACTCAGCATTGCCGGCAATTGCTCGGCAAAACCCTGGAAACTATGGTCGCCGCCCGCCTGGATGCGCAAGGCGCAGGCCCGGTAATACTGCTGGGCGAGGCGATAATCCAGCGTTTCGTCGCCGGTCTGCAACCATACTTGAAACCGCTGCGGATCCTTGGGCGCCGGCACTTCCAGCTCGGCCAGGGCCGTTATGTGGTCGTGGGTCAATTCCCAAGTCTCATCGGTATACAGATTTTTCTGCGTCCCCAGGAACCCGTCGAACATCCGGTGCGGGCTGACGGCAGGGTTGATCAACAGGGCTTTCAAGCAATGGCGCTCGGCCAAGTGAGTCGCATAGTAGCCGCCGAGTGAGCTGCCGACCAGCAGCGGCCGCCCCAGCTCGGCAATCGCCTGCTCCAGCTGACCGATGGCCTCGCGGGGATGGTGATGCAAGGCCGGCACACGCAACTGATCGCTCAAGCCCAGCCGTTCCATCACATTAATCAACTGACAGGCCTTTTTCGACGCCGGCGCGCTGTTGAAACCGTGGATATAAAGGATCGAACCGGACATTTGAGCTCCCTGTGCGTCGGGTAAAGAGGCGCAGTTTACAGGGTGTCGGGAAAATCGGGGATATGCGTGGAAATCAGGTTGCCTGAGCGAACACCATCGCGGGCAAGCCCGCTCCCACAAGGATCTTAGGCGCTCACAAATCCCCTGTGGGAGCGGGCTTGCCCGCGATGGCCGCGCCTCGGTCTTTGGAAATGACAAATAAATCAGTAGCCGTTAGAGCCGTAATCAACCTGAAAATCGAAACCGGTGACGCGCTCAACGCCTGTTTCGAGCTGGCCATCCGGCAACAACCGCAACCACCGATACCCCGGCGCCTGCTCGCTCACCTTGAAATCGTCACTGCCCGGCTCGAACTGAATACAGGTCGAGGGCGATGCGATCAGGCGCACACCGTTGCGCACCTGGTCAATTTCCTGATGCACATGCCCCCACAACACCGCTCGCACCTGTGGAAAGCGATCCAGCACCGCAAACAACGCTTCTGGATTGCGCAAGCCAATGGGCTCCATCCATGCACACCCGATCGATACCGGATGATGATGGAAACACACCAGATGATGCCGCTCCGGTGCCTCACTCAACGAGCGAGCGAGTAACTGCAATTGCTCATCCTGCAAATACCCCGGCACCGACCCTGGCACCGCCGAATCGAGCAACGTGACCCGCCAGTTGCCGATATCCACCACCGGCTCCAGCAGCGCACTCTGCACCGCCGCCACGGCCATGATCTGCGGCTCGTCATGATTACCGGGAATCCAGCGGGCCGGCGCATCGATCTGTCGGGTCAGGTCACGAAACAGCTGATACGACTCCAGCGTCCCGTCCTGGGAAAGATCTCCACTGGCAATGATCAAATCGATCTGCGGTTGCTGCTTCAATACCAGCTCAATGACCTGTTGCAGGCTGTCGCGGGTATTCATGCCCAGCAATGTCCCGTCCGCCTCGGCAAACAGATGGCTGTCGGAGAGTTGCACCAGCAACGCCGGATCGGCGGTGGTTAATGTGGATACGCTCGGCAAGGCGTTCTCCCAGGGCGTGATCACGGGATGGGTAAGTGCCGCAATTATGCTGGGGGACGATCAAAAGAGGAAATCTGTGAACCGGACGCAGTTCACAACTACACAGGGCTCTTAGCGCACAACAGCGTACTCGTGACCGCAAGCCAGGCAATGGCTCAGCCATTCCCCCAGGAACAGATTGAGCTGAGCCTTTTCATCCGGCTGATGCATTGCGGCGTTCGGGTAAGGATAGATGCCCCGGAAGCGTCGTGCATGTTCAGCGCTGACCACTTCGGCCATGCACGCGTCGTGATACACCTGAACTTCCAGTTGAGGCACCGGCAGCCACGGCAGGCTGTGTTCCTGGCGTATTTGCAGGGTCGTGGTGTACGGACAGACCTGCAGCACTTCGAGGGCCAGCACGCCCAGCATCTGGTCGCCATGGGTCACGGCAATGCGCCGCGCCTGCGGTTCGCTACGCATATCCGGTAGCAGTCGCATCAGGCGCGCGTAGTTGGCCTCGCAGGAGGCTTGCAGCCCCACGAGGTCGATCCGATAGCGATCGCGCAGCTTGTTTACGACCATAACCCCCTCACTTCAACGCGGTTCAAAGCCAGCCATTGCAAGGCAATGATGCTTGGCGCGTTGGCAATACGTCCGTCGCGTACGGCTTGCAGGGCATCTTCAAACGCCCAGACCGTGACGCGAATATCTTCTGCCTCTTCCTCCAGCCCATGCAGGCCGCCAACCCCGGTTGTCTCGCAACGCCCCAGGTACAAATGCACAAATTCGTTACTGCCGCCCGGCGATGGAAAATATTTGGTCATCGGCCAGAGCGCCCCGAATACAAGCCCAGCTTCCTCCTGCGCTTCGCGGTGAGCAACTTCTTCCGGTACTTCATCCTTGTCGATCAGACCGGCGACCAGTTCGATCAGCCACGGGTTATCGATCTTGCCCATGGCGCCGACGCGAAACTGTTCGATCAACACCACTTCATCGCGCTGCGGATCGTAAGGCAGCACGCACACCGCATCATGGCGAACAAACAGTTCACGATTGATCTCGCGACTCATGCCACCGGCGAACAATTCATGACGCAAGTGCACGCGGTCGAGCTTGTAGAAACCCTCGTAGCACTTTTCGCGCCGAACGATATCAACGGCGGTCGGAATGGCGTTGGCAAAATCAGTCATGACAATCCTCGTTTACTACAAATCCGTTACGAGGCTCCTTTTTGTTACTTGCAACCTCGACTTCGCGCCATCCTAACGCGCCCGCGATGTTTGATGCAGCCCCTTTCCAGTCAGCGGGATAGACGGTGAGGGCGAAACCAACTCTAATTAGCTTAGTGGCGAACTGACTGCTTCGTTGAGAGTCGAAGCGGGTAACTTTTCGCCTTTCCCTGTTTTATGAAGGACGCCCATGTCGCTTTTTAAAATCGCCTCCGTGGCCGCCATCGCCCTGACCCTGGGCGCCTGCCAGAGTTTGTTCCAGCCCAACTATCGGGCGCCGCTGGAAACTACCCGCGACGCATCGGAACAGTTGAAACCAGGCTGTGCCAACCCTGAATGCCCGTTGGTGAATATCGATACGCTGCGTTTCCCCGATGAGCCTGCACTTGACGGCATCATCGAAAAACGCCTGTTGCAAATGACCCGCACCTCACCCGAAGCCCCCGTAGCGCCAACGCTGGCGGCGTATCGCGAGCAGTTCTTGAGCAGTGCCGGGCCGCGCTACAGCAGCTACCTGCAAGCCAAGGTACGTGAGCAGCATGACGGCTTGGTGATCGTTGAATTATCCAGCTACCTGGACACCGGCGGTGCCCATGGCACGCCGGGCCGTGGTTTCATCAACTATTCACGTCAGCAGCATAAAGTGCTGACACTGTCGGATATGTTGATTCCGGGGCAGGAAGAAGCGTTCTGGAAAGCCGCCCAAGTGGCGCACAACAGCTGGTTGATCAGCACCAAGCTCGATCAGGAACCGGAGTTCGTGAAGAGCTGGCCCTTCGTGAAAACCCAGAATGTGGCGCTGACCTACGGCGGGGTGATCCTCAAGTACGAAGTGAGTACCCTTGCGCCTTACGCATTGGGCCACGTCGAACTGAAGATCCCCTACCCGCGCCTGAACGGTATTCTCAAGCCTGAACTGTTTCCCGGCCGTAGCTGAAGGCCCGACCGAGCAGCAGTTGCAGCAACCCTGCCAGTACCAGCGACGGCAGGGTTGCGCCGATGTCCGGATAGAGATTGGCCAGCAGATGATAGGTGCTCACCCCGCCCAACCAGGCGAGCAATGCTGGCCAGCGCAATGCAGCTGACGCTACGTGAGCGCTGCGCCTGCGCAGGATGAAATGATCCACCAGCACCACGCCGAACAGCGGCGCAAACACCGAACCGATCAACAACAGGAAGTTCTGGTACTGGGCCAATGGCGCCAGGCAGGCGATCAGCGTGCAGATGACGCCGATGGCCAAGGCCAGATGCTCGACTTTCAAGCGCAACAGAATCCCGCTGGATACCGCCGCCGAGTGAATATCGGCAAAGGCATTTTCCGACTCATCCAGCAAAATCAGCAGCAATGGAATCCCCAGGCCTGCACCGGCCAATGCCAGCAGCAAGGCATTCACTTCGCCGCTCGGCGCGAACGCCAGGGTGTAGGCCACGCCCAGGCTCATCAGCCAGAAGTTACCGATAAAGAAGCCCAGCGCCGTACCGCCGAAGACGTTTTTCGCACGCTTGCCGAACCGCGAATAATCGGCAATCAGCGGCAGCCAGGACAGCGGCATGGCGATCGCAATGTCAAAGCCCACGGCGAACGGCATCGAACCATCACCGGCCTGCGCCCACAACGCCGCAAGGTCGGCTTTGGCGAACAGGTTCCAGGTCAGCCAGATACACGCGGCCAGCAGCAGCCAGATACCCCACTTGCGCAAGATCTTGCGCACGAAGGTCAGTGGCCCGCTGACGGCCAGCAAAGTCGCCAAACCACCGAAGAAAACTGTCCAAAGCAGCGCACTCGACAACAGGCTGCCTTCGCTGAATGCGCGGGCGCCGAGCAGGCTGGCAGCGTCGCGCATCACGATGATTTCGAACGAACCCCAACCGATCAGTTGCAGCAGGTTCAACACCGCCGGAAGACTCGCGCCATGACGGCCCAAGCTGAGTTTGAGTGCCGCCATCGACGACAGGCCGGTGTCGCTGCCGATCACACCGACGGCGGCCAGCAACAGAACGCCGACCAGCGTGCCGAGAAAAATTGCCAGCATCGAGCCAGACAGGCCCAGACCTGGAGCGAGCAGCGCGCCGGTCTGCAACACCATCAGGCCGATGCCAAGGGAGAACCACAGGGAACACAGATCACGACCGCCGAAGACACGTTTGTCGGTCGGCACCGCGGTATCCGGGGAGTAAGTGCTGGGTTGAATGCTCAAGGGTGTTATCTCAGAGGGATAAGTGTGTCAGTGGGATTTTTGGTGCATGAACCGGCGCTTTCGCGAGCAAGCCCGCTCCCACATTTGATCCCGGTCGTACACAAAATTTGTGTTTACAGGAGATCCAATGTGGGAGCGGGCTTGCTCGCGAAGACGGCAGCACAGGCACCGTCAATCACAGGTCAAATCAAACCTTCTTGTACAACTGACTACCTTCCTGCTTGAACCGCTCGGCCTGTTCCGCCAAGCCCTGGGCGATTTCCGCATCGACGGTTTCGATCCGCTGGTTGGCCGCGTATTCACGGACTTCCTGGGTGATCTTCATCGAGCAGAATTTCGGCCCGCACATAGAGCAGAAGTGCGCGACCTTGGCCGAATCCTTCGGCAGCGTTTCGTCGTGGTACGAACGCGCAGTGTCCGGATCCAGGCCCAGGTTGAACTGGTCTTCCCAACGGAATTCGAAACGTGCCTTGCTCAAGGCGTTGTCGCGAATTTGCGCCCCCGGATGCCCCTTCGCAAGGTCGGCAGCGTGGGCCGCGATCTTGTAGGTGATGATCCCGGTCTTCACGTCATCCTTGTTCGGCAGGCCCAAGTGTTCCTTCGGGGTCACGTAGCAAAGCATTGCGCAACCGAACCAGCCGATCATGGCCGCACCGATACCCGAAGTGATGTGGTCGTAGCCCGGCGCGATGTCGGTGGTCAGCGGGCCGAGGGTGTAGAACGGCGCCTCGTCGCAGCACTCGAGCTGCTTGTCCATGTTCTCTTTGATCAACTGCATCGGCACGTGGCCCGGGCCTTCGATCATGGTTTGTACGTCATGCTTCCAGGCGATTTTGGTCAGCTCGCCGAGGGTTTCCAGCTCACCGAATTGTGCCGCGTCGTTGGCGTCGGCAATCGAGCCCGGACGCAGGCCATCGCCCAGGGAGAAGCTGACGTCGTAGGCCTTCATGATTTCGCAAATCTCTTCGAAATGCGTGTAAGCGAAGTTCTCTTTATGGTGCGCCAGGCACCACTTGGCCATGATCGAACCGCCACGGGAAACAATACCGGTCACGCGTTTGGCGGTCAGCGGCACGTAGCGCAGCAATACACCGGCGTGGATGGTGAAGTAGTCGACGCCCTGTTCGGCCTGTTCGATCAGCGTGTCGCGGAACAGCTCCCAGGTCAGGTCTTCAGCGGCGCCGCCGACTTTTTCCAAGGCCTGGTAGATCGGCACGGTACCGATCGGTACCGGCGAGTTACGGATGATCCACTCGCGGGTTTCGTGAATGTGCTTACCGGTGGACAAGTCCATGATGTTGTCCGCGCCCCAGCGAATGCCCCAGGTCAGTTTCGCCACTTCTTCTTCGATGGACGAACCCAGTGCGCTGTTGCCGATGTTGCCGTTGATCTTCACCAGGAAGTTACGGCCGATGATCATCGGTTCCAGTTCGGTGTGGTTGATGTTGGCGGGAATGATCGCGCGACCGCGGGCGATCTCTTCACGGACAAATTCGGGGGTGATGATTTTCGGCACGCTGGCGCCGAAGCTGTGGCCGGCGTGTTGCTGGTCCAGCAAGCCAGCGGCGCGGGCCACTTCCAGCTTCATGTTTTCGCGGATGGCAACGTATTCCATCTCGGGCGTGATGATACCTTTGCGGGCGTAGTGCATCTGGGTGACGTTGCCACCGGCCTTGGCGCGACGCGGGTTGTTCACGTGAGCGAAGCGCAGCTTGGTCAGCTCCGGATCTGCGAGGCGTTCCTTGCCGAAGTTCGAGCTCAAACCCGGCAGACGCTCGGTGTCGCCACGGGCTTCGATCCACGGCGAACGCACGTCAGCGAGGCCTTTGCGCACGTCGATGATGACGTTGGGATCGGTATAGGGGCCCGAGGTGTCATACACCACCACCGGCGCGTTGATTTCGCCGCCGAAGTCCGTCGGGGTCACGTCCAGACTGATTTCGCGCATCGGCACAAGGATGTCGGGGCGAGAGCCCTGGACATAGATTTTTTGCGAGCGGGTAAACGGCTGAACCGATTGCTGATCGACCTTGGCCGAGTCACTCAGATTGGTTTCGATTTTTGATTTTGTAGTCATCACGGGCTCTCCAGACACACATCCAGGCAGTGGATTTTTGTCGGAGCGAACCTGTAAACGAATGGACGCACGGGCGCTGGGAAAACCAGCTGGTGCTGTGCTCGGTGCTCGAGGGGTGTTCGATTGTCGAACAACATCCCGGACGAAGCACAAGAGGACTCGCCGGGTGACGAGAAATCTTGTTCCCTACGCAGGCGCTAACCTGATCAGGTTCAACGGGATCCGAAATTATTCGATCTCAGCCTCATAGCAAGGCACCCCGACAAGAACCCGGCCAGTCTAGACACAACCGGCAAAGAACGCCAACTCCGCAGCAAACACCATGATGAATGGCGCAATTAACGGATTGTTGCCGTGCCTGCGTGCAACTACACTCGCTACGCCGTGCCGCGCCTTGACGCTGCAGGGCGCCGCGCCGTAGCCTTGGCGCTCAAATTATCAGCGTAATTTTTAGGGATGGCCTCATGCTGCGCAAACTCTCACTGGCCCTTGCCGTGTCTTGTGCGTCCAATGGAATGGCCTGGGCAGCAGAAGCGCCTTTATCGACCAAGACTGACCTGGTCAGCGTCTATCAGGAAGCGGTGGACAACAACGCCGATATCGCCGCTGCCCGCGCCCAATACGGTGCTCAGAAGGAAGTCGTGCCCCAGGCCCGCGCCGGGCTGTTGCCCAACCTGTCAGCCGGTGCCGACCTGAACAACACCCGCACCTCGCTCGACCAGCCATCGCTGACCTCGACCCGCAGTGGCACGGTGTATCAGGCGACTCTCGCGCAACCGATTTTCCGCGCCGATCGCTGGTTCCAGTTACAGGCCGCCAAGGACGTTAACGAACAGGCAGCCTTGCAACTCTCGGCCACCGAACAGAACCTGATTCTGCAAAGTGCCGAAAGCTACTTCAACGTGCTGCGCAGCCAGGACACTTTGGCCTCGACCAAGGCTGAAGAAGCGGCGTTCAAGCGTCAGCTCGACCAGTCCAACGAGCGCTTCGACGTTGGCCTGTCAGACAAGACCGACGTGCTGCAATCCCAAGCCAGTTACGACACGGCGCGGGCCAACCGGATTCTTGCTCAACGTCAGGTGGATGATGCGTTCGAAGCGCTGATCACCCTGACCAACCGCCAGTACAACTCGATCCAGGGCATCGTCCACACCTTGCCGATCCTGCCGCCGGCACCGAACGATGCCAAAGCCTGGGTCGACACCGCCGCCAAGCAGAACCTGAATTTGCTGGCCAGCAACTACGCGGTGAGCGCCGCCGAGGAAACCCTCAAGCAGCGCAAGGCCGGGCATGCGCCCACCCTGGATGCGGTCGCGCAATACCAGAAAGGTGACAACGACGCCCTCGGCTTTACCAACCCGAACCCGAACGGTGTGCGTTACGGCGGCGATGTCGAGCAGCGCACGGTTGGCCTGCAACTGAGCATCCCGCTCTACAGCGGCGGGCTGACCAGCTCGCAGGTGCGTGAGTCCTACTCGCGGCTGACCCAGTCTGAGCAGCAACGCGAAGCGCTGCGTCGTCAGGTCGTGGAAAACACCCGCAACCTGCACCGCGCCGTCAACACCGACGTCGAGCAGGTACAGGCCCGCCGACAGTCGATCATCTCCAACCAGAGCGCGGTGGAAGCGACCGAAATCGGTTATCAGGTGGGAACGCGCAACATCGTTGACGTGCTCGATGCCCAGCGTCAGCTGTACACCTCGGTGCGTAATTACAACAACACCCGCTACGACTACATCCTCGACAACCTGCGCTTGAAGCAGGCCGCCGGCACCTTGAACCCGGGGGATTTGCAGGACCTGACGCGTTACCTCAAACCCGACTACAACCCGGACAAGGATTTCCTGCCACCGGATCTTGCCAAGGCGGCGGCGGAGCAGTTGAGGGCTAATCCGGCTCAATAAAAGCAAAAGATCAAAAGATCGCAGCCTTCGGCAGCTCCTACATTAGGATTGATGCACACCCTGTAGGAGCTGCCGAAGGCTGCGATCTTTGTTTTTTCTAACGCTCGATCAACCGCCCCAACCCATCCAGCAACCGCTGCAACGCCCCCTGATTGGTGCGCATCACTTTCAGCCCCGCCTCTGCCATCCGCTGCGCATCACTCGGCAATTCGAACAGCCGCTGCACTGCCAGCGCCAGACCTTCGGCATCATCGACCTCGGCCAACGCCCCGGCACTGCGCAACTGCGCGGCGATTTCGAGGAAGTTGAACAGGTGTGGCCCGCTGAGCACCGGTTTGGCCAAGGCCGCCGGTTCCAGCAGGTTATGACCGCCGTTGGGCACCAGGCTGCCGCCGACAAAAGCGCTGTCGGCCAAGGCATAGAGAAACAGCAACTCGCCCATGGTGTCGCCCAACAGCACCGAAGTGTCTGCGGTAACCGGCTCGCCCGTCGAACGCCGCACCGTGGCGAATCCCTGCTGCCGGCACAACTCGAACACCGGGTTGAAACGCTCCGGATGACGCGGCACCAGAATCAGCAAGGCATCGGGATGATTGGCCAGCAGCCGACGATGGGCAGCCAGCACCACGTCGTCTTCGCCTTCATGGGTACTCGCGGCGATCCATACCGGACGCTCTTGCGCCTGCCATTGCCCACGCAACTCGCCGGCACGCTGCAGCAGTTGCGGGTCGATGGTCAGGTCGAACTTGATCGAACCGGTCACTTCGACGGTTTCCGGGCGCGCGCCCAAATCGCGGAAACGCTGTGCCTCGGCTTCGGTCTGCACCGCGAACAGGCTCATCTCGGCGAGCATCGGCCGGGTCAATTTAGGGAAGCGGCCATAGCCCTTGGCTGAGCGTTCGGACAGTCGTGCATTGGCCAGCGCCACGGGAATCCCGCGTTTGGCGCATTGGTGGATATGGTTGGGCCAGAGCTCGGTTTCCATGATCACCGCCAGTTTCGGCCGGGCCCGATCAAGGAATCGCGCCGCGGCGCAGGGCAAGTCGTAAGGCAGATAGCAGTGCTGAATACGCGGCTCGTTGGCGAACAGTGCCTGGATCCGTTCGGACCCGGTCGGGGTCATGCAGGTGACGGTGATCGGCAGCGAAGGATAACGCTGCAGCAAGGCGCGGATCATCGGCGCGGCGGCGATACTTTCGCCCACCGACACCGCGTGTACCCAGATACCGCCCGGCTTCATTGCCGGTAGCGCGAGGGAGAACCGTTCGCCAATACGCTTGGCGTACGCCGGTGCTTTGCGCGCCCGTAGCCAAAGCCGAATCGCCACCAATGGCAGCCCCAGGTAAAACAGCGCGGTGTAGAGAGTTCTATTCATGGCGGCGGAGTTTATCGGTTTTTTAGCCGATCGCCTGCAAGTGCACGGCAAAACGTTCAGCCAGCCAACGGGCCGCCGGGCCGAGGGGTTCGTCGCGGCGCCAGACCAGTTCGACAATCAACGCTGGCGGCGTCCATTCGCTGACCAGTTCGACCATCTGATTCTGATACGCCGGGTACTGCACCACATGTCGCGGCAACCAGGCCCAGCCAAGGCCGCGCATCACCCATTCAGCCATCACATAGAAACTGTCGGCGCGCCAGACCTGCGGGCTGGCCGGCTCACTGCCGGGATAGACGCTGGACTGCGTGGACATCAGCAACTGTCGATGCTGCGCCATTTGCTGGCAATCGACCTGCGCGTGCTTCGCCATGGGATGCCCCACGCCGCACACCGTCACCATTTCGACGCTACCCAGCACCCGCCGCTCGAGGGCTTCGGGTATTTGCTCATGATAAAACAGCAAACCCAGATCGGCCCGGCGCTCCACCAATTTGCGCGCGACATCACCCTGGGCGGCGCTGGTCAGCTGAACTTCGAGGCTGGGAAACTTTTCTGCCAGAGCCTCGAAGCTTTCAACCACCGCTTGATAGGGCATCGCCTCGTCCTGAGCCACACGCAGGCTCGCTTCCTGGCCGCGCATCATCGCCAGTGCCCGGCCATTGAGGCGCTCGCATTGGCGCAGCACTTCCCGCGCCTCCTCAAGCAGGGCGGTGCCGGCTTCGGTGAGTTTCGGCTGACGACCACTGCTGCGATCGAACAGGCTGACACCCAAGTCTTCTTCCAACAGCGCAATCGAACTGCTGACCGCCGACTGTGCCTTGCGCTGATCCCGCGCCACCGCGGAAAACGAACGCTGTTCCGCGACACTGACAAACAAGCGCAGCTGTTCCAGATTCCATTGCATGTTCATGGTTCAACCCATCTTCAGAACAGATAGGTAATGACTTTACCGCATCTGGTGAATCTCTAGAATGCCGACCTCAGAGAGCAACACTTCATACGAGGATTGACCCATGACCGCTTACTACTACCTGGCTATCGCCATCTGCGCCGAAGTGATCGCCACCGTTTCGATGAAAGCGGTCAAGGGTTTCAGCACGCCACTGCCGCTGCTGCTGGTCATCGTGGGTTACGGCATTGCTTTCTGGATGCTGACCCTGGTGGTGCGCAGCGTTCCGGTGGGCGTGGCCTACGCGGTGTGGGCCGGCATGGGCATCGTGATGGTCAGCGTCGCGGCGCTGTTTATCTACGGGCAGAAGCTGGATGTGCCGGCGATGCTGGGGATGGCGCTCATCGTATTGGGTGTCGTAGTCATCCAGCTTTTCTCCAAAACCGCCGGGCATTAAAACCCGAAGTGCGATCCATTGTGGGAACGGGCTTGCTCGCGAAGAGGGGTTGTCAGTCGACATCTATGTTGCCTGACACACCGCTTTCGCGAGCAAGCCCGCTCCCACAGGTTTTGCATCCATCCGATTGATCACCAACAATCCCCTTTTCTTCGAGTCTGTATACTGCGCCCTCGTCTTGAACACTGAGGTCGCTGCATGCCATCCGTTATTTCCACCGACGTTCTGATTGTCGGCGCTGGTGTCGCCGGCCTCTGGCTGAATGCGCGTCTACGCCGTCAGGGTTTTTCGACCGTGCTGGTGGAAAGCGCCAGCCTCGGTGGCGGGCAGAGCGTGAAGTCCCAGGGCATCATCCACGGCGGCGCCAAGTACGCGTTGCACGGCGCCCTGACCGGCGCCTCGGAAGCCATTGCCGACATGCCGCGTCGCTGGCGTGAAGCGCTGGCCGGCGACGGTGAGCTGGACCTGTCTGGCGTGCGTCTGCTGTCCGACGCCCATTACCTCTGGTCCCCCGGCACCCTCGCCGGCAACCTCACCAGTTTCTTTGCCAGCAAAGCCGTGCGCGGTCGGGTCGATCAGGTCAAGGGCGAACAATTGCCGCCAGCCCTGCAAGACAAGCGTTTCAAGGGCAAGGTCTATCGCCTGGCGGAATTGGTGGTCGATGTGCCAAGCCTGATCCAGCGCCTGGCCGATCTGGCTGGCGACGGCTTGCTGGCCGGTCAGCACATCGAACCGTTGTTGGAAAACGGCGAACTGGTCGGCTTGAAAGTCGACGAGCGCGAGATTCGCGCCCAGCGCATCGTCCTCAGCGCCGGTGCCGGCACCGCCGATCTGCTCACGGCGCTGGGCCTGAGTCAGCCGGCCATGCAGCGCCGCCCCCTGCACATGATCATCGTCAAAGGCCCGGGCCTCAAACCGCTGTACGCCCATTGCCTGGGCGGCGGGCCGAAGCCGCGCATCACCGTGACCACCCACCCGGCCGCCGATGGCCAATGGGTCTGGTACCTGGGAGGCGATATCGCCGAAGCCGAAGGTGTGGCCCGCGATCCTGCGGCGCAAATCGCCACGGCGAAAAAAGAACTCGGCAACCTGCTACCGTGGATCGACTTGAGCACCGCGCAGTGGGCGACCTTGCGAGTGGAGCGCGCCGAGCCGCTGCAATCGGGCCTGACCCGCCCGGACAACGCCTTCCTGGCCGAGCAGGACCGCCTGCTGGTGGGTTGGCCGACCAAACTGGCCCTGGCTCCGGACTTCGCTGACCGCGTCCTCGCCGCACTGCAACGCGACGGCATCCAGCCGAGCCATCCGGCGCCGCTGCCGGAACTGCCAAAACCGCCGATGGGCGTCCCTGCCTGGGAGCAACTGCTGCCATGAGCCAACCCACCCTGCACGATCTGCATCGCCCTTTGGGCAGCACCGGCCTGCTGGTTTCGCCCCTGGGCCTGGGCACGGTGAAACTTGGCCGCGATCAAGGGGTGAAATACCCCAATGGCTTCCAAATCCCCGGCGATGACGAAGCGCGCATGCTGCTCAAACTCGCGCGCGACCTGGGCATCAACCTGATCGACACCGCGCCGGCCTATGGCCGCAGCGAAGAGCGTCTTGGCCCGTTGCTGCGGGGTCAACGTCAGGACTGGGTGATCGTCAGCAAGGTTGGCGAAGAATTTGCCGACGGCCAGTCGCACCACGACTTCAGCGCCGCCCATACGCGCCTCTCGGTGGAACGCAGCCTGCAACGCCTGGAAACGGATGTTATCGATCTGGTGTTGGTGCATTCCGACGGCAACGACCTGGCGATCCTCAATGGCAGCGAGGTCTATGCGACCCTCGCCGAGCTCAAGCGCGAAGGCAAGATTCGCGGTTTCGGTTTTTCCGGTAAAACCGTCGAAGGCGGCTTGAAGGCTCTGGAACAAGGTGATTGCGCGATGGTCACCTACAATCTGGACGAGCAGAACGAGAAGCCGGTCATTGACTATGCTGCTGCTCACGGCAAAGCGATCCTGGTCAAAAAAGCCTTGGCCAGTGGCCACGTCTGCTTGAGTCCGGGTGTGGACCCGGTGCGCGCCAGCTTCGAGTTGTTGTTTGAACACCCGGGTGTGGCCAGTGCTATTGTCGGGACCATCAATCCGCTGCACCTCGCCCACAACGTCGCGACCGTTGCCCAGGTCCTTCATAGGGTCTGTTGACGTTTGGTGACGACCGCGACGCCGGCCCTTCGGGTTGCGCGCCAAACGTCAACAGACCCTAGCCATTGATGCCGCCCACGCGGCCTTAAGCAGGAGCCGACATGCCGCGTACGCTGATAAGAAAGAACCCGAGCAACTTCAAGACCCTGCCGTTATTCGTCGAAGCGACACCCGAAGGCCTGAGTTACCAGAGCGTCGGGATGCCGCTGAATTTCTCCCAGACCCTGCAACGTCGCCGCCCGGTGACGGTGCCCGACAGCGAGCGGTTTGCCCTGGAACTGGCGAATCTTGGGGTTTCTGTGCGCCTGACCCTGCATTGGCAGAATCGCGATTACTGGGTGTTGGTGCGTCAGCGTCGGCAGGACCGCGGCGATGTGGTGCTCAAACTGATCTCGGGTTACGTGCCGGCCCATGAACTGACCCTGCCGCTGCACACGGCGACCCAGGAAATCGCCGAAGAGTGCCTTCTGGAAACCCCGGAAGGCTGGCTCAGCGGGCGTTTCAACGACACCTGGCTGCCCGCACCCTACTCATCCGCCCTGCATTACCGCGAAGCCCTGCCGTTTCGCCTGACACCGCTGTCCGGCTCGGCACGGCCGGTGCGCTGCGCCAACATGCCGCTGATCGAGCGTCCTCGGGCCTACGTGCATTTGCCGACCGCGTCGCTGCAATTGATCTACGACTTGCGCCTGGATGTGCCCAAGGAAGCCAAATCCCTAAGCCTGTTTCATGTCGACGAACGACTGGAAGGCGATCAACTGGTGGCCCGGCTCGATCGCAAACGTCCCGATTTGTATCTGATGCCACTGCAGGACGGCCAGCCGATGGCCGAGCTGTATACCCTGAAAAAAGATCAGTTGTACCCGGCGAGTACCCGCGGGCTATATCTGGCGGAGAGTTTTGCCCGGCAAGAAGGGTGGCTGGTGAAGGATGAGCGGATTCGCTGGAAGGACTGGGTGCGGCAACAGGGTTTGACCCCGCCGGGGAAGGATTCGGGTTTAGCCCGCCTGCATGGAAAAGCAAAGCAACTGCTGAAAAGAATCGTGCCGCGCAAGGCCGCACGATAAAGAAACCTGTGGCGAGGGAGCTTGCTCCCGCTCGGCTGCGTAGCAGTCGTAAAACTCGCGACGCGATCAATCTGAAAAACCGCGGTCTATGGCTTTGGGGCCGCTTCGCGACCCAGCGGGAGCAAGCTCCCTCGCCACAGTGACCGCGCCGTTTCAGTGATTGCGGATCTTCTCGACAATCGCCGTGGTCGAGCTGTTTTCCACCAGCCCCAGCACTTTCACAGTCCCGCCGTAAGCAGTGACGATGTCTGCGCCAACCACTTGCTCGATCCCGTAATCGCCGCCCTTGACCAACACATCCGGCTTGACCTCGCGCAACAGGTTTTCTGGCGTGCCCTCAGGGAAGCTGATGACCCAATCCACGGCGCCCAGACCGGCCAGTACGGCCATGCGACGGTCGACACTGTTGATCGGCCGACCCGGCCCTTTCAAGCGGCTCACCGACGCATCGTCGTTGACCGCCACGATCAGACGATCGCCTTGGGCACGCGCCTGTTCGAGGTAGGTCACGTGGCCGGCATGCAGGATGTCGAAGCAGCCATTGGTGAACACAATCTTCTCGTTGTGTGCACGTGCATCGTCGACTGCCAGCAACAGCTGCTCCAGCCCCAACACACCACGCTCGGAACCTTCTTCACGCTGGATCGCACGACGCAATTCCGGGGCACTGATGGCCGCGGTACCGAGCTTGCCGACCACGATGCCTGCCGCCAGATTGGCCAAGGCCACCGCGTGGGGCAGTTCTTCGCCAGCAGCGATCGCTGCCGCCAGGGTAGAAATCACCGTGTCACCGGCGCCGGTCACGTCGAACACTTCACGGGCACGGGCCGGCAGGTGCAGTGCCGGATGATCCGGGCGCAGCAAGGTCATGCCGTGCTCGCCACGGGTCACCAGCAAGGCGCCGAGGTCGAGGTCGTGCATCAGCTGTGCGCCCTTGCTCACCAGCTCGTGTTCATCGGCGCAACCACCGACGATGGTTTCGAATTCGCTGAGGTTCGGGGTGATCAGGCTCGCGCCGCGGTAGATCGAGAAATCCTTGCCCTTGGGATCGGCCAGCACCGGAATCCCACGAGCACGGGCAGCCTGGATCAGCACCTGATGGTTTTTCAGCGCGCCTTTGCCGTAGTCGGACAGCACCAGCACCTTGATGCCTTCGAGCAACTCGTCGACTTGCTCGCCCAGCGCCAGGGCGTCGGTTGCGAAAGGTTCTTCGAAGTCGATACGCAGCAATTGCTGGTGACGGCTCATCACCCGCAGCTTGACGATGGTCGGCTGGTGGGCGATGCGCTGGAACAACGCCCGCACGCCGGCGCCTTTGAGGCTGTTGACCAGGCTGTCGGCAGCCTCGTCGTCGCCGGTCACGCCGACCAGCGAGGCCGGCGCACCGAGCGCGGCAATGTTCAGGGCAACGTTGGCGGCACCGCCCGGGCGGTCCTCGATTTGCTCGACCTTGACTACCGGTACCGGCGCCTCAGGGGAAATCCGTGAGGTACCACCATGCCAGTAACGGTCGAGCATGACATCGCCGACCACCAGGACAGGGGCCTGATCGAATCGTGGCATGGATAACTTCATGGAAACTCCAGGGGCAATAAAAGCGTCGCGGATAATAACATAGCGAAAGAATGCGGCCGCACCCGAGCACACAGGCTCAGCGGCGGTCATTCTGTGGAGGGGCATCCAGCGGACGCACCCAGAAAAGTTCATGTCGGCGCACCGCTTTGCGGAAGAACTCGTCTTCACCTGTGCGGGGCCAGCAACGCCCGGCCAACAACCGCTGAATCACCCGGCGCAGACGTCTTTTGAGCGGTGGACGGCCCTGCAAGTCGTGCTGCATGCCTAAGGCCATGGCTTTGTCCATGCGGGTTGGCGCGTCCAGCAACGGACTCCATAGCCCATCAGCCGGCAACGGCTCGATGGTCGGCGGCAGGGCAATGCCATAACCCGCCGGGCCCATCGGCCAGCGGTCGTTGTCGTGCAGGTGATTGGCATAGAGCAGCAGGGTGCGCGGGCGCCAGGTACTGAGTTCAATCGCGTCCATCAAGGCGAGCGTGCTGGCGACATGATCGCTGTGGGGATCCAGTTCGGGATGGGGTGTCAGCACCGCGTCGGGACGGTGATGCTCAAGCAGATGCGCCAGATCAGCTACCAGGTTGCGCCAATGGGGCTGACCATCGACGTCACCCGGCAGGCGCAGGGCATTGTGCCGACGCACGTCACGTATATCGCTCTCCCCCGACTCCCGGGAACCGAAGCTTTGCTCCGGCTGCTGCGCCATTGCATTCAGTTGTAAGCAGTAATAGCCCAATTGCACACACTGTTGTTGCGCCACCCCACCCCACAGCGGCACTGCCAGGCTATCCCAACTGCGCAGGCGCCCCTTCAGACGGGCGGCCTGAGCGGTGTCGAGGCCCATATCGCGATAGTTTTCGGCCTCAATCTCGCCTTGGGTCAGTGTGACGATAGCCACCTCGGACGCCCGGCTATAAAGACCAAAAGCCGCCAGTTCAGCATCATCGGCATGGGGGGCGATGATTAGCAGACGCTGCTGAGCAAAATCCGGATTATTCAGGGCGTGCAAAGTTGCCTGTGGCGCCAGGCTGCAAAAGCGTCCACGTAAGGTCAGGGTCCCGGCAGCCAGCGCCGAACCTTGCCCGGACAGATTGAGAAAACGCTCTCCCGCAACACCTCGCTCCAGATCCTGACGGTCGTCACCGATCCATACCTGGGGGTCAAGAAAGCGACCCAGCCAATGGCTCTTGACCCGCACCTGCAAAACCAGGGTTTGCGCCACGCCAAAGTCCCCCGTCACCTGCAAGGCACCATTGACCAGGGTGGTGGGGAACTGCGGCGTATCCGCCGGGAAGTCATAGCGATAATCGTCGCCTGGGGCATAGAACAGATGGTCGGCGAACCAGGCTTCATGGGCGATCCAGCCCAACAGCAGGAACAGCGGCAACGGCCACCAGGCGACAAAAATGCCAAATAATAATGCAGCCAACAACGCACCGATCAGCACCACACGTTTGCGTTGGCGATGGCGTTTAAGCAATTGTTGCTTGCGTGCGCTCATGACTGCCTGTCCTCGCTCAAACCTGATAGACCGGAACCCGGTGACACCAGCGATCCTTGTATTCGCGATCGGCGCGGCCGAACGAGTAACGCAGCGGCTTGCCCACGGCGCGGGCCTGCTCCCATGCGGCTTGGGTGTTGACGAAACTGAGTACACTGCCAGGGCTGAACTCGCGGTTTTGCGGGTCGACACCGCCGTTAATGTATTCCAGGCTGACCCACTTGGGCGCCTCGACCCGGTACAGAATCTGGATCGCCACCGGTTCGTCGTTCAGGTAGATCAAGGACCCGGTCATAAACTCACGCAACAGGCTGAACACTTCAGAAAGACGCGCCTTGCCCGGTGCTTCAAAGTTCCAGCGGCGCTGGAACAGGTCAGCATAGATGGTGGCCTGTTCGCTGGCGCTCAGCTCCAGCATCGGTCGGATGATGCCACCCGCCTCTTCAAGCAAACGCTGGTCACGACGCTGGTTGTAGCGAAATTTCTTACTGTAGTCCTCTGGTTCACGAGCCAGCGCCAGGCCTTCAGGTTGCTCAGCGAGACCGGTGATGTTTGGGGCATTGAGCTCGGACACATAACGCGCGCGATGCCGCACACGAACCTGGACGTCTTCGGCAACCGGCAGGATGATCTCGGCATTGCCAAGATCGAGCAGGCCACGTTTGCCTTCACGCTTGAGCACTTCCTTGGACAAGGCCACATGACGGCCCCAGGTCGGCATCGCGGCGCACAACTCACCGTCGACGAACCAGCCCAGATAACGCACCGGGATGCCTACCAGCCCTGCCAGACGCTCAACCACCTCGGGATGAGTCGCCACGCTGCCGCCGAACTGTTGCCAGGCCTGGCTATAAGCCGTTGCATCGATGGGCGCCCAGCCGCTTTCTCTCCAGGCTCGCCAGTAACTCAAAATCAAACGTGGGACTCCGTCATCGCCTCGTCGGTGCTTTCGACGAAGTCCTTCTCGTGCAGGCGTGCGTAGTGACCGTTCAACGCCAACAACTCGGCGTGGGTGCCGCGTTCGACGATGCGGCCCTGATCCATCAACAGGATCAGGTCAGCCTTCTCGATAGTCGACAAGCGGTGAGCGATCACCAGCGTGGTACGGCCCTTCATTACTTGTTCCAGAGCCGCCTGAATGTGGCGCTCGGATTCGGTGTCGAGAGCCGAGGTAGCCTCATCGAGAATCAGCAATGGCGCATTCTTGAGCAGTGCCCGGGCAATCGCCAGACGCTGGCGCTGACCGCCGGAAAGCAGCACACCGTTTTCGCCCACAAGGGTGTCGTAGCCTTGAGGCATTTGCTCGATGAACTCGGCGGCGTAGGCATCTTCGGCTGCCTTGCGCACATCTTCAAACGGTGCGCCGGCGAGGTCGCCGTAGGCAATGTTGTTGGTGACACTGTCGTTGAACAGGGTGACCTGCTGGGTCACCAGGGCAATGTGACGACGCAGGTTGGTCAGCTTGTATTCCTCGACATCCATACCGTCGAGCAGGATCTGGCCCTTGTCGTGGTGATAGAAACGCGGAATCAGGTTGGCCAAGGTGGATTTGCCGCTGCCTGAACGCCCCACCAAAGCAACCATCTGGCCCTCTTCGGCGGTAAAGGAAATATCGTTGAGCACGAGTTTCTCGGTGCCCGGGTACTGGAAGCTCAGGTTACGCACTTCCAGGCGACCGCTGACGCGCACCATTTCCTTGGTGCCCGTATCGACTTCCGGTTCTTCGTCGAGCTGCTCGAAAATGCTCTCCGCACCGGCCAGTCCTTTCTGGATCGTGGCGCTGACTTCCGACAACTGACGAATCGGCTTGGGCAACAAACCGGCAGCGGTAATGTAAGCAACCAGTTCGCCAGCAGAGGCATCGCCGCGAAGGTAGAGCACCAGATACATCAACACGGCCATGCCGATGTAAATCACCAGTTGCAGCATTGGGGTGTAGATCGATTGGGTGCGGGTCATGCCCAGGCTGCGGTTCATGTTGTCGGCGCTGGCCTTGTGGAAACGCTCGATTTCGTAAGCCTCACCGCCAAAGCTGCGAACCACGCGGTAGCCCTGGATCGTCTCCGACGCCACATGGGTCACATCGCCCATCGCCACCTGGATTTTCTTGCTTTGCTTGCGAAATTTTTTGCTGGCGCTACTCACCAGAATCGCGATGACCGGCAGGATCGCCAGCAATACCAGGGTCATTTTCCAGTTGCTGTACAGCAGGTAACCGAACAGGAACACCACCGTCAGGCCTTCACGGATCACCACTTTGATCGCATCGGTGGCGGCACCGGTGACCATGGTCACGTTATAGGTAATACGGGAAATCAGGTGACCGGAGTTGTTGTTGTCGAAGTAGCGGTTAGGCAGGGTCAACAGGTTGTCGAACAAGGCGCAACGCAGGTCGTGGACCACGCCACGGGCAACCTTGGCCAGGTAATAGTTACCCAGAAATGAGCCGATACCCTGGTAGACGGCAATCAGCACAATCAATAACGGTACGCCGAGTACCAGCGAGACACCCAGAAACTTGGTGTCATTGGGTTTTTGCAAGGCGTCGAGAAAATGTTTGAGCATATCCGCCAGCATCGGCTGGCTAGATGCGAATAGCACGAAGCCGACAATACTGAGGGCGAAAGCGCCCCAGTACGGGAGCACGTATTTCAGCAACCGCAGGTAAATCTTCATGCTTGATTGCTGGTCGGAATTGGCCATTCGGCACGCCTCGTACGTTTGAAAAAGACAGACAACCTGTGGATTGTAACAGCGAACGAATTACAACATAGGCTCAGCCCGGACGCGGTGCCGAAAACGCTTCAGCACTTCGCTACCGGGCCAGGAGTATCAGTAGCTGAAACACTCCAGAGGGAAGTTTTGGTTTGATTGCTGCCACGAGTGGCCAATACGATACTCAAGGCAATCGGTAACCAGGTGATCAACCAGTCCGCGTTGGGCTTGAGCCAGAGGCCGATGCCATCGGTCATCAACGACGTCCCGGAAAACACCCAGAGCGCCAGCAACACCTGCCCCAGTGGCTGCGCGCGCGAAACCCAGCCACGCCAGCCAACCACCAGCCACAGCCAGCCGAACAGCAGTAGGCCAGGCACACCGAGCCGCACGCCGATATCCAGAAAAAGATTGTGGGGATGTTTGAATGCCTGTCCGATTTCAGGGACAGGAATCAGGTACTCATGAAATCCCAACCCCATCACCCAGTGGTCCAGCATCAATTGAACGCCACCGCGCCACAGCTCGGGACGAAAAGAAACGCCACGCTGCATGAGGATTTCCGGCTTGAATACAGCGATGGACGCCAACCCCAAAACCGTCAAAATCATCAGTCCGCTACCCAGGCGCGTCGGTCGCGCCACGCCCATCACGAACAGGCAGGCCAGCAAGCCGATCCATACACCACGGGTTTGGCTAAAGCCCAGGAATAACGCATACCCCAGCGCCGGAATCAGCAGCAACACCATCACCCAGGGATTGAAGCGCTTGGTCTGCAGCGTGAAAACGCCAAGAATCGCCAGAGCCCCCACCCCGTGCGCGGCCATGATCGCAGTGTCCCACAAGCCAATGGCAATCAGCCTGCCGCTAAACGGCTGAGCGGACGTTTCATAAAAGTAGACCCAGGAAGCCGCGGCAAAAAAACCGCCGATAATCGATGCGTACAACAGCATGGATTCCAACCGCCACTTGCGGTTCTGGGCAGCCAGTAGCACGCCTAAGAGGGCAAGGGACACGTAGAGCGTCACCTTGCTTTTGCCGACGACGTTAGCGCCCCCCTCAACCATCAGCACCAATAATGTCCAAGCCACGAAAATGGCGAAGAGGATGCACTCCGGTTGCTTGAGCATCATCCGAAAATCCCGATGGAACAGCGCCAACATGGCGGGTAACCAGAGCAGGAAAATTATCATTTGGTGATAAAGCTTATTGTCCGGCAGTACCCATGCCCCGCACAGCAGCACGAGAAGACCGATAGACGCCCACGCCGCCAGGGCATTCCTATCGATCAGTTTTTTCATTCCTGTCAGCATTCGGCTTTACCCAGCATTCGATTGGCGACCCGCTGCAACTGGGCCTTGTCGGCGTTCTTCCAGCCACCCTTGATGCAATAGTGCTCGGAGAGGTAGTGGAGAAAGTTACGCCTCAACCGCTCATCGAGTGGCCATTGCGGGAATGCACGCGCCAGTTCCATCACCTGCTCGGCGTTGTCGGCATGCATTACCAACCCCTCGATATTGAAAAACGCCTGACCCAGGGTCAGCACCGGCTTACCCAAAAGCAGGCTTTCCAGGCCGACCGTCGAGTTCAGCGTGATCACAAACTGGCTGGACTCGATCAACTGCTGAGTGGCATTACCGTTGGCGAACAACAGACGCTCGTGAGTACGCTCATGCAACTCAGGATACGTTTCGCGACTGGATGGATGCTCCTTGAACACCACTGTCAATCCAGTCTCTTTGGCCAAGCGCTCGCCCAAGGCGAACATCTCGCGCATGTTCTTGATCCAGGGAGAAAACAGCCGAACCTGACTATCGCGATCGTCCTGGAACGGAATAAAGACGAACTGCTCCGGCAGCACAATCGGTGCCGGGCCACTGGTACGAGGCTGGCGTGGAATCAGCACGGGCGCTGCCTGATTTTCAGGAACCGGATAAGGATAGTTGAGATAAAAACCGGCCTCGCGCGGAACGGCGTTCAGGTAGTTCACGCCCCGCGGATCAACGGTTGTGGTATCGGGCAACAAGCCGTTCTCGAAAAAGAACGTCTTACAACCCGGCGGCGCCAAGGCTGTCAGCAATCGGCAGTAACGATGGGAACCATTCCAGAACACCAGCGCGTCGGGGCGCTCACGATCAAGCAAAGCCTGGGCACGCAGCGCCATCCAAATCAGCTCAAGACGTAACAACAGACGATACAAGCGACCATCGTTTTTGTTCTTGACGCGTCGCTCCTCGCATTTTTCTTCGATCAGGCTCAGCCAGTCGATTCGCGAAAGCACTCTGGAAGTCTGCGACAACCTTGGCCAAGGCATCTGTGGTGGGGTAACGACTTTACCTTGTAGCTCGGTCTCGTTGAGTAACCGATTGAAATAGAGGCCTTGATGCTTGGCCAAGGAAATGAACAGCATTGTCGTCATAGGGTGTCCAAAAAATAGGCCGCATCCACCCGCCAAAGCGCAATATAACCATGTGCGACAAGTCCGCAGACATCAACACCCTGTTATTCGCCCGTCCGCGTATGGAAGTATAAAACCAAGAATCAGAAGCAAGCACTCTGTGGTATTGCGCCAGGCACCCCCGTGAACGGGCAACTGCCTCTTAAAAAGTGCGGCGATTGTACCACAGCGGTTTTTTGCAGCATGCGCACTGCGGTAACATAGGCGGCTGCCCATCCCATCAGGCCAAGCCTTTGGAGCCTTGATGCAAACGCTCGACCATACCGCTTATCTCAACATGCGCGAGGGCGCCGACGTTCTCGAGGCCGATGGTAAAGGGGATAAAGTTTTGTGCCTGGCCGATGGCTCGATGCTCAAGCTGTTTCGCCGCAAACGCCTGCTGACATCTGCGCTTTGGGCGCCTTACGCCCGGCGCTTCGCCAACAACTGCCGAGCACTGCGCGAACGCAATATCGAATGCCCAACGGTACGCCAGGTTTATCGCATCCCCAGCATCGAGCGCGATGCCGTGCATTACGATCCTCTGCCAGGTCGCACGCTGCGTCAGTTACTAGGCACCGATAACAACGAATTTCTTCGAGCACAACTGGGTGAGTTCATTGCACGCCTGCATGAGGACGGCATCTACTTTCGCTCAGCGCACTTGGGCAATGTGGTATTGACGCCTGAAAACACGCTGGGGCTGATTGACATCGCCGACCTGCGCGCCTATCGCAAGCCCCTGCGCAAAGGCCTGCGCCTGCGCAATTTCAAGCATATGTTGCGCTATCGCCAGGATCGCGAGTGGCTACTCAAGGACAACCAGTTCCTTGAGCATTACCTGAACCACCAACGCGTGTGCAATGGACGGGAACTGAGCCTGGCGCTCACCCCTTAACCCTTCAAGCCATCAGTGTCAGCCGGCGGCAGACAGCCTGAAGGTCTCGAAGTCACGCGCAGGGTCTGTGCCTCGCAGCAAGTTATCAACCAGTTGAATGGTCTTTGCCAACCCCTGAGAACCGTATACCAGGTGGTAATCGGCAAAACGCCGGGCCTGGGCCACATGCCCCGGATAATCCTGCTCAAGCGCTTGTAGCTGGCGGGAAAACTCATACTCATCGCGCACTTGAGGCCCAAAAAACAGCGAGTGAGAGAAAATATCCACATCGCCGCCCGCATTCACGTGGATGACCGGCCGGCCCGCCAGCCCTGCCTCGATACCAGCATTGGACATGATATTGACGACAACGCTGGCCTTCGCCAGAGCGTCCGCCAGTGAACACTTGCTGTCCAGCAAGTCGATGTTGGCTAACTGCGCAGCGGCATCGTTCCAGAATTGCGCCTTGCTGCGCGGATGACGCTTGAACAGCACGCGATAATGCGGATGCTGCTCGGCCCAGTCGCGCAGTAACTGATAGGTGCGCTGGTAGCCCGACTCTTTTTCCCGATCAGGGCCAACCCCCAGAATCAACAACGTATGGAGAGCAGGATCGGCAACTGGCAGATCATAGGTTTCATCGGCGAGGTAAGAACCGATCAACACCACCGTCGACTCACCGAATCGCAATGTTCTTTCCTGCAAGGCAACCAGCGAACTATGGCCAAAGACGCCGTAATAGTCGTAATCGTTCATCCCCAGTCGCCGTGAAGATTCCAGCGTCGTGGCATGGGCCAGTTGCAGCAATCGGGCACCACGCGCAGCCAATGCCAAGCGCAGGAACGGCGCATGAAGACTGCCGTTGCGTTCATTGATCAGCACCTTGGGCGAATACGTCGTCACCAGCCACTGGGCATGGGCGGCGTACACTAGATAACGCAGCGGCACAGGCTGCGGCGGCGCCAGGAGCATGCGCTGGGCGCAGGCGTCCGATGGAGAACGCAACGCGGCCTCTGTCAGGTGGTGCCCGCGCTTGCGCAGGCCCTCGATCAGAATATTCTTGCGTTGCAACGCCATGGACTTTGGCGCCGAATGCAGCAACAGCACCTCACAGGGTGCAGCAACCACCGAAGCACTCAAGCACGCCTTGGCGCGTATCCCGACCGCCACATCCACCAGCACATCACGAACCAGACGCAACAAGCTGCCACAGCGACCATGACGCTCGCGCAGCAGCTTCCAGCGATAACGATCCAGCTCACGCGCTTTTTGTGCCCAGCATCCCTCAGCCTGGAACACAATTGCGTCAGATGGCGGCGCACTCACTTGAACAACAACCGGATGGCCTTGCGGGTGTAGGACCAGCGTGTGAGCGAGCGCAGATCGGCGCGCACGGCGCGGGCGTAAAAAGCCTTGGCGTTGACATAATCGCCGGCACTGTAGCAATCGCGGAACAACGACAGGCAGCGCTGAGCCAGGAAAGCCTGGCGCAGGTCCTGCAGTTCTTGAGGCATGCGTACCGAGGAAAATACCTCGTCAACCATCCCCACGCCTGCCGCCAGGCTTTGCTTGAGGTCATGCCGCATGCTGTCGCCATGCTTGTAGATCAACGCCAGGGGCTGATCGAGCACACTGCACGGGAAACGCGCCAGCACCTGAGCAAACACAGGAATATCTTCAACGTTGCGCAAGTGCTCAGGATAGTTGCCCGGTGCAAACACTTCGCAATGCATGGCGCAGGCGCCGTTGGACAGCGATACCGTCTTGTCCAGCAAGTAGCCACGCACACGCTGGCGCGGGGTAGCTGGCAAGGGTTTGACTGCGTGCTGGACACGACGACCGTCGTCGAACACCGACCAGTGACCGCCAATGATCAAACGGCTGTCAGGGTTGCTGGAGATATGCCGGGTCAACGCAGCCAGCGCACCAGGCGCCATCTCATCATCGGCATCGAGGAAGATCAGGTATTGCCCCCGAGCCTCCTCGATCCCGCGATTACGCACCGAAGACAAACCGCCATTGGGTTTGCGCAGAGCTCTGAAGCACCCCGCATGTTCAGTCAGGAGCTGCTCCAGAACTTGCGGCGTCGCGTCGGTGGAGCCGTCATCGATCACCAGCAACTCAGCCTGGGCATCCCCCAACTGCGCCAGCACCGATTTCACCGCACGCGGCAGGGTTTTGGCATAGTTATAAGCGGGAATAACGACACTGATCAGCACGTCAGTCAACCGCATACTCGTTCGCACCTTCTTTGACCACCAGAATGTCTTCCATGATCAGGTACTGCAGGTCGGAACCGAAGAACATGTTCAAGGCATCGGTCGGCGAACAGATCATCGGCTCGCCACGACGGTTGAGCGAGGTGTTCAGCGACACGCCGTTACCGGTCAGCACTTCCAGCGCCTTCATCATGTCGTAGTAGCGCGGGTTGTATTCGCGCTTCAACACCTGGGCCCGGGAGGTGCCGTCTTCGTGGACGACTTCCGGCACGCGGGTTTTCCACTCTTCAGCCACTTCGAAGGTGAAGGTCATGAACGGCGCGGGGTGATCGATCTTGATCATTTG
This sequence comes from Pseudomonas sp. NPDC086112, assembly GCF_044746425.1. Lineage (NCBI taxonomy): Bacteria > Pseudomonadati > Pseudomonadota > Gammaproteobacteria > Pseudomonadales > Pseudomonadaceae > Pseudomonas > Pseudomonas sp. NPDC086112. The sequence goes on along the minus strand of NZ_JBIVCD010000027.1, from coordinate 12,373 downwards.
CGGCGCAACGGTGTCGAGCATCGACGGGCAGAAAGGCCTCCAGCGCTCGCGGAACTTGATCTGGTGGTTGATGCGGTCAGCCACACCGGTCGCACTCGGGCAACCGATGATCGAACGACCGCCCAAGGCGCGCGGACCGAACTCCATGCGGCCCTGGAACCAGGCCACCGGGTTGCCGTCGACCATGATTTTGGCGATCTGCTCCGGCATGTTCTCAAGCTTGCGCCACGCAGGCTTGCTCGGGTGACGGGCACAGGCGGCGAGTACGTCTTCGTTGCTGTAGGACGGGCCGAGGTAGACGTGTTCCATCTTCTCGACCGGTACACCACGGGCGTGGGACACGTAAGCCGCCGCGCCAACCGCGGTACCGGCATCACCGGAGGCAGGCTGAACGAACAACTCTTTGATGTCGTCGCGGGCAATGATTTTCTGGTTCAGCTTGACGTTCAACGCACAGCCACCGGCGAAGGCCAGTTTGCCGGTTTCCTTGAGCACATCACCCAGGTAGTGGTCGATCATCTGCAACGCCAGTTTCTCGAACAGCGCCTGCATGCTCGCGGCGTAGTGGATGTACGGCTCGTCGGCGATGTCGCCTTCACGCTTTGGCCCTAGCCACTCGATCAGCTTCGGCGAGAAGTAGAAACCTTTGCCCTTCTCTTTATAGCGGCGCAGGCCGATGACGTTGGCGTAGTCGGTGTTGATCACCAACTCGCCGTTTTCGAACGAGGCCAGACGCGAGAAATCGTATTTGCTGGCGTCGCCGTACGGCGCCATGCCCATGACCTTGAACTCACCGTCGAGCATCTCGAAACCGAGGAACTCGGTGATCGCGCCGTACAGGCCGCCGAGGGAGTCCGGATCGAAGAATTCCTTGATCTTGTGAATCTTGCCGTTTTCGCCGTAACCGAAGAAAGTCGTGGCGTACTCACCCTTGCCATCAATCCCGAGGATCGCGGTTTTCTCTTTGAAACCGGAGCAGTGATAGGCACTGGAGGCGTGGGCAAGGTGGTGCTCGACCGGCTCGATCTTGATTTTCTTCGGATCGAAGCCCAGTTGCTCGAGGCACCAGACAATCTTGTTGCGATAGCGCTTGTAGCGACGGTTGCCCATCAGGATCGCGTCGAGGGCGCGGTCCGGGGCGTACCAGTAACGCTTGGCGTAGTGCCAGCGAGCCTTGCCGAACAAGCTGATCGGCGCGAATGGAATCGCTACCACATCAACGTCGGACGGCTTGATGCCAGCCTGCTCGAGGCAGAACTTCGCCGATTCGTAAGGCATGCGGTTCTTTGCATGTTTATCGCGCACGAAGCGCTCTTCTTCAGCCGCCGCGACCAGCTTGCCGTCGATATACAGGGCTGCGGAAGGATCATGGCTAAGGGCGCCGGACAGGCCAAGAATCGTCAATGCCACAGGGGTCTAGCCTCTTTAGTCTGCATGCAGGCGCAACGCGCCTCAAAAATTAATGTGCCCTCGCAAGGGGCGAGAGACAGCTAAAGGGCGGGATTATAGCTTAAACGTGCCGGGAATGACCCTGCCCTTATCAGCACCATGAAGATGACGTCGAGCCCACGCGCTCGCCTTCGCTTATCCGCGACCCGGACACCCGTAAATCCTGATATTGCCGTCGGTTGCCTGCCGGTTGGCTGACAGTTCCGGCCTCTTCGCGAGCAAGCCCGCTCCCACATTAGGTTTATGTTGAACACAAATTTTGTGTACGACCGAGAACCACTGTGGGAGCGGGCTTGCTCGCGAAAGGGGCGAAGCCCCGATTCAGGCAGCGCTGGAGATATCTTTGGGCAAACGCTGATCAATCACCCGATACAACGCACTACTCTCGGGCCAATTGCGCATGAACCGCGCCCGATCCCGCGCATACGCCGGGGCAAAGCTACTGAGCGAGCTATGCTGACACATCGAATCCAGGTCGATCAGCGCCCAGCGATCCTGCTGCCAGAACAGGTTATGGCCCTTGAAATCGCCATGGCTGATGCGCTCGCGAATCAGCTCGGCGAACAGGTGATCCAGGGCCTGCAGCTCGGCTTGCGGCGCTTCGCCGCTTTCCACGTAGGGTGCGAAGCGCTCGATGATGTCCGGCCCCGGCAAATATTCGGTCACCAGGTACGCCCGGCTGCGCAGCCAGAGAAAACGCTTCTCCAACAATGCCAGTGGCTTGGGCGTGGCGATGCCCAGGAATGCCAGGCGATTGCCTTCACGCCATGAGTGCCAGGCGCGGCTCGGGCGCCAGAAACGTTTGAGCCAATGGGCAAAGCCCTTGATGTTGTAGCGTTTGACCAGCAATGTGCGACCCGCCACTTCGACCTTGCCGACGCTCGCGGCGCCGCCGGTCTTGTACAGATGGCCGTGATCGAGCAAGGCATCGGCCTGCTCCAGCACCGGCAACATCGCCGCCTCTTCTTCACGGCGAATCGCCCGCAAGCCGAACGCCCCGCGCTGGACGCAGAACAACGTGCATTCGCGGCCGACCTTGATCAGGAAATCCTTCAAACGCCAGCGACGGACCTTGTCGATCTGCTTCTGCAACGCTTCCATGGGCAAGGCATGCTCGCCGTTTCCCAACAAGTAATACACCAGCAATTCTTCGGTGAAAGGTTCCAGCGATTTGGGCAACTGGGCGAAAAACACCCCGAGGTTTTCCAGGACTTTGTGCTGCGACAGTGGCTTGCCAGCCGTCTCGGCACAGATGCCGGCGCCATCGATCAAATACAACTGACCGCCATGACGCAGCAGGTTGTCCAGATGCAGGTCTTCCTGCCACAGGCCTTTGCTGTGCAGATGAGCGATCGCACCCAACGCCTCGGCCAGCACGGCTGATTGTTCATCCGCCAGCACTGGCAAGTGTTCGACCTGTTTCCAGGCGTCCCCCAGGCTCTCGGCGCCCTCAAGGAAATCGAACAACAGCCAGCCGCCCTCACCGTCCTTCAGGCCATCCGCCAATAACAACGGCGTGGTCAGCCCCTGAGCGGCGAGCAAACGCACGCCGTCCAGTTCACGCTGAAAATGCCGCGCCGCTTTACCGCCGACCAGCAATTTGGCCAGCACCGGCCGGCCGCGCCAGACGCCGGCGCCCACATAACGCTGCCCCGGCAACACCCGCAGCAGGCTCAGCAGCTGTAACTCCGCAGGCCCCGCGGCATCGGCCAGTGGAATGTTCAGCGGCAGGCTCGGGCTGCGGCCGGCGTTTTTCAGTTCGGACAAACGCATCAACGCGCCTCCTTGTGACTGCGCCGCGCACTCAGGCGCGATACCCAACTGTCCACCAGCGAACTGTTCAAGGGTTGATCCAGATAAGCCGCCAACAACTCGCGCAGCTGACTTTCGCTCCATTCCGACGCCCGACGCAGCAACGGCTCCAGGTCCTTGACCCGATCACGTTGGCCAAACAGCAATGGCCGGGTTTTTTCCAGGTCGATCAACTGAGCCTGGTAACCGTCACCGGTGGCCTGGAGAAAAATATGCTTGGGATAGAAGCACCCGTGCAGTTGACGCACCTCATGCAGGCGTCGCGCCAGTTGCCCACAGGCTTTCAGAATTGCCGTGTGCTGCACCGCGCTCAGGTCGGACCAGCGCTGCAACAGTGAATCCAGATCATCCCAACCGTCCAGCGCACGGGTCAGCAGAATCGCCCGGACTTCGCCGCCGACTTTGCGCTCACCGAAGAACGCCGCCTGCAACGCCGGAATGCCCAGCTTCTGATAACGCCTGATGGTGCGAAACTCACGGGCAAAACTCGGCTCACCAAAGGGAGAATGCAATGTACGTGTCAGGTAGTTGCACTGGCGCTTGAGGTAGTAACCATGACCTTCCAGCTCTAGCCGAAATACACTGCTCCAGCCACCACCGACGGTATTGGGTTCATCCACCGCCTCGAGCTGTTTGGCCCAGAGTGCGTCGAAGGTGCCAAGGCCATGACGCTCAAGCAGCGCACGGTCTTCAGCAGCCAGAAAATCAGTCATTCGCGCCCCTCGAAAAATCTCACCACGTGCCGAATCCGCTTCTTGTCGGCGGCATCGAGCCGGGTGCTTTGGCGGTATTGCAGATAGAAGCGCAGGCGCTGGGTGGCCGACAGATGATACTTGGCCACTTTGTCCAGACACGCCAGGTCCTTGGTGATCCGGTACTTGAGCCAGAAGCCGCGCCAGAAATCACCGTTGGGGCAGTCGATCAGAAACAGCCGCGCCTCATCGTCGATCAGCAGGTTGCGCCATTTCAAATCATTGTGGGTAAAACGATGATGGTGCATGGTCCGGGTATAGCCCGCCAGCTGCCGACTGATGTTGTCGACCCAGGCGCGGTCCGCCAGTTTCGGATCATGTCGACCTGCCAGGGCCGACAAGTCTTCGGTATTGGGCAGCTCGCGCGTGATCATCGCCCCACGGTCGTATGCCGCGCCGCGCCGTTCCAGCCCCCAGGCCACTACTTCGGCGGTGGGAATGCCCCATTTGGCGAAACGCTTGAGGTTCTGCCATTCGGCTTTCACCCGCGGCTTGCCCAGGTAACGGCGCAGGCCTTTACCTGCGCCTGTGTAGCGCTTGACGTAATAATTGACGCCATTGCGCTGGACGCGAATGACCTCGGACAGTGGATCACGGGTCAGTCGCTCGCCTTCGAGCGCGAACACCGCGTCAAGACTGCCGAAGTCTTCTGCCAGATCGCTGTAAGCAGGTTCCAGTGTCCAACCCGACATCAGAGCGCATCCCCGTATCGCTGCTTACGCTCGTAGAGCTTGTTGGCCTTGCCTTCGAGCCATGCCAGCAGTCCCGCTTCTTCAGCCAGAATCTGGCGCAGGGGCTGTTGGAAGTACCCCTTGAGGAAACGCAGTTTGTCGCGACGGGTCAGGCCAATGTCGAGCGCCGAAAAATACAGCGCCGCCAGGTCCTTGTTACGCCAGCGTTGGGTAATCGTCGGACGGGTCTGGGCACGGTGCAGATCGATCACCGACAGCTTGAAGTCGTCGGCTGTCACTGGTTTATCGGTGTGCAGCAGGAAGTGACAGATGTAGCAGTCGCGGTGGTTAACCCCGGCTCGGTGCATCATGCCGGTCATGCGCGCGACCTCGGCGATCAAGGCGCGCTTGAGTTTTGGCTCGGGCGGTTGCTTGACCCAGTCGATGCTGAAATCTTCGAGGCTGACGGTGGGCGCCAGCTCTTGCGTGACGATGAACGAATGCTGGTCCGCCGGATTGCTGCCCTTTTCGCCGTAAGCGACAGCGGTCATGGTCGGCACGCCGACTTCTTGCAGGCGCTGAATGGCCTTCCACTCCTGGCCCGCGCCAAGCACTGGCAGCTTGGCGGTCAGCAGGTTTTTGAAAATCTCGCCCCAGCCGATGCCACGGTGGATTTTCACGAAGAACCCGTGACCGTCTACTTCAGTACGCAGTGTCCGGCGCGCTTCAAGCTCGCGGTACACCTCGCCCTTGAGGGCCTCGACTTCGGCGAACGGATCGCGCCCGGCCCAGAGGCTCTTGAACGGTTCAGCCAGCATCAACTTCATTAAGCGTGCTCCGCCAGAATCACATCGGCCGCGTGCTGCGGCATGCTGTAGAGGTCGGCCGTCTCGGCGAAAGCCAGACCGTTGCGGCTCCAGGCCGCCCGTGCATTTGCGTCATTCAACATGCCGGTCAGGTATTGCGTCAGTTGCGCCTGATCGAAGGGTTCGTCCAGCACCAGGCCTGCGTCGGCCTCGGCGATGTAATGGGCATAGCCGCACACCGCGCTCACCAGCACCGGCAAGCCGGCCACTACCGCTTCAAGCAGCACCGTCCCGGTGTTTTCGTTGTACGCCGGGTGGATCAACAGATCGGCACCGAGCAGGAAACGCGGGATATCGCTGCGCCCCTTGAGGAACTGCACGTTGTCGCCGAGCCCCAATGTGGCGCTCTGCAACTGGAATACTTTGGGGTCGTCCTGGCCAATTACAAACAGCCGGGTGCGCTTTCTCAGTTCGGCGGGCAAGGCGGCCAGCGCCTTGAGGCTGCGGTCCACGCCTTTGGTCTTGAACCCGGAGCCGATTTGCACCAGCAACAGTTCATCATCTTTCAGGTTGAATTCGCGACGAAACCCGGCACGGATCTCGGCGGCATTGGTCGGCGCGCGACGGTCCAGAGAAATGCCCGGCGGCAGTAAATGGAAACGCGCAAGCGGCGTGTCGTAATGCTTGATGAACAGCGGCTGCTGGACTTCGGAAATCATCAGCACTTCGGTTTTGGCGTCCTTGGCGAACACCGCGCGCTCGTACTCGGCGAAGTGCCGGTAGCGGCCCCAACGACGGTACAGCGAGTTGCGCAGGTTTTGCGCCTTGTCTTCGAAGCAGCCGTCGGCAGCGTAGTAAACGTCCAGGCCGGGCATCTTGTTGAAACCGATCAGGCGGTCCACCGGACGTTTGACCAGATCGGCCTCCATCCACTCAGTGAGCTTCTCATTGCGTCGATGATTGAAGAACGCCTTGACCGGTGCCACCAGTACTTCGAAACCTGGTGGAATGTCGCCTTCCCAGATCAGCGTATAGACGCGAATCTGATGGCCGCGTTGCTGACACTCCAGGGCGATGCGCATGAAGTCGCGCTGCAAACCGCCAAAGGGAAAGTACTTGTACAGGACAAATGCCAATTGCATCAGCGCAGCTCCTCAGCCAGTAACAACGTGCTCAGTCGGCTCGCGACACGCTCGGGATTCAGACGCGTGAAGCACAGGGGCCACTCGCGTTTCAGGTCGAACCGACGGGCATCGTCGGCCGTCGGTTGATAGGTGCATTTCTTTTGCAGGCACGGTGCGCAGGGGAAGTCGCTGGCCATGTGAATCTGCGACTTGCCGTACGCGCCGGTCAGGCCCGGGTTGGTCGGGCCGAACAGCGACAGGGTCGGCACGTCCAGCGCCGCAGCGAGGTGACCGAGACCGGTGTCCACCGCTACGCAGGCTTGCGCTCCGGCCAGGACTTTGCCGACACCCGCCAGGTTCAGTTTGGGCAGCACCTCGACATGCCTCATATCTTTGGCGATGCGCTCGGCGCGGGCCTTTTCGACCGGATTACCCCACGGCAGCTTGACCGCTACGCCAAGGTAACCCACACGCTCGGCCAACTCGCGCCAATAGGCTTCTGGCCAGTGCTTGGTGTCCCAAGTGGTGCCATGGAGAAACACCACGTACGGATTCTTGCGCGGCAATTCCACCAGTCGTTCGATGTTCAGGCCATAGTCGCCCAGGCCTTTAGGCAGGTCGTAACCCAGTGCCACTGCGAACAGCTGGCGCACTCGCTCTACCGCGTGCTGCCCACGGGCCACGGCCAGGCGTCGGGAATAGAAGCGCGCAGCGATGGGTTCGCGGGCCGAGTTTTTGTCCAGCCCGGCCACTGGTGCTTTGGCGTAGCGAGTCAGCAACGCGCTTTTCAGCAAGCCCTGGGCATCGATCACCAAGTCATATTTGGTCGCGCGAATGCTTTGCTTGAAGCGCTTCCACTCGCCACTCTTGATGGTCTGCCAGATGTTCTTGCGCCAGCGACGGATCGCCACCGGAATCACCTTGCCCACGGCCGGGTGCCAGGTCGGAATCTCGGCGAAGCCTTCTTCCACCACCCAGTCGAACGTGATGCCGGGGATCGCCCGCGCCGCGTCGGTCAACGCTGGCAACGCGTGAATCACATCGCCCAGCGAAGAAGTCTTGATCAACAGTACCCGCAAACTATTTGACCTCGACCACAGTGCCCAGCAACCGCTGCAAGGCTTCGTTCACCGCTTTGGGCATGAGTTGGCGCAAGCAATTGTAATGACCGAAACGGCAGGTGCGATCGAAGCACGGACTGCATTCGATGCCCAGGCGCACGATCTCGACGTGCTCGGCCAACGGTGGTGTGAAACCCGGCGACGTCGAGCCGTACACCGCCACCAACGGGCGGTTCAGCGCGGCAGCCACGTGCATCAGGCCGGAGTCGTTGGAGACCACCGCATCGGCGCAGGACAGCAGATCGATGGCCTCGGCCAGGGACGTGTCGCCACTGAGGTTCACCGACTCTTCACGCAAACCCGGAATCAGCCGCGCACGAATGTCTTCGCCCACCGCATGATCGTTTTTCGAGCCGAACAGCCAGACCTGCCAGCCTTCACGGATCTTCGCTTCGGCGACCTTGGCATAGTGCTCGGACGGCCAGCGCTTGGACTCGCCGAACTCGGCGCCAGGGCATAGCGCCAACACCGGACGGTCGAGGGCCAGACCGAACTTGGCCAGCGCGCCGTCGCGGGTCACCGGGTCGATCTGCAGGCTCGGCCGTGGATACGGCTTCGGCAATTCGACGCCGGGCTCGAAGGCCAGGGCCATGAAGCGTTCGATCATCAGCGGGTAACGTTCTTTGTCGAGCGTGCGCACGTCATTGAGCAGGCCGTAGCGGAATTCGCCACGCCAGCCGGTGCGTTTCGGGATACCGGCAAAAAAGGGCACCAGCGCCGACTTCAAGGAATTGGGCAGCAGGATGGCCTGGTCGTACTGACCGGCCAGGGATTTACCGATGCGCCGACGCGTCGCCAGCTCCAGCACGCCGTGGCCGAGCGGGAAGCTCAAGGCCTGGCGTACTTCGGGCATGCGTTCGAGAATCGGCCGGCTCCACTCGGGGGCCAGCACGTCGATTTCGCACTGCGGGTGGCGCTGCTTGAGACACTGGAAAAGTGTCTGCGCCATCACCATGTCACCGACCCAACTGGGCCCAACGATCAGAATTTTCATGTGGTTTCCAAAAACGAGCCGGGGAGGCATACGCCTCCCCGCCTCGAGAATCCAGCACCTTCGGGGTGAACCGTCAGGTCATTTGGACGAGCCGATTGGGGCTCGTCGGATCAATTTTTGTGCACATCCATGCGATACAGCTTAGCTGTCCCAATCTACCAGCCACTGCAGATCTACTGTGGGAGCGGGCTTGCTCGCGAAGAGGCCGTCACATCCAGCATAAATGGTGACTGACACTCCGCTTTCGCGAGCAAGCCCGCTCCCACATTTGAATCTCGTTGCCTGCTCAGCTTAACCCCAGCTCGCGCCAGATCCGCATGACCTGCCGTCGTTCATCTACGAACTGGTCGCCCGGTATGACGCCGGAGTCCTTCTGCAAGGCCTCCCGGTGAGCGGCGGAGCGGTAGGCCTTATAGGCTTCACGCAACAGGCTGGCGTCTTCGGCGGGCATCAGCCCGACCTCCTCCAACCCTTCCAGAATGCGGATATTGTCGGTATAGCGCAGCAATGACGGATGCGCGTCAGACCATGCCAGAGCCGCGTATTGCACCATAAATTCAATATCGACGATACCTCCGGCATCCTGCTTGAGATCGAACGGCGCCGTGGCGTCAAAGGCATTTGCCGCGGTGCCCGCCGCCGTGCTCTTGCTGCCGAGATTATCGCGCATCTTGGCGCGCATTTCGCTGACCTCCTGGCGCAAGGTCGGCAGGTCCCGCGGCTTGGCCAATACTGCGGCGCGAACCTTCTCGAAGGCCTGGCCGACATCCTGACTGCCCACCAGCACCCGTGCCCGCACCAACGCCTGGTGTTCCCAGGTCCAGGCTTCGTTTTCCTGATACCGGGCAAACGCCCCCAGGGAACTCACCAGCAAACCAGACGCACCGGACGGCCGCAGGCGCATGTCCACTTCATACAGCTGGCCGGAGTTGGTCTGCGCCGTCAGCAAATGAATGATGCGCTGCCCGAGCCGGGTAAAAAACTGTGCGCCATCGATCGGCTTCGGCCCGTCGGTTTCCGCCTGCGGATCGCCGTCGTGGATGAACACCAGATCCAGGTCCGAACTATGCCCCAGCTCCAGGCCGCCGACTTTCCCATAACCGACAATGATGAAACCAGGGTCGCACAAGCTGCCGTCGGTGCGCAGCGGCGTGCCGTACTTGGCCACGGTCTGGCGCCAGGCCAGGGCCAGCACTTGTTCGAGGATCGCTTCGGCGAGCCAGGTCAGGTAATCACTGACCTTCATCAAGGGCAGGCTGCCGGCGATTTCCGAGGCGGCGACGCGCAAGCGGTGCGCCAGTTTGAAATGCCGCAGGGCTTCCATTTGTTGCTCGAGGTCATCTTCGGGAATCCGCGTCAGACGCTCGCGCAATTCAGCGGCCAATTCCGGCGCCAGCGGCGGCTTGAACAACCGGCCTTCGTTGAGCAATTCGTCGAGCAGCAGCGGAAAGCGCGTGATCTGCTCGGCAATCCATGGGCTCGCGGCACACAGCGTCAGCAGGCGGCGCAGGGCTCCGGGGTTCTCGGTCAACAACACCAGATAGGCGGAACGACGCGCGACAGCTTCCACCAGCGGCAGCACCCGCTCCAGCACCAGATCGGGATTGGCATGTTCCACAGCCTGAGCCAGCAAGCGCGGAATAAAAGCATCGAGGCGTTCCCGCCCCAGGCGCTGCATGGCGCGCAATTGAGGGCTGCCGCGCAGACTGGCCAAGGCTTTCAGCGCCTTGGAGGCGTCGGCGAAACCACCCTCTTCCAACTGACGGCACGCGGCCTCCTCATCCTGCGCCTCCTCCCACAGCGGCAGCCATTCCCCGCCGACCACCACTTCGCTCTCGGCGCCGTCCTCTTCATCAGGATCGGCGATCACCTGAGCAAAGTGCCAGGCCACCCGGCCACGCCAGTACATCAGCTGTTCATGGAACGCCGTCCAGTTGGCAAACCCGAGCATAAAGGCAATGCGCGCCTGATCCTGTTCGCCCTCCGGCAGCATCTGGGTCTGGCGGTCGGCAATGGCCTGGATCGCGTGTTCGGTGTAACGCAGAAATTCGTAGGCTTCGCGTAACTCGCTGACCACCGCTGGCGGCAGGTAACCCTGACCTTCGAGGGTGCTCAGTACTTTTAATAGAGGACGCTGCTGCAGACTCAGGTCGCGGCCACCGTGAATCAGCTGGAAGGCCTGGGCGATAAATTCGATTTCACGAATGCCGCCGGAACCGAGTTTGATGTTGTCGGCCATGCCCTTGCGCCGGACTTCCTGCTGGATCAGCTGCTTCATGGTGCGCAGCGCTTCGATCGCCGAGAAGTCCAGGTAACGCCGGTAAACGAACGGACGCAGCATCTCTTGCAGTTGCGCGCCCGCCACCTGATCGCCGGCCACCACGCGCGATTTGATCATCGCGTAGCGTTCCCAGTCGCGGCCCTGATCCTGGTAATACTGCTCCAGCGCATTGAAGCTCAGCACCAGCGCGCCGGACGAACCGTAAGGCCGCAAGCGCATGTCGACGCGGAACACAAAACCGTCGACGGTCATCGGGTCCAGGGCCTTGATCAGACGCTGGCCGAGACGAATGAAAAATTCCTGGTTATCCAACGACCGCTTCACACCCACGGTTTCGCCGCCCTCGGGGTAGGCGAAAATCAGGTCGATATCCGACGACAGATTCAGCTCCACGGCGCCGAGCTTGCCCATGCCGAGGACGACCATCTGCTGCGGCTCGCCGCTGCGCCGCCCGGTAGGCGTGCCGAATTGCTGGCAATGGCGCTGATACAACCACTGGTAGGCCTGATCGATGCTGGCATCGGCCATGTCCGAGAGGTCGCGGCAGGTCTGGATCAGATCAGCCTGGCGGGTCAGGTCGCGCCAGATGATCCGCACTTGGTGGCGTGCGCGCTGACGACGCAAGGCGCGGCCGAGCTGGTCGTCGGTTTCGGCAGCGCTCACTGCCGTCGCAATCTGTGCGCACAATTCGCCCGGCGCAAAGCCACGGTCCAGCTCGCCGGACTGCACCAGTTCCAGCAACATCAAAGGGTCACGCACACTCTGTTCGATGACAAAGTCGCTGGCCGCGGTGACGCGGGCAAATTGCGCCCAACGCTCAGGCGTCCAGGCAGACAGGCCATGATCGTCGGGAAGAAGCGCGACGGCCGTACGGAACGACTGCTCGGCACGGGTGACAAAGGGCAGGAGTACGCCGGGCAGTTCGGCAAGCGAAGGGAGGCTCATGGTCTATCCTTGATCGGCGTGTGAAGGGCTGCATGTAGTGATTTGTGAAAATGCGCTACCCGACCGACTGTCGAACAAAGGTTAGAAATAGCTGAAATTTGTTTATTTTTGGCAGCGATCATCAAGCCTTCACCTTTTTTGGTTGGCAAAAGACCAACCTTAACGATTATTCTCACAACGCAGCCGGAGGCCACAAGCCGATCTTCTGTAGTTTTACTACTCGTCTATACATTCGAAAGGCTGAAATGCCCGATGATTTGTAGTAAAACTACACGCCGCCGGAACATACCTCTCGGCAATCCAAGAATTTATATCGTCTGCCCACAAGGCCAGTCGCAAACTCAGGCAACCGATTCTGGAAGCCTTTCCGCCCTGGAGCAAGCCATGCAAGACCTCGATCCCGTCGAAACCCAGGAAT
>NZ_JBIVCD010000026.1:68616-88391 GCF_044746425.1 Pseudomonas sp. NPDC086112 | reverse complement strand
CCCATTTTCGGGTTCCAGTAACGGGTCTGGTGACCGAAGTGCACACCGGCCTTCAGCATATCGCGCATGTTGACTTGGGACATGATAGTTCCTTAATAAGTCGGGTTTGGCCTCCACGTATCCCAATGACCAACCAGCAGCATCAGCTGAAGGCACCCAGGTCATCGTGTCGACACGTGTGTGGATTTAAGCTTCCCAGGGTATCCCCGGAAAGCGGCGCATTTTATATCACAAGGCAGAAAAAAACGAAACCCGGATTCTGAAAACCTGAGGAATGCTTTTGGCCCCTGCCTTGGAATCTCCCCAGAATGCGCCATCCTATAGAGAGAAGCGATGCACAGAGGCTCAGATTTGCGCTGATCGTCTGGTAGAATCGCGTTTTTCAGGGCTGCGAAGATCGCTCACGCAATGCCCATTTCGTTTTAGAAGGCGCCATTGAGCGCAGAGAGAGCCTGTATGACCGTCACCCTCAAAACCCCAGAGGACATCGCAAAAATGCGGATCGCCGGCAAATTGGCCGCCGATGTGCTGGAAATGATTGCCGATTATGTCAAACCGGGTGTCACCACCGAAGAACTGGACCGCATCTGCCACGACTATATCGTCAATGAGCAGAAAGCCATCCCTGCCCCGCTCAACTACAAGGGCTTCCCGAAGTCGATCTGCACCTCGATCAACCATGTGGTCTGTCATGGCATTCCGAACGAGAAACCATTGAAGGATGGCGACACGCTGAACATCGACGTCACCGTGATCAAGGACGGTTACCACGGCGACACCAGCCGCATGTTCCACGTCGGTACCGTGCCGGTCTGGGCCGAACGTCTGTCCCAGGTGACTCAGGAATGCATGTACAAGGCCATCGAACTGGTCAAACCCGGCTGCCGCCTGGGCGATATCGGTGAAGTGATCCAGAAGCACGCAGAAAAGAACGGCTTCTCGGTGGTTCGCGAGTTCTGCGGGCACGGCATCGGCAAGGTGTTCCACGAAGAACCACAAATCCTGCACTACGGCCGCGCCGGCACCGGCATGGAACTGAAAGCAGGCATGACCTTCACCATCGAGCCGATGATCAACCAGGGCAAGGCCGATACCAAGGTGTTGGGCGACGGCTGGACCGCTATCACCAAGGATCGCAAGCTGTCGGCGCAGTGGGAGCACACCCTGCTGGTGACCGAAACCGGTTACGAGATCTTCACCCTGCGCAGCGACGATACCATCGCGCGCGTTTCGGCCTGATCCCGCCCGCTCCGTTCCCAGCCTTATAGAAAGGAAAGCCAATCGATGCCGCAGGTGGATCCCGAACTCTTCGACCGCGGCCAGTTCCAGGCTGAACTGGCCCTGAAGGCAAGCCCTATTGCTGCTTTCAAGAAGGCGATCCGTCAGGCCCGCGAGGTGCTCGACGAGCGGTTCCGCAGTGGCCGGGACATTCGCCGACTGATTGAGGATCGCGCCTGGTTTGTCGACAACATCCTGCAACAAGCCTGGGAACAGTTTAACTGGAGCGAAGACGCCGATATCGCCCTGGTGGCAGTCGGCGGCTATGGTCGTGGCGAGCTACACCCCTATTCCGACATCGATCTGCTGATTTTGCTGGACAGCGCCGATCACGAAATTTTTCGGGATTCCATCGAACGTTTTCTGACGTTGCTGTGGGACATCGGCCTGGAAGTCGGCCAGAGCGTTCGTTCGGTGGACGAATGCGCCGTCGAGGCCCGTGCCGACCTGACGGTCGTCACCAATCTGATGGAAAGCCGCACCATTTGCGGCCCCGAGCGGCTGCGCCAGCGCATGCTGGATGTCACCAGCACCGCGCACATGTGGCCGAGCAAGGAGTTCTTCCTGGCCAAGCGCGCCGAGCAAAAGGCCCGTCACCACAAATACAACGACACCGAATACAACCTGGAACCCAACGTCAAAGGCTCGCCCGGTGGCCTTCGGGATATTCAGACGATTCTCTGGGTGGCCCGTCGCGAATACGGCACCCTGAACCTGCGGGCCTTGGCGGGCGAAGGTTTCCTGGTGGAGAGCGAAAACGCCCTGCTGGCCTCGTCCCAGGAGTTTCTGTGGAAGGTACGTTACGCCCTGCACATGCTCGCCGGCCGCTCAGAAGACCGCCTGTTGTTCGACCACCAGCGTTCCATCGCCGGGCTATTGGGGTTCGAAGGCAACGACGCCAAGCAAGCCATCGAAAACTTCATGCAGCAGTATTATCGGGTAGTCATGAGCATTGCCCAGCTCAGCGACCTGATCATCCAGCACTTTGAAGAAGTGATCCTGGCCCCCGAAGACGAAGCACCACCACAGCCGATCAACTCGCGGTTCCAGCTGCACGACGGCTACATCGAGGCGCGTAGCGACAACGTGTTCCGCCGTACGCCATTCGCCATGCTCGAGATCTTTGTGCTGATGGCCCAGCAACCGGAAATCAAAGGTGTACGCGCCGATACCATCCGTCTGCTGCGCGAGAATCGTCATCTGATCGATGACGACTTCCGCAACGATATTCGTAATACCAGCCTGTTCATCGAGCTGTTCAAGTGCAAAATCGGCATCCACCGCAATCTGCGGCGGATGAACCGTTACGGCATCCTTGGGCGCTATCTGCCGGAGTTCGGCTTCATTGTCGGGCAGATGCAGCATGACCTGTTTCATATCTATACGGTCGACGCGCACACCCTGAACCTGATCAAGCACCTGCGTAAGCTGCAGTACACCCAGGTGTCGGAAAAATTCCCGTTGGCCAGCAAGCTCATGGCCAAACTGCCCAAACCCGAACTGATTTACCTGGCCGGTCTTTATCACGACATTGGCAAGGGCCGGCATGGCGATCACTCGGAAATCGGCGCCGTGGACGCCGAAGCTTTTTGCCAGCGCCACCAGTTGCCGATCTGGGACAGCCGTCTGATCGTATGGCTGGTGCAGAACCATTTGATGATGTCGACCACGGCCCAGCGCAAAGACCTGTCCGACCCGCACGTGATCCACGATTTCGCGCAGACCGTCGGCGATGAAACCCGCCTCGATTATCTGTACGTGCTGACCGTTGCCGACATCAACGCAACCAACCCGACGCTGTGGAACTCCTGGCGCGCGAGCCTGTTGCGCCAGCTCTACACCGAGACCAAGCGCGCCTTGCGTCGTGGTCTGGAAAACCCGGTGGATCGCGAAGAGCAGATCCGCCAGACCCAGAGCGCGGCACTGGACATTCTCGTACGCGGCGGCAACGATCCGGACGATGTCGAGCAGCTCTGGGCGCAACTGGGCGATGACTACTTCCTGCGCCACACCGCCGGCGACGTGGCCTGGCACACTGACGCGATTCTGCAGCAGCCGGCCGACGGCGGCCCGCTGGTGCTGATCAAGGAAACCACCCAGCGCGAGTTCGAGGGCGGTACGCAGATCTTCATCTATGCACCGGACCAGCACGATTTTTTCGCCGTGACCGTGGCAGCGATGGACCAGCTCAACCTGAACATTCACGATGCCCGGGTCATCACCTCCAGCAGCCAGTTCACCCTCGACACCTATATCGTGCTCGACACCGATGGCGATTCGATCGGCGACAACCCGGCGCGGGTCAAGCAGATCCGCGAAGGCCTGACCGAAGCCCTGCGCAACCCGGACAATTACCCGACCATCATCCAGCGTCGGGTGCCGCGCCAGCTCAAGCATTTTGCGTTTGCGCCACAGGTCACAATCCACAACGATGCTCAGCGTCCGGTGACCGTGCTGGAGCTCAGTGCGCCCGACCGTCCGGGGTTGCTGGCGCGGATCGGCACGATCTTCCTGGAATTCGACTTGTCGCTGCAGAACGCCAAGATCGCCACCCTGGGCGAGCGCGTGGAAGACGTGTTCTTCATCACCGATGCGAACAATCAGCCGCTGTCCGACCCGTTGCTGTGCAGCCGCTTGCAGGATGCCATCGTCGAACAGCTGAGCGTCAGCCAGGAACCCGATATCAAACTGTCCCGATTCAGTATCTGAACCAACAATTTCCCCTGTGGGAATGGACTTCCTGTGGACAGGGGCTTGTTGTGGCGAGAGGGCTTGCCTCACCACAACAAGCCCCCTGCACCACACTAGCCCTCCCACATTGAACGAGGCCCTCATGAACAACGCTCTGAACCAGTTGCAGCCCTACCCGTTCGAAAAGCTCCGCGCCCTGCTCGGCAGCGTCACGCCAAACCCGGAAAAGCGCGCCATCGCGCTGTCCATCGGCGAGCCGAAACACCGCTCACCAGCTTTTGTCGCTGAAGCCCTGGCAAGCAATCTGGATCAGATGGCCGTGTATCCGACTACCCTCGGCATCCCTGCCTTGCGTGAAGCTATCGCCGCCTGGTGCGAACGCCGCTTCAGCATCCCGAACGGCTGGCTCGACCCGGCGCGCAATGTGCTGCCGGTCAACGGCACCCGCGAAGCGCTGTTCGCGTTCACCCAGACCGTGGTCAACCGTGGTGACGACGCATTGGTGGTCAGCCCGAACCCGTTCTATCAAATCTACGAAGGCGCGGCATTCCTCGCCGGCGCCAAGCCGCATTACCTGCCGTGCCTGGATGAAAACGGCTTCAACCCGGATTTCGACGCTGTTTCACCGGACATCTGGAAACGCTGCCAGATCCTGTTCCTGTGCTCGCCGGGTAACCCGACCGGTGCACTGATTCCGGTCGAAACTCTGAAGAAGCTGATCGCCCTGGCTGACGAATACGACTTCGTGATCGCCGCAGACGAGTGCTACAGCGAGCTGTATTTCAACGAACAAACCCCACCGCCAGGCCTGCTCAGCTCATGCGTCGAACTGGGCCGCAAGGACTTCAAGCGTTGCGTGGTGTTCCACAGCCTGTCCAAGCGTTCCAACCTGCCGGGCCTGCGTTCGGGCTTCGTGGCCGGTGATGCCGATATTCTCAAAGGCTTTCTGCTGTATCGCACCTACCACGGCTGCGCGATGCCGGTTCAGACCCAACTGGCCAGCGTTGCCGCATGGAATGATGAAGTGCATGTACGCGCCAACCGTGCGCTGTACCGCGAGAAATACGATGCGGTGCTGGAGATCCTCAGCCCGGTGATGGACGTACAGCGTCCGGACGGTGGTTTTTACCTGTGGCCGAATGTGAACGGTGATGACGCGGCATTCTGCCGTGATCTGTTCGAGCAGGAACACGTGACCGTGGTACCGGGTTCTTACCTGTCACGCGATGTGGATGGCGTCAATCCAGGCGCCGGGCGTGTACGCATGGCATTGGTCGCGCCTTTGGCCGAATGCGTAGAGGCGGCTGAGCGAATTCGCAACTTCATTACAACACGCAACAACTAACAACTAACAACTATTACGCCTGCACCGCGCAATGCGGCGCAGGCCAACTTAGACAACAACGCAAACCCCTCAATCATCAACTCCGCATTAACCATTATACGTAATAACTTGCACAACCAAACCCATAGACAATTCCATTCAACTAAAATACTTTCAGGGCTCACTCACAACCAATCAAATACAACAACATGAATCAATATAACTACTGCAACCCCCTTAAACCCACCGACCCGCTCGCGTCTTATGATGCTGCAATTAACGAGCGCCCCGGTAACAATACAAACAGCAGCGGCGGTCGAAACAAACGCAGCGTTGGTGAGCACACCAAGTACTGGCGCCCCGGAAGAACATTAAAAATTCTCGTTTACCGCTATAACGAACAGTCATTTGAAGCCGTAAAAAATGGCGCAAACAAATGGCTTCCCTACATCAATCTAAACTTCGAATTCATTGAAATGGACGAAGAAGACGTCTATGACTCCGATGACTTTCTAGGCGATATCCGGGTCAACTTTCAACCCTCATTAAAAAATGGCGGTAGCTCACAACTGGGTACCGACGCACTGACCGGCAGTCCCCATACCCCATCGATGGTATTGGGAACTGACTTTGCCTCACCCCATTACGAGTATGTGGTCATCCATGAGTTTGGACATGCACTGGGCTTGAACCATGAACATCAACATCCAGATGCCGCGATACCATGGGACCGAGAAAAAACCTATGCACACATGGAAATCGATTCAAAACTGTCCCGTGCAGATGTTGACGCCAACGTCTTTCCACTCGAGCGTACTGCCAATCGGACCTATACGCCCTACGACCGGCATTCAGTGATGCATTATCAAGTCCTCAACGAACTCACTGTGGGCGACTGGCATCAACCCAAGAACTTGCACATCAGCGAGGGAGACATCTCCGCCATGCGCGCGATTTATCCATAATCATCACAGTACACGTTGGCGGTTACTTGACGGCCCCCAGCTTGACCTCGCTTGGATCAAGCTCCCCCAACACCTCGCGCAGCACGTCATCACCGATCTGGTGATGACGACTGAGGCTGTACAACTCCAGGCGCTGCGCCCTGAACGTCACCAGGCCCGAGGCATCGTTCATCAGCGCCTCGCCCTGCAGCATACCAACGGTAACGGCAACGGGATCACCCGTCCGATCAGGCGCGAAACGCCGACCAGCATCAACAGGATCAGGACGGAATAGGCGGTTTGCATAAAGCGTGATTCCCAGACAATCGACAGCATTGAAGTGACATGTCAGCCGCTTAGACTGCGACCTGGCCCTTGCACCAATGTCGCACGCCGGCACACCGCGCCTTCTGTAGGAGCCGAGCTTGCTCGCGAAAGCAGAGGGTCAGTCAACATCATTGCTGGATGTCATACCGCTATCGCGAGCAGGCTCGCTCCTACAGGTTTGGCGGTAACGAATGAACCACAGCCGACGCGAAACCGTCCGGTCATGGCATAATCCTTCACCTTTTATTTTCAGCACCTGCAAAGGGGGCAATTCCTTGACCGCTTCAAGCAAAACGTTGCACCTTTTCGGCATCAAAGCCTGCGACACCATGAAAAAGGCGCGCACCTGGCTCGATGAACACGCTGTCAGCTATGACTTTCATGATTACAAAACGGTCGGAATCGACCGTGAACACCTGAGCCAATGGTGCGACGAGCACGGCTGGCAAGTGGTGTTGAACCGTGCAGGCACGACCTTTCGCAAGCTCGACGACGAACGCAAAGCCGATCTCGACCAGCGCAAGGCCATCGAACTGATGCTCGCACAACCTTCGATGATCAAGCGCCCGGTGCTCGATCTCGGTGACCGAACCCTGATTGGCTTCAAGCCAGATATCTACGCGGCCGCGCTCAAGTAAGGCAGCCCGTTCCATTTTGTTAGAGGTATCAACATGTCCACTACCCTGTTCAGCCTGGCCTTTGGTGTCGGCACTCAAAACCGTCAAGGCGCATGGCTGGAAGTGTTTTACGCGCAGCCACTGCTCAACCCGTCGGCCGAACTGGTCGCCGCCATTGCGCCGGTTCTGGGCTACACCGACGGCAATCAGGCCATCGCCTTCAGCACCGCTCAGGCGTCCCAACTGGCCGAAGCGCTGAAAAGCGTCGACGCTGCACAAGCGGCACTGCTGACCCGTCTGGCCGAGAGCCACAAGCCGCTGGTCGCCACGCTGCTGGCCGAAGATGCACAGCTGAGCTCCACACCTGAGGCTTACCTCAAGCTGCACCTGCTGTCCCATCGCCTGGTCAAGCCCCACGGCCTGAACCTGGCCGGGATCTTCCCGTTGCTGCCGAACGTGGCCTGGACCAGCCAGGGCGCGATCGACCTGGCCGAACTGGCCGAGCATCAACTGGAAGCCCGTCTGCGCGGCGAGCTGCTGGAAGTGTTCTCGGTGGACAAGTTCCCGAAAATGACCGACTACGTGGTACCGGCCGGCGTGCGTATCGCTGACGCGGCGCGTATTCGTCTGGGCGCTTACGTGGGCGAAGGCACCACCGTGATGCACGAAGGTTTCGTCAACTTCAACGCCGGCACCGAAGGCCCGGGCATGATCGAAGGTCGTGTGTCGGCGGGCGTGTTCGTTGGCAAGGGTTCGGACTTGGGCGGCGGCTGCTCGACCATGGGCACCCTGTCGGGTGGCGGCAACATCGTGATCAAGGTCGGCGAAGGCTGCCTGATCGGTGCCAACGCTGGTATCGGTATCCCGTTGGGCGATCGCAACACTGTTGAGTCGGGCCTGTACGTGACGGCCGGCACCAAGGTTGCACTGCTGGATGAGCACAACAAACTGGTCAAAGTCGTTAAAGCCCGTGAACTGGCCGGTCAGCCTGACCTGCTGTTCCGCCGCAATTCGGAGACCGGTGCAGTGGAGTGCAAAACCCACAAATCGGCCATCGAACTGAACGAAGCGCTGCACGCTCACAACTAAGCAGAGCGTCAAACGATCACCTGAACTTGTAGGAGCGAGGCTTGCCCGCGAAGCTTTTGGCGCCAGTAATGACGCCTTCGCGAGCAAGCTTCGCTCCTACACAGGTCCGGCGTAGACCCGACCATCAGGTCAGGCGTACACCCCGCCCATGTTCACCAGGGCCCGATAACATGCTGATTCCCTCTCCTTGGCGCGCCGATTTCCCGGCCATCGCCGCCCTGCAACGGCAAGACCAGACTTATCTGGACAACGCCGCCACCACGCAAAAACCTCAAGCCCTGCTGGATGCCCTGGCGCATTACTACGCCAACGGCGCGGCCAACGTGCATCGGGCGCAACACTTGCCCGGCGCCCATGCCACCCAGGCGTTCGAAGATAGCCGCAACAAAGTCGCGCAATGGCTCAACGCCGGCGATTGCGGGCAGATCATCTTTACCCACGGCGCGACGTCCGCGCTGAACCTCTTGGCCTATGGCCTGGAACACGTATTCAATCCGGGCGATGAAATTGTCATCAGCGCTCTGGAGCATCACGCCAACCTGTTGCCATGGCAGCAACTGGCCCACCGTCGCGATTTGAAACTGGTGATCCTGCCGCTGGATGTCGACGGTTTGATTGACCTTGAAGCCGCCGCTCGCCTGATCGGCCCGCGTACCCGCCTGCTGGCGATCAGTCAGCTGTCCAACGTGCTCGGCGCCTGGCAGCCGTTGCCCGCATTACTGGCGATGGCCAAAGCGCACAACGCAATGACCGTGGTCGACGGCGCTCAAGGCGTGGTTCATGGTCGGCATGACGTGCAGGCGCTGGGTTGCGACTTCTATGTGTTTTCCAGCCACAAGCTCTACGGCCCGGATGGCCTGGGTGCGCTGTTCGGTCGTCATGAAGCGCTGGAGCAACTGCGCCCCTGGCAGTTCGGCGGCGAAATGGTGCTGGATGCCAACTACCACGACGCACGCTTTCGTCCTGCGCCACTGGGGTTCGAGGCGGGTACGCCACCGATTTCCAGCGTGATTGGCCTGGGGGCGACCCTGGATTATCTGGCCGGGCTGGATCAGGACGCCGTGTCCGCCCATGAAGCGGCGCTGCATGACTATTTGCTCAAAGGCCTTGAAGCGCGCAACGGCATTCGTCTGCTAGGCAAGCCGCAACTGGCACTGGCCAGTTTTGTCGTCGAAGGTGTGCATAACGCTGATCTGGCGCATTTGCTGACCGAACAGGGAATCGCCGTTCGCGCCGGTCATCATTGCGCCATGCCGTTGCTCAAAAGCCTTGAACTGGCCGGGGCGATTCGGGTGTCGTTGGCGTTGTACAACGACTCCGAAGACCTTGAACGTTTTTTTGAAGCGCTGGATCAGGCTCTGGAGTTGTTGCGATGACCTTGCCCGCCGATGCCGTCACCGC
The DNA here is from genome assembly GCF_044746425.1 of Pseudomonas sp. NPDC086112. Taxonomy (NCBI): domain Bacteria; kingdom Pseudomonadati; phylum Pseudomonadota; class Gammaproteobacteria; order Pseudomonadales; family Pseudomonadaceae; genus Pseudomonas; species Pseudomonas sp. NPDC086112. The sequence goes on along the minus strand of NZ_JBIVCD010000026.1, from coordinate 78,720 downwards.
GCTGGATACTTTTCAGCAGGCTGCAAGCTGGGAGCAGCGGGCGCGGTTGCTGATGCAATGGGGTGACCGTCTGCCGCCGTTGAGCGATGTGGATAAAGTCGAGGCCAACCGCGTGCATGGCTGTGAGAGCCAGGTGTGGCTGGTCGGTGCGCTGCAGGACGGGCACTGGCAATTCAGCGCCAGCAGCGATGCGCGCTTGATTCGCGGGTTGGTGGCGCTGCTGCTGGCGCGGGTCAATGGGTTATCCGCTGCCGAGTTGCAGCAGGTGGATTTGCCGGACTGGTTTAATCAGCTGGGCCTGTCGCGGCAGTTGTCGTCGTCGCGCAGCAATGGCCTCAACGCCGTACTACAGCGGATGCGGGATTTGTCTACGCCCCTGTAGGAGCGAGGCTTGCCCGCGAAGGCGGTGTGACAGATAAAACGCCTTCGCGGGCAAGCCTCGCTCCTACATGGGATGGTGTTTCAAACCTGCGGCTTGACCCGATCCGCCGGGCGCCGAACCCCGGCCACAATCTTATCCACAGCCTTGGTCGCCGCGACCATGCCGAATGTCGCCGTCACCATCATCACCGCGCCAAAGCCGCCGGCGCAGTCGAGCTTCACGCCATCACCGACAAAACTCTTCTGCAAGCAAATGCTGCCATCCGGTTTCGGGTAGCGCAGTTGCTCGGTGGAGAACACGCAGGGCACGCTGTAGTGGCGGGTCACGGTGCGGGAGAAGCCGTAGTCGCGGCGCAGCGTGGAACGCACTTTCGACGCCAGCGGATCATTGAACGTGCGGTTCAGGTCGCAGACCTGAATCAGTGTCGGGTCGATCTGCCCGCCCGCGCCGCCAGTGGTGATGATCTGGATCTTGCGACGCTTGCACCAGGCGATCAGCGCCGCTTTGGCGTTGACGCTGTCGATGCAGTCAATCACGCAGTCGATGTTCGGCGTGATGTACTCGGCCATGGTTTCACGGGTGACGAAGTCCGCCACCGCATGCACCGTGCAATCCGGGTTGATCCCGCGCAGACGCTCGGCCATCACCTCGACCTTGGGCTTGCCGACGGTGCTGTCCAGCGCATGCAGCTGACGGTTGACGTTGCTGACGCAGACGTCGTCCAAGTCGAACAGCGAAATCTCGCCGACGCCACAGCGGGCAACAGCTTCCGCCGCCCAGGAACCGACGCCACCAACGCCGACGATCGCCACATGGGCCGCGCGCAAACGCTCAAGGCCTTCGATGCCATACAAGCGGGCAATGCCAGCAAACCGCGGATCTTCTGTACTCATGACCATTACCCCAAAAACCGGCGCGCATTATAGGGCCGTCGGCGGCCAAGAGCATCTTTGGGTCTATAAACGGCGGTCTTGACTGCCTTAATTGCCTACAAATTTATTGGAATTGGGCTACAACGCCCCGGTCAAAGAACTTAAGTCGACTTGGATTGCCCAACGTCCGGCATTTCCCTGTCCGCTGTACGGTCAGTGAACGCCCGGTGTAGGATGCGCGCCCCGCCCCTTGGCAGCCGGCCGCCGACTGTTCCTTCGTTCAGTAGCCCCTGGAACCTGAAATAGCTATGTCATCGCGTAAATTTGGACTCAACCTGGTCGTGGTTCTTGCAATCGCCGCCTTGTTCACCGGTTTCTGGGCGCTGGTCAATCGCCCCGTCACCGCCCCCAACTGGCCTGAACAGATCTCCGGCTTTTCGTACTCGCCGTTTCAACAAGGCCAGTACCCGCAAAAAGCCCAGTACCCGACCGACGATGAAATGCGTCGCGACCTGGAGATCATGAGCAAGCTGACGGACAACATCCGGACCTACTCGGTCGACGGCACGCTGGAGAACATTCCCAAACTGGCGGAAGAATTCGGCCTGCGGGTGACCTTGGGTATCTGGATCAGCCCGGATGAAGAGCGCAACGAGCGCGAGATCACCCGCGCCATCGAAATCGCCAACACCTCGCGCAGCGTGGTTCGCGTGATTGTCGGTAATGAGGCGATCTTCCGTAAGGAAATCACTGCAGCAGAGCTGAGCCTGATCCTGGATCGCGTCCGCGCGGCCGTAAAGGTTCCGGTCACCACCTCCGAACAGTGGCATGTCTGGGAAGAAAACCCGAGCCTGGCCAAGCACGTCGACCTGATCGCGGCTCACGTTCTGCCCTACTGGGAGTTCGTTCCCGTGGATAAGGCCGGTCAGTTCGTTCTTGACCGCGCCCGTGACCTGAAAAAGATGTTTCCGAAAAAGCCTCTGCTGCTCTCCGAGGTAGGCTGGCCGAGCAACGGCCGCATGCGCGGTGGCGCCGATGCGTCGCCGGCGGACCAGGCGATTTACCTGCGCACATTGGTCAACAAGCTCAACCGCCAGGGCTTCAACTACTTCGTGATCGAAGCCTTCGACCAGCCGTGGAAGGCCACTGACGAAGGTTCGGTGGGCGCGTATTGGGGTGTGTTCAACGCCGCGCGCCAACAGAAATTCAATTTCGAAGGCCCGGTGGTCGCGATCCCGCAATGGCGTGTGCTGGCGATCGGCTCGGCGGTATTGGCCCTGCTGTCCCTGACCCTGCTGATGATCGACGGCTCGGCCCTGCGTCAACGTGGCCGCACCTTCCTGACCTTTATCGCGTTCCTGTGCGGTTCGGTATTGGTGTGGATCGGTTATGACTACAGCCAGCAATACAGCACCTGGTTCAGTCTGACGGTGGGCTTCCTGCTCGCCCTCGGTGCACTCGGGGTGTTTATCGTTCTGCTGACCGAGGCCCATGAACTAGCCGAAGCGGTCTGGACCCACAAACGCCGGCGTGAATTCCTGCCAGTGGTGGGTGATTCGGACTACCGACCGAAGGTGTCGATTCACGTACCTTGCTACAACGAGCCGCCGGAGATGGTCAAACAGACCCTCAACGCCCTGGCCAATCTCGACTATCCGGACTTCGAAGTCCTGATCATCGACAACAACACCAAAGACCCGGCGGTCTGGGAACCGGTGCGCGATTATTGCGAAACCCTCGGCCCGCGCTTCAAGTTCTTCCACGTGGCACCGTTGGCTGGCTTCAAGGGTGGCGCGCTGAACTACTTGATTCCGCATACCGCCAAGGATGCCGAAGTGATTGCGGTGATCGACTCGGACTACTGCGTCGACCCGAACTGGCTCAAGCACATGGTGCCGCATTTCGCCGATCCGAAAATCGCCGTGGTGCAATCGCCACAGGATTACCGCGACCAGAACGAAAGCACCTTCAAGAAGCTCTGCTACGCGGAATACAAAGGCTTCTTCCACATCGGCATGGTCACCCGCAACGACCGTGACGCGATCATCCAGCACGGCACCATGACCATGACCCGGCGCTCGGTGCTCGAGGAACTGGGCTGGGCCGACTGGTGCATCTGTGAAGACGCCGAGTTGGGTCTGCGCGTGTTCGAAAAAGGCCTGTCGGCGGCGTATTACCACGACAGCTACGGCAAAGGCCTGATGCCTGATACCTTCATCGACTTCAAGAAACAGCGTTTCCGCTGGGCCTACGGAGCGATTCAGATCATCAAGCGTCACACCGCCAGCCTGCTGCGCGGCAAGGACACCGAACTGACCCGTGGCCAGCGTTACCACTTCCTCGCGGGCTGGTTGCCGTGGGTGGCGGACGGCATGAACATCTTCTTCACCGTCGGCGCACTGTTGTGGTCGGCAGCTATGATCATCGTGCCGCAACGGGTCGATCCGCCGTTGTTGATTTTCGCGATCCCGCCGTTGGCGCTGTTCGTGTTCAAGGTCGGCAAGATCATCTTCCTGTACCGCCGTGCGGTCGGGGTCAACCTCAAGGATGCGTTCTGCGCAGCATTGGCAGGGCTGGCGTTGTCGCACACCATCGCCAAAGCGGTGCTGTACGGTTTCTTCACCAGCAGCATTCCGTTCTTCCGCACCCCGAAAAACGCCGATAACCATGGCTTCTGGGTGGCGATTTCGGAGGCGCGCGAAGAGGTGTTCATCATGTTGCTGTTGTGGGGCGCGGCGCTGGGGATCTTCCTGGTGCAAGGCCTGCCGAGCAACGACATGCGCTTCTGGGTGACCATGTTGCTGGTGCAGTCACTGCCATACCTGGCGGCGCTGATCATGGCGTTCCTGTCGTCGCTACCCAAACCGGTGGCTGAAGCCACGACCGCACCGGCTGTCTAAATCAGTACAGATGCACTAAACGGCGGCCAATGGCCGCCGTTTTGCTTTAAGATAACCGCCATTTTGCAGGCCTTGGCCGGGCACGTACCAACGGCCGAACGCCATACCTGTGGGAGCGGGCTTGCTCGCGAAGCTTTTGGCGTCAGTGATGGCCCCTTCGCGAGCAAGCCCGCTCCCACATTTAGCCCGCGCCCATATTTCATGTTTTCGGAGCTTTCCATGACGGCCCACGCCGACCTTTCGCCGACCCTTCAACTCGCCATCGACCTGATCCGCCGTCCGTCCGTGACGCCGGTCGACGCCGATTGCCAGAAGCAGATGATGCAGCGCCTGGGCGATGCCGGGTTCAAGCTGGAACCGATGCGCATCGAAGAGGTGGATAACTTCTGGGCGACCCACGGTAAACACGAAGGCCCGGTGCTGTGCTTCGCCGGCCACACTGACGTGGTTCCGACCGGCCCGGTAACCGCCTGGCAGATCGACCCGTTCAACGCGGTGATCGACGAGCACGGCATGCTCTGCGGCCGTGGCGCGGCCGACATGAAAGGCAGCCTGGCCTCCATGACCGTGGCAGCCGAGCGCTTCGTCGCCGACTACCCGGACCACAAAGGCAAGGTCGCTTTCCTGATCACCAGCGACGAAGAAGGCCCGGCCCATCACGGCACCAAGGCTGTGATCGAACGCCTCGCCGCCCGTAAAGAACGTCTGGACTGGTGCATCGTCGGCGAACCGTCGAGCACCACCCTGGTCGGTGACGTGGTCAAGAACGGCCGTCGCGGCTCCCTCGGCGCCAAATTGACCGTGCGCGGCGTGCAGGGGCACGTGGCCTATCCGCACCTGGCGAAGAACCCGATCCACCTCGCTGCCCCGGCGCTGGCCGAGCTCGCCGCCGAGCACTGGGACCACGGCAACGATTTCTTCCCGCCGACCAGTTTCCAGATTTCCAACGTCAATTCCGGCACTGGCGCGACCAACGTGATCCCGGGTGATCTGGTGGCGGTGTTCAACTTCCGCTTCTCGACTGAATCCACCGTCGAAGGCCTGCAAAAGCGCGTCGCCGACATCCTCGACAAGCATGGCCTGGACTGGCACATCGACTGGGCGCTGTCCGGCCTGCCGTTCCTCACCGAACCGGGTGCGCTGCTGGACGCCGTGTCGTCGAGCATCAAGGACATCACCGGTCGTGAAACCAAGGCCTCCACCAGCGGTGGCACCTCCGACGGCCGCTTCATCGCGACCATGGGCACTCAGGTTGTCGAACTGGGCCCGGTCAACGCGACGATTCACCAGGTCAATGAGCGCGTGCTGGCGACCGATCTCGACGTGCTGACCGAAATCTACTACCAGACCCTGATCAAGTTGCTCGCCTGATGCTTGCGTGTCCGATCTGCAGCGAACCGCTGAACACGGTGGACAACGGCGTGGCTTGCCCCGCCGGGCATCGTTTCGATCGTGCGCGGCAGGGTTACCTGAACCTGTTGCCGGTGCAGCATAAAAACAGCCGTGACCCTGGGGATAACCTGGCGATGGTCGAAGCCCGTCGCGACTTCTTGAACGCAGGCCATTACGCGCCAGTGGCCAAGCGTCTGGCGGAACTGGCCGCGCAATACGCGCCCCAGCGCTGGCTGGACATCGGTTGTGGCGAGGGTTACTACACCGCGCAAATCGCTGAAGCCTTGCCCAACGCCGATGGCTATGCGCTGGACATTTCCCGGGAAGCGGTCAAACGTGCCTGCAAACGCAACCCTGCCCTGACCTGGTTGATCGCCAGCATGGCGCGGGTGCCACTGGCCTCTGGCAGTTGCCAGTTTCTCGCCAGCGTTTTCAGCCCGCTGGACTGGGAAGAAGCCAAGCGCCTGCTCAGCCCCGGCGGCGGCCTGATGAAAGTCGGGCCGACCAGCGGCCATCTGATGGAATTGCGCGAGCGACTGTACGACGAAGTGCGCGAGTACACCGATGACAAGCATTTGGCGCTGGTGCCGGAAGGCATGGCGCTGCAGCACAGCGAAACCCTAGAGTTCAAACTGACGTTGGTCAGTGGTCAGGATCGCGCGAACCTGTTGGCCATGACACCCCACGGCTGGCGCGCCAGCGCCGAACGCCGGGCGGCGGTTATCGAACAGGCCGAGCCGTTCGAGGTCACTGTTTCGATGCGCTACGATTATTTTGTTCTTCAATAAACTCTTAAATTTTGGTCTTGAGCAAACAACTTGAGGCCGGCTAAATCCGCGAATGGATTTTTCAGACCCGCAGTGAGGACATCCATGCGCCAACCCGATATCGAGATTTACCTGAAAGACGCCGACGTCGACTACAAGGCCATCGCGGCCTGGCTCGGCGCGGCTTTAGGCCCGTGCACCGACTGGGTTCAGAAAGGCCAGACCTACAAGTGCAAGGCCGGCAGCGTGCCGGTCACCTGGTTGCCGAAAGCCGTGGGCAAATGGAACAGCCTGTTCCTGGACAGCGACCAGACCCCATGGGAAGACGACATCGCCTGCGCCCGCGCAGCCTTTGCCGCGCTGAACGTCGAAGTGCGTTGCGCACCGGGTAGCTGGGTCGAGGAAGAAGGTGAAGAGACGGCCGATCGCTGGATACGCATCAGCGCCGATGGTGAAGAAGAAATCACCTGGAAAACTGCTTAAGCAACAATCAGGCAGGCCGTCCAGGCGACCTGCCCTTTTCCGCCCTCTAAATACCTTGGTCCGCAGCTCTGTAGCTGAACAGGCTTGCTGCCGGCATGTTGGGTGCGACCCGGATGACCGGAATCGATCGGCCCGTCATCTTGTAGAAATCCCGTTGTATGAATTTCGCCTGTTCAAGCCCCGCATTTCCATTCGAACCGTCGAGATAAAAGAACGCTTTGATGGGGAGCGTCCCGGTGTTCTGAGGCCAGGTTTTGATCACGATTTCGTTTTGCCTCCAGCGAATGTGTTCGGCCATCGGGTTGTCCCTCGCAGAAAGGCTCAGGGCAAATGAGGACTGGTCGGTACCGAAGCCACACTGATGGAGATAGCGACTTTCATTGGTCGGTGGATAAGCCTGCATATGCGTGCGCCAGGCTGCAACAGTTACGATGCCCTGTGCAGCACAGGGCCTGCTGGTTTGTGGAAACTGCGAGGAGTCACCACACCCACTCGAGTACCGATTGCCGGTCCCCGCATCATAGGCAAAGGAACAAAGCACCTGAAGCGGGTATCCCCCGTTCTCGGTGAAGGCCTGCGCTGGCTTGAGAATCAGCCCGTGATTTCTCCCCTCCTGCAGTCGACTCATCCCCAGGTCAGACCGCATATAGCTGAACGAAACACCTCCCAGCCTCACAGCGCCCGGACTGGGATTCCACGCGCGAAATGCGGGCGAGGCATCGACTACCCTGATCAGCACTCCGTTGCATTCATATGCAGCTTTATTACCCGGACAGGTATTGCTGGTGTTGGAATACTGCGCATTAAGCTCATTCGCCACACGCTGTCCATCGGTCGGAGCTGTTGAACCAACGATCCTGACCACCAGCGGCGACGACGTAATCAGACTGCCCGCACCGCTCACCTTGTAGGTGTAAGTCAGATTGACCGTACGCCCCTTGTTTTCAGTCACCCACGCCTTGGGCAACTTGAACGTCAGTGTGCCTACGGTGGATACGGTCTGGATTGGCGCATCACGCAGCGCAACGCCGGTCAGGCGCACGCCGACGGTATCCCTTGGCGCCAGGTTCGGGTAACTGACCTGCACGTTGGCCTCGGTGCCGAGGGTATCGGCGTTCAACTCGCCGGCTGGCGCTTCGACCACCTTGAACACATTCAGGCCCTGAGCGCCCACCACACGGATGAACAACGGTGACGATGAAATCAGGCTGCCCGCCCCCCCCACCTTATAGATATAAGTCAGAAGGACCCCACGCCCCTTGTTTTCAGTCACCCACGCCTTGGGCAACTTGAACGTCAGCGTGCCCACGGTGGACACGGTCTGGATTGGCGTCTCACGCAGTGCCACGCCGGTCAGGCGCACACCGACGGTATCGCGGATCGCCAGGCTCGGGTAACTCACCTGCACGGTGGCATTGGCGCCCAGGGTGTCGGCATTCAACTCACCGGCAGGTGCTTCAACCACCTTGAACACTGTGGCTTGCTGGGTAGTGAACACCTCGCCACCGCCCTGCACCGGTATTGTCATGACCGAAGACTTTGCCGGGTCGGAAGTCGGCAGTTCATGGTCGGATGGGATGCCTTGCGAATTGCACCCGGCCACAGTCAGCACCAGCAAAAAGCCAATGATTCTCCACATGTCGATCACTCCCGACTGTTTCTGCGCCCGCCAATGCGAGCTCAGAGATAATGTTCCCTGAGATTAGGCTGGTGAAAAAAAGCAATCTACTGTCAGATATGACAGGTGGCTAAACATCCAGCATCAGGGTGAGAAATTACGCGACGTGGGTTGAGAGGGAAGGTGAGGAGACAGCGGATCGCTGGATGCGCCTCAACGCCGATGGTGAAGAAGAGATCACCTGGAAAACCGCTTGAAAGCAAAAGATCGCAGCCTTCGGCAGCTCCTACAGTTGGAATGCATTTCCCTATAGGAGCTGCCAAAGGCTGCGATCTTTTGATCTTGAGGTTTACAAGCCGCACCTGGAATCGCTGCCCTCAGTTCCAGTTGCCCACGACCTGATCAGCCTTTATGAATTCGAACTGCGCGGACTCGGCAGTTGTTCTGGGCAGCGTCAGTTTGATAATTGGTATCGCCTTGCTGGAGTACTTGTAAAAATCCTGCTGATTATATCGGGCGTTCGCCAGGCCGTTGCTCGTATAAAAGAACGCCTTGATCGGAATGGTTGTATGGATGTTCTGTGGCCAGGTAGCCAGACGGATTTCATTCCAGGAGTTGAACGACTCGGCTCCCATTAACTTCATGGCTAGTATCCCCTGATAAAACGCATTTGCAGCCAGAGCTCCTTGGCTGGATCGTACGTTGAAACCGCACTGACGCTGGTATTTCCATCCTGCCGGCCCTTGATTGTAATGGGTGAGCCATCCTGCTGCCGTGGTAATTCCCTGCTGCTCGCAAGAGCGACTGACGGTTGGATAATTACTGGATACACCACAACCCTGGTCGGCCCTGATGTCACTGCCCCCGTCTATTGGAAAAGCGCATAGAACCGGAATTTCCATACTCCCCGTCGGGCGTTGTTGTGATGGAAAAAAAACGAAACCACTGGTGTTTGGATAGTTGGCAGGAAATGCTTTGAAGAGAGCATCTTTACGCAAGTAGAAAAACGAAACACCACCGTTCTGCTGCGAGAGTGGACTGGGGTTCCAGGCGCGATAGCCGGCGCCGTTAATCGTCGCCCGCAATATGACACCCGAGCACAGCGCGGCAGGTAGCGAAGCACTGCCACAATTTTGTCGCGTATCGGCGTACTGCGCATTGAGGTCATTGGCAACACGTTGCCCATCTCCTACAGGCACTTCACCAATAACCCGGATGGGCAACGGCGACGAGGTGATCAGACTGCCCGCACCGCCCACCTTATAGGTGTATGTCAGATTGACCGTATGCCCCTTGTTTTCAGTCACCCACGCCTTGGGCAACTTGAACGTCAGCGTGCCCACGGTGGACACGGTCTGGATTGGCGCATCACGCAGTGCCACGCCGGTCAGGCGCACGCCGACGGTATCGCGGATCGCCAGGCTCGGGTAACTGACCTGCACATTGGCCTCGGTACCGAGGGTATCGGCGTTCAACTCGCCGGCTGGCGCTTCGACCACCTTGAACACATTCAGGTCCTGAGCGCCCACCACATGGATGGGCAACGGCGACGAGGTGATCAGACTGCCCGCACCGCCCACCTTATAGGTGTAAGTCAGATTGACCGTATGCCCCTTGTTTTCAGTCACCCACGCCTTGGGCAACTTGAACGTCAGCGTGCCCACGGTGGACACGGTCTGGATTGGCGCAT
>NZ_JBIVCD010000026.1:47501-68518 GCF_044746425.1 Pseudomonas sp. NPDC086112 | reverse complement strand
CGGATCGCCAGGCTCGGGTAACTGACCTGCACATTGGCCTCGGTACCGAGGGTATCGGCGTTCAACTCGCCGGCTGGCGCTTCGACCACCTTGAATACCGACGACTGCGCGGCGGAAATACTCTGAACATCATCCTGTTGCGGTGATGACAGGGCTGTCATTGCTCGGATGGAGGATGCGGGCGGGACATGTGTGGAAGTGGATTGCACCGCGCATCCAGCAACACCCAAGACCAACAAAATCGAAATACTTTTCCACATGACCGCTTTCCTCTCGAATGGAGCAAAGCCCTGAAAGATCTGACTCCAGGGATCGTATTTCGCGAGGGTAGGCGTGAGGGAAAAAACCGTCCACTGTCAAAACTGACAGGTGGCCATTCATACAGCATTGCTTTCAGGTTTTACTCGCTCACAAAAAAGATCGCAGCCTTCGGCAGCTCCTACAGGTGTACACAAAGCCCTGTAGAAGCTGCCGAAGGCTGCGATCTTTTGATCTTGAGGTTTACAACCCTACAACGTCTTCTGCCTGCAAGCCCTTCTCCCCGCTCACCACCGCATACTCAACCTGCTGACCTTCCGTCAGCGAGCGATGACCTTCGCCGCGAATAGCGCGGTAGTGCACGAACACGTCCACCCCGTCCTCACGCTGAATGAAGCCATAGCCCTTGGCGTCGTTGAACCACTTCACATTGCCGGTTTCGCGTGCAGCCATATCTAGTTACCCCCTTGTTTTTATTTTGAACGGCCGAGTATATGACAGCCGCGAAAACTCTCAACTCAAGTTTACTTAGGCGCTTTTTTGCCGATTTTCGGCGAATACGGCACACTATCTGCCGCCCGAGCAAACGCTCGGTTTTTTTCCACTCACGCAGAAGCCGTATGACCCGTTCCCCGTTCCGCCGTCTTGTGTTTGGCACCCTGCGCCGACTGCTGTACCTCTGGGTTCGCTCGGAGACGATCAATCAGTCGTCGTTCACCCTTAACCTCGACCGCAGCCGGCCGGTGTTCTACGTCCTGCAAAATCCTTCACTGACCGACCTCGCCGTGGTCGATACCGAATGCAGCAAGGCCGGCCTGCCGCGCCCGGTGTTGCCGGTGTCGGTAGGCGCGTTAATAGAACCCGCCGCGTTCTTTTACCTGACGCCGGAGCCCGACTGGCTCGGCCGTCAGGACAAACGCGGTGCGCCACCGACCCTGACCCGTCTGGTCAGCGCCCTGAGCCAGAACGCCGCCGAAGACGCGCAGATCATTCCGGTGAGCGTGTTCTGGGGCCAGTCGCCGGACAGCGAATCGAGCCCGTGGAAACTGCTGTTCGCCGACAGCTGGGCGGTCACCGGGCGTTTGCGTCGACTGCTGAGCATCATGATTCTGGGGCGCAAGACCCGGGTGCAGTTCTCGGCGCCGATTCATTTGCGTGAACTGATCGATCACAACAAAGGCCACGAGCGCACCGTGCGCATGGCCCAGCGGATTCTGCGGGTGCACTTTCGCAACCTGAAAGCCGCGGTGATCGGCCCGGACATTTCCCACCGCCGCAACCTGGTCAAAGGCCTGCTCAATCAGCCCTCGGTCAAACAGGCGATCCTCGACGAAGCCGAACGCGAGAACATCTCACCGGAAAAAGCCAAGGCCCAGGCCCTGCGCTACGGCAACGAAATCGCCTCGGACTACACCTACACCGCGATCCGTTTTCTGGAAGTGGTGCTGAGCTGGTTCTGGAACAAGATCTACGACGGGATCAAGGTCAACCACATCGACGGTGTGCAGAAAGTCGCCCAGGGTCACGAAGTGATCTACGTGCCGTGCCACCGCAGCCACATCGACTATTTGCTGCTCTCCTATCTTCTGTTTCGCAACGGCCTGACCCCGCCGCACATTGCCGCCGGGATCAACCTCAACATGCCGGTGATCGGCAGCCTGCTGCGCCGTGGCGGTGCGTTCTTCATGCGCCGCACCTTCAAGGGCAACCCGCTCTACACCTCGGTGTTCAACGAATACCTGCACACCCTGTTCACCAAAGGCTTCCCGGTCGAGTACTTCGTCGAGGGCGGCCGTTCGCGCACCGGGCGCATGCTGCAACCGAAAACCGGGATGCTCGCGATCACTCTGCGCAGCTTCCTGCGTTCGTCACGCATGCCGATCGTCTTCGTGCCGGTGTACATCGGCTATGAGCGCGTGCTGGAAGGCCGCACCTACCTCGGCGAATTGCGTGGCGCGAGCAAGAAGAAAGAATCGATTTTCGACATTTTCAAAGTCATCGGCGCGCTCAAACAGCGCTTCGGTCAGGTCGCGGTCAACTTTGGCGAGCCGATCAAACTGGCGGAGTTCCTCGACAGCGAACAGCCAGACTGGCGCCAACAGGAACTCGGTCCGCAGTTCAAACCGGCCTGGCTCAACGAAACCACCAACCGCCTCGGCGAAAAAGTCGCCCAGCATTTGAATGAAGCGGCGGCGATCAACCCGGTGAATCTGGTGGCCCTGGCGTTGCTGTCCACCAGCCGTCTGGCCCTGGACGATCGCGCCATGGCGCGGGTGCTTGATCTGTATCTGGCGCTGTTGCGCAAGGTTCCCTACTCCTCGCACACCACCCTGCCGGAGGGCGACGGTCGGGCGCTGATTGAGCACGTGAAAGACATGGACCTGCTGTCCGAGCAAAGCGATGCGCTGGGCAAGATTCTGTACCTGGACGAACAAAACGCCGTCCTGATGACCTACTACCGCAACAACGTGCTGCACATCTTCGCGTTGCCGTCGTTGCTGGCGAGTTTCTTCCAGAGCACCTCGCGCATGAGCCGCGAGCAAATCCTGCGCTACACCCGCGCGCTATATCCGTACCTGCAATCGGAGCTGTTCATTCGCTGGACGCTGGACGAACTCGATGGCGTGGTCGATCAATGGCTCGAAGCCTTCGTCGAGCAAGGCCTGCTGCGTTTCGAGAACGACGTGTACCTGCGTCCGGCACCGAGCTCGCGGCATTTCGTGCTGCTGACACTGTTATCAAAAAGCATCGCCCAGACTTTGCAGCGCTTTTACATGACCGTTTCCTTGCTGCTCAACAGCGGCCAGAACAGCATCAGCGCCGAAGAACTGGAAGATCTGTGCACGGTCATGGCCCAGCGCCTGTCGATCCTCCACGGCCTGAACGCCCCGGAGTTCTTCGACAAGAGCCTGTTCCGTCACTTCATCCAGACAATGCTGGACCTCGACGTGCTGCGCCGCGACGAAGCCGGCAAGTTGAGCTATCACAAACTGCTCGGCGAACTGGCCGAAGGTGCGGCCAAACGGGTATTACCGGCGGAGATTCGTTTGTCGATCCGTCAGGTGGCGCTGCATCGCAGTGAAGATGCGGCGGATCAAGTTTAGTTGAGGCTACCTGTAACTTTCTGACAATGATTACAAGAACAAGGACGTTCTTATAACCACCAAGTTATGAATTAATAGAGGTCCTCTACAACTAATCCCGATACGGATATTGCGATGAACCCATTAGAAAATATTAACCCACACGTAACGCTCACCTTTAGTTTGCCTGAAGACTTTCTGCCGCCCAGCGGTGGCGAAGGCGAAACTTATATAAGTGTTCATACCGCGAACTCTTCCACCCCCATCAAAGTGGCGCAATCCCGTGACCCCGTACTGCGTAGTGGGCGCTGGAACTTTTCATTTGCACACAACTATTCCGATGTCAGCGTTAAATACCTTGTCACCGTCAGCATGACCCACAACGGCGTTCCACTGCTGATTGACCTGGACTACTTCGTGATCGTCCATCGTGCGCCGCACCGACAAATCCTGCACCTTAGCCCTATCGGCCGCCTCTACCTCCAGGCACAGGAGCCTCAAGCGGTTCAACCTGAACACGCAGTAACCGTTGTTGCCCACGAGCACGACAATACGGCTGCACAATTGACGCAAATACATATCAGCGAAAAAATGGCGGAAGCGTTTTACCTGGAATACGATCCGGACACTGTCGTACCTGGTAAACGCTATACGCTGACAGCCACTGAAAATGAATACCGCAACTCAATTGCAGTATCTCCAGAATCCGTTGTATTGAAACCCTTTAGTAGAACCTGAAAAAGCGCTGCCAGAAGATTCATGGGGCGAAATCGCCGGAAAAAACCGTTAAATTGCCGTTGGCGTTCTTCTACTTCGAGCGCCAACGACAGGGATTCAATTCATGAAAAAACTCTCATTTCTAGGGCTTACGGCTCTACTCGCAGCCTGCCAATCAATACAACCTGCTGCGAAAACCAGCCTCAATGGCGAAGTTTTCTACCTGCAACGCATCGCCCTGCCGCCGAGCGCCACATTGAGCGTCAGCCTGCAGGACATTTCCCTCGCCGACGCGCCCGCCGTTATCCTCGACGAACACAAAGGCCCGGTCAAAGGCCAGGTGCCGCTGCCGTTTCATCTGAGTTACGATCCAGCGCAGGTCAAACCGGGCCATCGTTATTCGGTTAGCGCACGGATCGAAGTGAATGGCGAACTGATGTTCATCACCACCGAACATCATGCCGTGCAGCTGGATGGCAGCGATCCGCAGCCACTGAAAATCCGCGTCGACGCCGCCCGCTAATTCTCTATTTTGAACAAGGAAGCCGCCATGCTCCGCCCTACCCTTCGCTTCGCCGGCCTGTGCGCAGGCTTGATAATCTGCGCCAACGCCTTGGCCTTGTCGCTCAATGACCTGTCGCAACAAGACGCCACCGGCGGTCTCAAGGACGCTCTGACCCAAGGTGCGCAACTGGCCGTTAAACAACTCGGCACACCCGGCGGCTTCAGCAACAACCCGGACGTGAAAATCGAACTGCCGGGCAAGCTGGGTAAGGTCGCCAAGAAAATGAAACAGTTCGGCATGGGCGATCAGGTCGATCAACTGGAAACCAGCATGAACAAAGCGGCTGAGGCGGCCGTGACGCAGGCTCAGCCGATTCTGGTGGATGCGGTGAAGAAGATGACCGTGGAGGATGCCAAGGGGATTCTCGGCGGCGGCAAGGACTCGGCGACTCAGTACCTGAGCAAAACCAGCCGCGAGCAGATCCGCACCAAGTTCCTGCCAATCGTCAAACAAGCCACCGACCAGGTCGGCCTGGCCCAGCAATACAACGCGTTCGCCGGACAAGCCGCGACCCTGGGCGTGCTGGATGCGAAAAACGCCAACATCGAAAGCTACGTGACCGAGCAGGCGTTGAACGGTTTGTTCGAGATGATTGGCAAGCAGGAACAAACCATTCGCCAGAACCCTGCGGCGGCGGCGACCAGTTTGGCGAAGAAGGTATTTGGTACGCTCTAAGCCTCAACTCCGATCCTGTAGGAGCGAGCTTGCTCGCGATTGCGGTGTGTCAGCCACAGTATGTCGACTGACACGGACTCATCGCGAGCAATCTCACGCCCCCGGGAATCAGACCGCGGACGCTGCCCGCAGGAAGAACACCCACTCGCGCCCCATCCTCCTTTTCTCGAACACCATCAACTCGACCAAACCATTCAGAGTGGCTGACGCGGTGTTGTAAGAGCAGTTCAGATTCTCCTTCACATTGACCGCCGTGAACTCCTTGGCCATACCACTCTTGGCCACTTGGTATACGGCTCGCTGTTTCTCGGTCAATCGGTCGAAAAAACCAGACTCCAGCAGCCATCGATCAAAGCTTTCGGTATAGGCCAGGCTTTTTCGATAAGCCTCGGTAAAAGCGCTGACAGCCCGGGAGATGACTGAACACTGGAAATCGATGAAGTAGGTCAGGTCCAGATCATCGGCCTCGGTATTCAGATACGAGCGCCCGTATTTCACCGGCGCATTGCGCAGCAACAAGCTGATCGCGATGTAGCGAAAGGCCGAGAAGTCATTCTTGAACATGAACCAGTAAAACAGTGCCCGTGCGACCCGGCCGTTGCCATCGCGAAAAGGATGCTCATAACCCAGTGCAAAATGCAGCGCGATTCCTTTGATCAATGGATGAAGGTAATCCACTTGACCGGGATCGTCGTGAGACTGGTTGATCCACTTCGACAGCACCTGCAATCGCGACACGAGCCCCGCTGCGGGAGGCGGCGTATGCACGGTATTACCTTCGCCATCCTGCACCACCACGTCATCGTTGACCCTGAAGGCACCCGGTGAATATTGCGGGTCATCGATACCTTCGACGCCGACACGATGCATCGCCGCGATCAGCTCGACGCTCAAGGGCTCATATCGCTTTTCCCAGGCGAAGTTCATCATCTTGTAGTTACCGATGACCATCCTCTCATCCGGCGTACGCGGCAGGCGCTTGCGCTTGAGCATGTCCTTGGCCACCCGGGTGGTGGTTGCCGCGCCTTCGAGCTGGCTGCTGCTGATGGCTTCGTCTTCGATCAGATCGTTGAGCAGATAGCTGAAATGCGCTCGTTCGCCGATCTGGCCAGTCATGTATTCCAGCGCTGCCGTCGTCGCTTGTCGATCGACGGCCGAAACAGCTTTCTGGGCCAATGGGGTCAGCACAAATTGGCCCCATTGAATGGGCTCGCACAATGGCAAAATGCTGGAATACTGTGCGGTCCGGGCTTTCTTGACCAAGGCCCAGCACAGGTTCGCATCCAGTCCAGGCGCCCAGCGGTAGCGCAACTCATCGAAAGGAAGGTAGCGGCCCTGATCGTCCAGCGGCTTGAGCAGTGCGAGGTAGTCCGAGAGGCGTTCCTTGTGGGGTGACTGCCCCAACAGATCGAACACCGGGTCGGATCTGCCCCTGAGCATGGGCGGTTTTTTCATTATCGGTGTCTCAAAAACTCACGAAGTTGAGTCTTGAGTACAACAGCGCACCTACGTTGACTCAATATCAGACGGATCTGAAATATGTGTAGGAGCTTGGACCGCCTTCGCGGGCGAGCCTCGCTCCTACAATGGAGTGACCATGGTCGGCCCGAAGGCCGCCAAGATCAAACAATCACACCGGCTCTTGCTTGACCCTGAACCAAGCCGCATACAACGCCGGCAAAAACAGCAACGTCAACGCCGTCGCCACAATCAGCCCGCCCATGATCGCCACCGCCATCGGCCCGAAAAACACACTGCGCGACAATGGAATCATCGCCAGCACCGCCGCCAACGCCGTCAGCACAATCGGTCGGAACCGCCGCACCGTCGCCTCGATAATCGCCTGCCAAGGCTTAAGCCCGGCAGCGATGTCCTGCTCAATCTGATCCACCAGAATCACCGAATTACGCATGATCATCCCGGACAAGGCGATGGTCCCGAGCATCGCCACAAAACCAAATGGCTGGCGGAACACCAATAGAAACAGTGTCACACCGATCAGCCCCAGTGGCGCCGTCAGAAACACCATCACCGTGCGTGAGAAACTGCGCAGTTGCAGCATCAGCAACGTCAGCACCACCACAATGAACAACGGCACGCCAGCATTCACCGAGCTCTGCCCACGGGCCGAGTCTTCCACCGTACCGCCGACGTCCAGCAAATAGCCGTCCGGCAATTCGGCGCGAATCGGATCCAGGGTCGGCATGATTTGCTGCACCAGTGATACCGGTTGTTCCTTGCCGTAGATGTCGGCGCGAACCGTCACGTTGGGCAGGCGGTTACGGTGCCAGATGATGCCTTCTTCGAAGCCGTATTCCAGCGTCGCGATCTGCGACAGCGCCACGCTGCGACCGTTGTCGGTCGGCACGGCCAGGCTTGGCAGCAACGCCAGCTCGGTGCGCTCATGCACCGTGCCGCGCAGCAAGATCTCGATCAACTCGTTGTCTTCGCGGTACTGGCTGACGCTGGCACCGGTCAGCGAGCTGCGCAGGAAACCCGACAGGTTCGCCGTGCTCACACCCAGCGCCCGTGCGCGGTCCTGATCGACGTTCAGATAAACGACTTTGCTCGGCTCTTCCCAGTCCAGATGCACGTTGGCCACGTGTGGGTTCTCGCGAACCTTGGCCGCGACTTTACGGGCCAATGCGCGGACTTCCTCAATGTGCTCACCGGTGACCCGGAACTGCACCGGATAACCAACCGGAGGACCATTCTCCAGCCGCGTGACCCGCGAACGCAGGGCCGGGAATTGTTCATTGAGGGTTCCAATCAGCCAGGTGCGCAGGGTTTCGCGGTCTTCGATGGTTTTGGCCAGCACGACAAATTGCGCAAAGCTCGCAGCCGGAAGTTGCTGATCCAGCGGCAGGTAGAAACGCGGCGAACCGGTGCCGACGTAAGCCACGTAGTTGTCGATCCCGGCCTGATCCTTGAGCAGGCCTTCGAGGCGTTTGACCTCCTCGGCGGTGTTACTCAGGGAGGCACCTTCGGCCAACTTCAGATCGACCATCAACTCCAGTCGCCCAGAAGCCGGGAAAAACTGCTGCGGCACGAAACGGAACAACACCACTGAGGCGACGAACATCACGATGGTCAGGACGATCACCGTTTTGCGCCGGCGCACGCACCACTCCACTAGCCGTCTGACGCGCTGATAGAACGGCGTGCCATAAGGGTCGGGTTGGCCGTCGCCAGTGCCATGCTTGGCGGCGTGAATTTTCGCCAGGTCCGGCAGGAGTTTTTCCCCCAGATAAGGCACAAAGACCACGGCGGCAATCCACGATGCCAACAGGGCGATGGTCACCACCTGGAAGATCGAGCGGGTGTATTCGCCGGTGCCCGATTGCGCGGTGGCAATCGGCAGGAAACCGGCAGCGGTGATCAGCGTTCCGGTGAGCATCGGGAACGCAGTGCTGGTCCAGGCGTAGCTGGCGGCTTTGACCCGGTCGAAGCCCTGCTCCATTTTGATCGCCATCATTTCCACGGCGATGATTGCGTCGTCCACCAGCAACCCCAGCGCCAGTACCAGCGCGCCAAGGGAAATCTTGTGCAGGCCTATTCCCAGGTAATACATGCAGGCGAACGTCATCGCCAACACCAGCGGAATCGCCAGCGCCACCACCATGCCGGTGCGCACACCGAGGGAGAAGAAGCTCACCAGCAATACAATCGCCAGCGCCTCCACCAGCACCTGAACAAACTCGCCGACACCGGTTTTCACCGCGGCGGGTTGATCGGACACCTTGCGCAACTGCATGCCAGCCGGAAGATTCTTCTGGATCCTGGCGAATTCGACTTCCAGCGCTTTGCCCAGAATCAGAATGTCACCACCGCTTTTCATGGCCACGGCCAGGCCGATGGCGTCTTCAGCCATGAAGCGCATGCGCGGCGCCGGTGGATCGTTGAAGCCACGACGAACGTTCGCCACATCGCCGATGCGGAACGTGCGATTGTCGACCCGGATCGGGAAGTTCTTGATCTCGTCGACGGTCTGAAAATTCCCCGAAACCCGTAGCTGCAAACGCTCGCTGGTGGTTTCGAAGAAACCTGCGTTGGACATCGCGTTCTGCTCTTCAAGCGCCTGCTGCACCGTCGCCAACGGCAATCCGAGGGTGGCCAGTTTGACGTTGGAGAGCTCGATCCAGATTTTCTCGTCCTGCAGCCCGAGCAAGTCGACCTTGCCCACATCCTTGACCCGTTGCAGCTGAATCTGGACGCGGTCGGCGTAGTCCTTGAGCACCGCGTAATCAAAACCTTCGCCAGTCAGGGCGTAAATGTTGCCAAAGGTGGTGCCGAATTCATCATTGAAAAACGGGCCCTGGATGCCCGGTGGCAGGGTCTGACGGATGTCGCTGATCTTCTTGCGGACCTGATACCAGAGGTCCGGGATTTCCACCGAATGCATGGAATCCCGCGCCATGAACGTCACTTGGGACTCGCCCGGGCGGGAGAACGAGGTGATCCGTTCGTACTCGCCGGTTTCCATCAGTTTCTTTTCAATACGCTCAGTGACCTGACGCGACACTTCCTCGGCCGTGGCCCCCGGCCAGTTGGTACGAATTACCATGGCCTTGAAGGTGAACGGCGGGTCTTCACTTTGGCCCAGCTTGGTGTAGGACAATGCGCCGACGACAGCCAGCAAGAGCATCAGAAACAGTACGATCTGGCGGTTACGCAGCGCCCATTCGGAAAGATTGAAACCCATCGGGGATTACTCCTTGTGCGCCAGATTGACCACACGGTTGGAGCGATCCACCGGGCGTACTTGCTGCCCGTCGTGAAGCACATGAACACCGGCCGCCACCACCCAGTCGCTGGCGTTCAGGCCTTCAAGCACCGGCACGGTTTTCTCACCGAATGCACCGACCCGCACCGGGGCTTTCTTCAGGGTGTTGTTGGCGCCGACCACCCACACATAAGTGGCACCGTTTTCCGCAGTGACCGCCGACAACGGCACCGACAACGACACCACATCGGCGGTCTGGATGTACACCCGGGCACTCTGGCCCAGTTCGGCGGGAACCTTGCCAGCGGTAAATGCAATGCGAGCGGCGAAGGTGCGCGATTTCGGGTCGGCCGCAGGCGACAACTCACGGATGCGTCCGGGGAAACGTTGATCGGGTTGGGTCCAGAGTTCCACCGAGACCGGTTGGCCGACCTTGAAGCGACCAAAACTCTGCTCCGGCAGGCTGATCAACACTTCGCGTTCGCCATCGGTGGCGAGGGTAAACACGGTTTGCCCGGCCGCGACCACTTGCCCGACTTCAACCGCACGCTTGGCCACCACGCCATCCTGCGGCGCGCGCAGCACCGCGTAACTGGCCTGATTGGTCGAGACGTTGAATTCGGCTTTGATTTGCTTGAGGCGTGCTTCACCGGAGCGGTAGAGGTTTTCCGCATTGTCGTACTGCGAGCGGCTGACCATCTGCCGCTCCATCAGGGTCTTGTAGCGATCACGCTCGGCGCGCACCAGGTTCAGATTGGCTTCGGCGGCAGCGACCTGGGCGCGGGTGGCTTCCAGTTGCAGGCGCACGTCCTGAGGATCGAGTTCCGCCAGAGGCTGGTCGGCCTTGACCCGCTGGCCTTCCTCGACCAGTCGTCGGCTGACTTTGCCACCAATGCGGAAGGCCAGATCAGGCTCATAGCGCGCACGGACTTCACCGGGATAACTCTCCATGGCCTGAGCCGAGGGCTCTGGCTGAACGACCATGGCCGGGCGGACGGTGACTTGAGGCGCCTCTTCATGGCCGCACGCAGACAATAAAAAAGCCAGGCTGACCGGCAATGCGAGGGGCAAGGCATAGCGGAACATGGGAAAGGACCTTTCGCTAATGGTGCTTTGAATAATTATACTGACCAGTATGTTATTAATAGCAAACTCACCAGTCCAGTATTAAAGCGAAGAATGTCTGACAATCTTTCCATACCCAGCGGTCCGGGCCGTCCCAAGGATCTGGCCAAGCGCCAGGCCATCCTCGATGCGGCAAAAATCCTGTTTCTGAGCAAGGGATACGCCAACACCAGCATGGATGCCGTGGCGGCCGAAGCCGGCGTGTCGAAGCTGACGGTCTACAGTCATTTCAACGACAAGGAGACGCTGTTTTCCGCCGCCGTCATCGCCAAGTGCGAAGAGCAATTGCCGCCCCTTTTCTTTGAATTGCCGGAGGGCATCGCGGTGGAGACCGTGCTGCTGAACATCGCACACGGCTTTCATCAGCTGATCAACAGTGATGAATCGGTGAACCTGCATCGGCTGATGATGACGCTGGGTAGCCAAGACCCGAAACTCTCGCTGATTTTCTTCCAGGCCGGGCCAGAACGCGTACTTCACGGAATGGAGGGGTTGCTGAACAAGGTCAATCAGAGCGGCGCATTGAGTATCGACAAACCGCGCAATGCCGCCGAGCATTTCTTTTGCCTGCTCAAGGGGGCGGGAAATTTCCGGTTGCTGTATGGCTGCGGCGAGCCGGTGACCGGGGATGCGGCCGAAGCCCATGTGCGGGAAGTGGTGGGGTTGTTTATGCGGGCTTATCGGCCGGAGTCGGTCTGATAGTTTATTCAGTGACCGGACTGACGCCTTCGCGGGCAAGCCTCGCTCCTACAGATTATTGCGCAACAACTCAAATCCTGTAGGAGCGAGGCTTGCCCGCGAATGGGGCGACGCGGTCTTAAGTCTTGAGCGCTTTCTTCGGATAAATGTCGTATCGGCTGGACTTGCCATCCAGCGCATGACTCGGCTTCGGCCCATCGATGCACGGCGCCTTGCGCGGGCGTTTGACTACCACCCGGTGACTGGCCAGGGCCAATGCCGCTTCAAGCAATGCCGGTGCATCCGGGTCATCGCCGACCAGCGGCCGGAACAGGCGCATTTCCTTCTTCACCAACGCGGTTTTCTCGCGATGGGGAAACATCGGGTCGAGGTAGATCACCTGCGGCGGCTCGCCTTCCCAGTTGCGCATCACTTCGATCGAATTGCCCTTGAGCAAACGCATCCGCGCCACGATCGGCGCCACGTCGAAATCTTCCGCGCCGCGGGCCAGGCCATCTTCAAGCAACGCGCCGATCAGCGGCTGGCGCTCGATCAGGCTCATCTCGCAGCCCAGGCTCGCCAGCACGAACGCATCCTTGCCCAGCCCGGCCGTGGCGTCCAGCACGCGCGGACGCACGCCTTGGGCGACGCCGACCGCTTTGGCAATCATCTGACCGCTGCCACCGCCGTACAACCGACGATGGGCCGCGCCACCTTCAACGAAATCCACCCGCACCGGTCCCGGTGCATCCGGCCCCAGTTGTTGCAGCTGCAACCCCTGCTCGCCCACCTGCAAGGCAAACTCGCCGTCATCCACCTGCAACGGCAACCCCAGGCGCTCGGCCCATTGCTCGGCCTGTGGCTGAAAGGTCGTGCCCAAGGCCTCGACATGGATGCGGCAGGCCGCAGGTTGCTCAATCATGGGAAAACACGCTCAAAAAATTAATGATCGGCAAAAACGGCCGATAACCAAACTATCGAGCATTTTGCCAGAGCTGAGCGTCGACCGAGAGAAATGTCAGACATTCAACGCACATCGATAGGTTACATCTCGCCCCACGGCGATTTTGGCCTGCGAAATTCCCAAGCACTGAGCGGCGTCAGTCACCTGTGGCAGGATTTTTTTGCCCAGGCCCTGGCCGATCAGTCGGGCGATGTCGTGCCGGAGTCTCTCAACTTTCCACCGGTTGATCTCGATAGCCCGGTCGAACCGACCGTTGGCAGTGAGCTGCTGGCGCACATCATTTCCCAGCGCGAATGTGATGTGATCGAAACACCCGTCCGCCCGCCAGAGCCACTGTTCCTGCCGATTGCCGAGTTCGAAATGGACCTGGCCGACAAACCTTCCCCGCCGTTCCCGCCGGAAGAAATCGTCGCGCAACAGAAACAACAGGACTTCGAAAGCGGCTGGGTACGCCCGATCGTGCTCACCGCCGGTCAACCGCTGCCAGAGCCTGGCATCGCACCGCAACCGCGTCCGCTACGCTTGCCGATTGCCGAGTTCGAACTTGAGCTGCTGGACAAACCGTTCCCGCCTTTCTCGCCCGAAGAGCTGGTGGAACAACAGAAACAATTGGATTTCGATAACGGCTGGGCACGCCCGATCGTTCTGCAGAACCTGCGCATCGCCGCATAACCCTCAGCGGCACCGCCACCACGGCCCGACATCCACATGAAAGTGGTTGCGATGGGCGGCGTTGTAGTCCGGGCTCAACACCACACTGAACATATCGCAGGCGCCGTCGCGGACCTGACGCAGAAATCGCGCGTCCTGGTTATCCTTCGGCCAATCCCTGAGCACGCTGATCGATCGGCCGTCCGCCAGCCGGAATCCGCTGATATCCAGCGCATCGGCCGTGGCATGCTGGCTGCGTCTGCCGTTTTCGCGGTTGTAGACGTTGCGACAGGCGAAGCTGCCGAGATGGTCGACCCGTTTCACCGCCTGCCCGTAGACGGCCTGAGCCGCCGGTTGCAGGGCGTGGCGCTCAAACAAGGCGAACGCTACTGCCAGGCTGCAACTGGCGAGGAAACTGCTGCTCAGCGCCGCCTCGCCACCTTGCACACGCAAGGTGTTGGTCAACGGGCAAGTCGCGTCCGGGCTGTCGGCCTGACGAGCCACCCGCAAACCTGAGCTGCTCAGGACCTGGTCGCATAACTGCGGGTCATTGCGCAGGCGCATCAGTTTGTAGCGGGTCAGCAGGTTCGGTTCGGCCGTTACGTCCAGCGGCGCCAAAGGGTTCCATTGCGCAGGAATGGAAACCCAGCCGCGCCCGACGCTCAACCCGGCAGCGCCGATGATCAACAGCACCAGCAACAGCCCCCACCGAAACCGCATCGTCAGCCTTTGAACAATTTATTGGCCTTCTGGAACGGCATCGACCGAGAGGTAAAACCGAAGGTCCCGTGTTGCTGGATTTCCTCGGCGGCGCGGAAGAACTCGCCATAGGCGGCCAGGGCCAGGGCCGAACCGACGCTGATGCGCTTGACGCCCATTTCACTCAACTGCTCGACCGTCAGCTTGAGCCCGCCGGACATCAACACATTGACCGGTTTCGGCGCCACGGCGCGAACCACCGCCAAGACTTCTTCAGCGTTGCGCAAGCCCGGTGCGTAAAGCACGTCGGCCCCCGCCTCGGCGAATGCCTGCAAGCGGCGAATGGTGTCGTCGAGGTCAGGATTGCCGTGCAGAAAGTTCTCGGCACGCGCCGTCAGCATGAAGGGGAAAGGCAAACTGCGAGCCGCCGCGACAGCCGCTTCGATACGCGCCACGGCATGCTCGAAGCAGTAGATCGGACCGTCCTCACGCCCCGTGGCATCTTCGATCGAACCGCCGACCGCTCCGGCCTTTGCCGCACGCACAATACTTTGGGCGCAGTCAGCGGGGGCGTCGGCAAAACCGTTTTCGAGATCCACCGCTACCGGTAGATCAGTGGCTGCGACAATCGCTTCAACGTTCGCCAGGGTTTCATCGAGCGTCAGCCCACCATCGGGACGCCCCCGGGAAAAGGCGTAACCGGCACTGGTGGTCGCCAGCGCCTCGAAGCCAAGGCTGGCGAGCATTTTCGCCGAGCCGGCGTCCCAAGGGTTGGGAATGACAAAAGCGCCCTCGCGTTCATGCAGTGCTTTGAACGCCTGGGCTCGAAGGGTTTGCGCATCCATTGGCAGGCTCCTGAAAAAAGGGGAAAGATAAACCGCTTTTCGTAGGAGCCAGGCTTGCCGGCGAAGGCGCACTCAAGGACGCCTTCGCCGGCAAGCCTGGCTCCTACAGCTGGGAAAGAAGCCGCTTCAGAGCAAGCCAAGTTGCTCGGCGGCGGGCTCTCTGTATAGCTCAGGCAGCGGTGCCAAGCCAGGCAAACGCAGCATCAGTTGTGCGTGAAAACGTTGGGCGAGTTTTGCCGCCAGCAGGTTATCGGCGGTGTGCAGGAAGATATAGGGCGTGCGGCCCTCTTCGATCCAGAGAGCGATTTTCTCGACCCACGGCACCAGGAATGGATCGTTGGCTTCAAGCACAGGATGGCCGATGAAACGCACCTGTGGGAACTGAGTAAACGCCGCAGGACGAGGCGGCACCCTGGGCTTTTTCGATTGGGCGTGGAGCACCGAAGGATCGGTCGAGGTGCAGCTGAACAGCGCTCGCGGATCAAGGCAGATACGCTCGACACCACGATCCAGCAACAGGCGATTGAGCATCCGCTCGGCATCGCCCTTGGCGAAGAACTCATCGTGTCGCACTTCGACCGCCAAGGGCCGATCCACCGCGTCAATAAAACCGGCCAGCTCGGACAAACGTTGCGGGGTGAAGCTTTTCGATAATTGCAGCCATACCGGCGAAACCCGTTCACCCAGGGGGCTGAGCAATTGCAGGAAGGTTTCGGTGGCGGTCAATTGCTCGCGCAGGTCACCGCTATGGCTGATGTCGCCGGGGAACTTGGCGGTGAAGCGAAAGTGTTCGGGCATGGTTTCGGCCCAGCGCTGCACAGTGGCGGCAGACGGGCTCGCGTAGAAGGTCGTATTGCCTTCCACGGCGTTGAACACTTGAGCATAAAGATTGAGAAACTCGGCGGGCCTGGCGTCTTGTGGATACAAGTAATCGCGCCAGGCGTTTTCACTCCAGGACGGGCAGCCGAGGTAGTAAGGCAGCATCAGATGTACAGGTCGAGACCCAGTACATCCGCATCCCAATCGACAAAAGTGGCGGTGCTCAGGTAACTGGCCAGTGCCATCGCCACACTTTTGCTCATGGCGCGGTGATAAATCATGTCTTGTTGGCGGGCGGGCAGATTGCTCAGGCGTTGTGCGGAAGCTTTGGCGGCGCGGGCGGCCAATTGCTCTTCGGTAGGGAATTCCAGCTCGCCGTCGATATCGACGGAGTCATCCTCGGACACATGGCCTTTGCGAGGCTTGCGCTTGATGGGGTAGGACTGAGAGGAAACGCCGTCTATACGCATAAGTGCATGCTCGGTATCGATGATGGCAGCTTAGTGGCACATAGCCCACTTCGCAAACTGCCGAGTGATAACTAGAACACAGAAAAGTGAAAAGGTTTAAAAGCGGCGGGTAGAAAGTGACGATTGGCTATAACCGGGGAGATTGCCTTCGCGGGCAAGCCTCGCTCCTACAGGATATCGCCGATATTTCGACTGGCTACAAAACCTGTAGGAGCGAGGCTTGCCCGCGAAGGGATCAACCCGACAACAAGGATTAACGCGCTTTGGGCGTCGCGACTTTATCGCGCAGATACACCGGCTGCGCCTGATCGGCCACGATCGCTTCACCGCGTTCCCAGGCAAAGCGCGCCAGGGTCAGCAGGTCTTCGGCGTGGGGCAGCATGCCCGCGTCCTGCCCGCTCAGGTTGACGGCAATGCGCTCGGCATACCCCCAACCAGTGCCTGCGCCGAACCACTCGCCGCTGGCATCGGCCGGCAATACAGCGGCTTCCGGTGGCAGTACTGCTTCGTTGCCCACCAACCGCATCTCCCCCGCCGTTTCGCGGTAGCAACCCCAATACACCTCATCCATGCGCGCATCGATGGCCGCTGCGACCTGGCTGACGCCATGTTCGCGATAAGCCCGCTGGGCGAGTACGGCGAGATTGGAGACCGGCAACACCGGGCGATCCAGCGCAAACGCCAGCCCCTGCACCACGCCGATGGCGATCCGCACACCGGTGAACGCGCCCGGACCACGGCCGAACGCAATGGCATCGACCGCTTGCAGCGTGGTCCCGGCATCGGCCAGCAGGTGCTGGATCATCGGCAGCAGCTTCTGCGCATGCAGGCGCGGGATCACCTCGTAATGACTCGTGACTTTGCCGTCATGCAGCAAAGCAACGGAGCAAGCTTCAGTCGCGGTGTCCAGGGCCAGCAAGGTGCTCATCGATGTTTCCGTAAGAGAAGTCAAAAAAAGTGCGCCAGTATAAACAACTACGGCCCGCAAGCGGGCCGTAGAAGATGAAGCCGATCAGACTTTTCAGCTCAGTGCTTCAAGCACCTTGCCGGTGATCGCTTCAACCGAGCCGACGCCTTCGACGTGGCTGTACTTCGGTTTGCCTTGAGCGGCGGACAGCTCCTGGTAAAACTTCACCAGAGGCTCGGTCTGGGCGTGGTAGACCGACAGGCGATGACGCACGGTTTCTTCAGTGTCGTCTTTGCGCTGCACCAGCTCGTCGCCGGTGATGTCGTCTTTACCGGCAATTTTTGGCGGGTTGTAGACGATGTGGTACACGCGGCCGCTGGCCTCGTGAACACGACGGCCAGCGATACGCTGAACGATGTCTTCGTCTTTAACGTCGATTTCCAACACGTGGTCCAGCTCAACGCCGGCCTTCACCAGGGCTTCAGCCTGAGGAATGGTGCGCGGGAAACCGTCGAACAGGAAACCGTTGGCGCAATCGGCCTGGCTGATGCGTTCCTTAACCAGATTGATGATCAGGTCATCGGAAACCAGACCACCGCTATCCATGACGCTCTTGGCGATCAGGCCCAGCTCGGTACCGGCTTTTACCGCAGCACGCAGCATGTCGCCGGTAGAGATTTGCGGAATGCCGAATTTCTCGGTGATGAACTTAGCCTGAGTACCTTTACCGGCCCCGGGAGCTCCCAGCAGAATGACGCGCATTAGATGTGCTCCTCAATTTTTTATATAGATAACGTCAGATTCGCCTCTTGGGGCCAATCTCAAAAATAGGATCGCGACCGCCCAAACGGCCAAAGGCTGATCAAGATACACAGCGGGCCCTGCCCACACAAGCCGCCGAAAGTCGGAGAAACCCGCCCCTTACGAGACCCTGCGAAGGGGTAACCCAAGTCGCAACCCCATCATTAACTGTCGCGTGACAGACCTTTTCGAGCGCTCGCCAACAGGCACTCGACGCTCGCGCCGGGTGCCTGTTCCCCACGACGAAAACCTTAGCCGGTATTTCGCAAACCGGCGGCAATCCCCGCCACAGACACCAGTAACGCCTGTTCTACCGGGCTGCCCTGAGCTACATCCTGTTGCCGCGAACGTGCCAACAGTTCGGCTTGCAATAGATGCAGCGGGTCGAGGTAAGTGTTGCGCAGACGGATGAATTCAAGGGTGGCTGGGCTATGTGCCAGTAGCTGCGACTGACCGGTCAACCCCAGGACCACTGCACAGGCCTGCGACAATAGGTCGCGTAAATGCGCCCCCAAAGGGAGCAGATCCGGCTCGACCAGACGCTCATCGTAAGACTGGGCGATGTCGGCGTCGGCCTTGGCCAGCACCATTTCCAGCATATCGATGCGGGTACGGAAGAATGGCCACTGCTCGCGCATCTGCCCCAACAGCTCACCCTCGCCACGCTCCAGCGCCTTTGTCAGCGCTGCTTCCCAGCCCAACCAGGCCGGTAACATCAAGCGCGTCTGGGTCCAACCGAAGATCCACGGAATGGCGCGCAGGCTTTCGATGCCGCCAGCGCGGCGCTTGGCCGGACGGCTGCCCAACGGCAAACGCCCCAACTCCTGCTCCGGGGTGGACTGGCGGAAATACTCGACGAACTGCGGATTTTCCCGCACCACGGCGCGGTATGCCTTGACGCCATCGGCGGCCAATTCGTCCATCAAATGGCGCCAGGCAGGCTCAGGGGGTGGCGGTGGCAACAAAGTCGCCTCCAGCACTGCCGCCAGGTACAGATTGAGGTTTTGCTCGGCGATGTCCGGCAGGCCGAATTTGAAACGAATCATTTCCCCCTGCTCGGTGGTGCGGAAACGCCCCGCCACCGACCCCGGCGGCTGCGACAGAATCGCCGCGTGCGCCGGGCCACCACCACGGCCCACGGTGCCCCCGCGACCGTGGAACAACAGCAGCTCCACTTGCTGTTCGCGACAGATGTCGACCAAACGCTCCTGCGCCCGATACTGCGCCCAGGCCGCTGCGGTGGTGCCAGCGTCCTTGGCCGAGTCGGAATAACCGATCATCACTTCCTGCGGCCCTTGCAGGCGCGAGCGATAGCCCGGCAACAACAAGAGTTTTTCGATCACCGGGCCGGCGTTATCGAGGTCGGCGAGGGTTTCGAACAGCGGCACCACGCGCATCGGCCGCAATACGCCGGATTCTTTGAGCAGCAATTGCACGGCCAGCACGTCGGAAGCGGCACCGGCCATGGAAATCACATACGAGCCGAGGGAAGCCCCCGGTGCCGCGGCGATTTCCCGGCATGTCGCCAGCACTTCGGCGGTGTCGGCAGACGGCTTGAAGTACGCCGGCAGCAATGGCCGACGATTGTTCAGTTCGCGCATCAGGAAGGCGATGCGCTCCTCTTCGCTCCAGTCCTCATAACGGCCCAGGCCGAGGTAATCGGTGATTTCGGTCATGGCCGCCGAGTGGCGCGACGAGTCCTGTCGCACATCAAGGCGCACCAGAAACAGCCCGAACGTCACCGCACGACGCAGGCAATCGAGCAACGGGCCATCGGCGATGACGCCCATGCCGCATTCATGCAGCGAGTGGTAGCACAGCTCCAGCGGGTCCAGCAGGTCGCGGTTGTTTTGCAACACATCGGCCGACGCTGGCGTGTTTGCCGTCAGGGATGCGTGGGCCCAATTACGGGTCGCGCGCAGACGTTCACGCAATTGTTTGAGCACTGCGCGGTAAGGCTCGGCGCTGTCGCCGGCCTTGGCTTTCAACTCGTCACTGGCCTGCTGCATCGACAACTCGGCGGCGAGGTGATCAACATCGCGCAGGTACAAATCGGCGGCCATCCAGCGCGCCAGCAGCAACACTTCGCGGGTTACGGCGGCGGTGACGTTGGGGTTGCCGTCGCGGTCGCCGCCCATCCATGAGGCAAAGCGAATCGGTGCGGCTTCCAGTGGCAGGTGCAGGCCGGTGGCGGCATGCAGGGCCTGATCGGCCTTGCGCAAATAGTTGGGAATCGCCTGCCACAGCGAATGCTCGATCACCGCGAAGCCCCACTTGGCTTCGTCCACCGGTGTCGGGCGGGTACGGCGGATTTCTTCGGTGTGCCAGGCTTCGGCGATCAGGCGCTGCAACTTCGTTTTGATCTGCTCGCGCTCGGCGGTAGTCAGGTCGCGATGGTCTTGTGCGGCCAGTTGCGCGGCGATCGCGTCGTACTTCTGGATCAGCGTGCGACGCGCCACTTCGGTGGGGTGCGCCGTCAATACCAGTTCGATTTCCAGCCGGCCCAATTGCCGGGCCAGGGACTCGGCGTCATGGCCCGCAGTCAGCAGGCGAGCGAGCAATTCCGGCAACACCCGGGCCTCGAACGGCGCAGGCTGCGATTCTTCACGTCGATGAATCAGCTGATATTGCTCGGCGATATTGGCCAGATTGAGGAACTGGTTGAACGCCCGCGCCACCGGCAGCAACTCGTCTTCGCTCAACTGGTTGAGGCTGGCGCTGAGTTCGGCGTCCATCGAACCGCGACGGTCAGCCTTGGCGCCTTTGCGGATCTGCTCGATCTTGTCGAGAAAGTCGTCCCCGTACTGTTCACGAATGGTGTTGCCCAACAGCTCACCCAACAGGTGAACGTCCTCGCGCAAGCGTGCATCAATATCGGTCATCAGCAGTTCTCCAGCGAAAATCCGGGTGGCTATGCTCAATGTCAGTGTAGGAGCCAGGCTTGCCGGCGAAGGCGCTCTCAAGGACGCCTTCGCCGGCAAGCCAGGCTCCGACACAGGGCGTGGGGGGAATGCTGTGTTGTTAGTAGCTCTGGTGA
>NZ_JBIVCD010000026.1:40218-47491 GCF_044746425.1 Pseudomonas sp. NPDC086112 | reverse complement strand
GGGCTTGACCAATGCCTGGGTTGGGCCCCCGGTGGCCCGGGCCGGGCGCTCTCAAGGACGCCTTCGCCGGCAAGCCTGGCTCCTACACTGGCATTGGCGGCTATGCTTTGTTGTTAGAAGCTCTGTTAAAGAGAGTGCCGTCGTAAAGCGCTTCTTACAAGCAGACGACGCCAAGGACTTCAAACACCGGGCATTGCAGCTAATCTCAACCATAAGCCGTACAACGGCGTATCACCGGCCACCGCCGGACACTCACCCGGCCTGCCACGAGCAGGTGCGCAATGAGGTCATCATGAAAATCCGCGAGCTCGCCAAGCATTGGGAAGAAAACGCCAAGGGTCGTCTGACCGACTCTGGCTACGCGATTCATCTGGACGTGGAAGCCGCCGCGCGGCTGGCGGCGATTATCGACATGTACCCCAAGCGGCGCCCCGAAGAACTGCTCGGCGAGCTGATCGGCGCCGCCTTGGAAGAGCTCGAAGCGAGCTTTCCATATGTGAAGGGGTCAACGGTGGTGGCCACCGATGAAGAAGGCGATCCGCTGTACGAAGACGTCGGCCCGACCCCGCGTTTTCTCGCCTTGTCCCGGCGTCATTTGCATGATTTGTCGGGCGATAGCGACAAGCAGAAACACTGAATTTGACGCCGAATCTGTGGGAGCGGGCTTGCTCGCGAAAGCGGCGTGTCAGCCAACATTTATTTCAACTGATACGGCCTCTTCGCGAGCAAGCCCGCTCCCACACTGGCTTGCTATTCCTTCGATAATTGCATGTTTCCGGGCCATGAAACGGTCGGGAATACCGCCGCATATCGCTAAAATTACCGGTTTAGAGCCTTGTCCTCTCGATCAGGTTTTTTCGGGCGATAGGCCATCTTCTCTGAACTTTTGAAAAACACTTTGGGTCAACCCAATAACCACGCCTGGGACGGCCGATTCAAAATGCTCTGGAAATTGAAGGTTGCGGCTCCTTGCCCAGGATGGATTCAGATGTTTTTCAGGAGTTATCCAATGGAGTTGAAGACCATGAAGACCAGCATCGCATCATCCTCGTTCCCCCATCTGCGCGGTCTCAAACTGGCGGCCCTGGCCATCGGCGGCAGCTTCGTTCTGGCCGGTTGCGCCGGTAACCCGCCGAGCGAGCAATACGCCGTGACCCAATCCGCCGTGAACAGCGCTGTCAGCGCCGGCGGTACCGAATTCGCCGCCGTGGAAATGAAGGCCGCTCAGGACAAGCTCAAACAGGCCGAAATCGCCATGCACGACAAGAAGTATGACGAAGCCAGAATGCTGGCCGAGCAAGCCGAGTGGGACGCCCGCGTCGCCGAGCGCAAGGCCCAGGCGATGAAAGCCGAACAAGCTGTGAAGGACTCCCAGAAAGGTGTTCAGGAACTGCGTCAGGAAAGTCAGCGCACCGTGCAGTAAGCGCCCATCCCGATTTTCAGACCTGAAACACTTATCGATAGAAAGGACGAACTATTATGCGCAAACAATTGATGATCCCCGCCCTCCTGGCCGCAAGTGTTGCACTGGCTGCCTGCTCCACACCGCCCAACGCGAACCTGGAGCAAGCCCGCACCAACTACACCGGCCTGCAAGCCAACCCGCAAGCCAGCAAAGTCGCAGCGCTGGAAACCAAAGACGCCAGCGAATACCTGGACAAGGCCGACAAGGCTTACCTGGATAGGGAAGACCAGGCCAAGGTCGATCAACTGGCTTACCTGACCAATCAGCGCGTTGAAGTGGCCAAGCAGACCATCGCCCTGCGCACCGCTGAAAACAACCTGAAAAATGCCGCAGCACAACGGGCCCAGGCTCGCCTGGATGCCCGCGACCAGCAGATCAAACAGCTGCAGGACAGTCTGAACGCCAAACAGACCGATCGCGGCACGCTGGTGACGTTTGGTGATGTGCTGTTTGCCACCAACAAGGCGGACCTGAAGTCCAACGGTTTGGTGAATATCAACAAACTGGCGCAGTTCCTTCAGGAAAACCCGGACCGCAAAGTGATTGTCGAGGGTTACACCGACAGCACCGGCGCGGCGTCGTACAACCAGTCGCTGTCCGAGCGTCGCGCGACCTCGGTGCAAGTGGCCCTGATCAAGATGGGTGTCGATCCTGCGCGCATCGTGGCCCAGGGTTATGGAAAGGAATACCCGGTTGCGGAGAACTCCAGCGTCTCGGGCCGTGCAATGAACCGTCGGGTGGAAGTGACCATTTCCAACGACAACCAGCCGGTCGTACCGCGTTCGGCGATCAGCGCCAAGTAAGCTGGCCACGCTGAAACTTAAAAGCCCCGCCTGAATTGATCAGGCGGGGCTTTTTTCTGAACAAGGTTTACACCTGTTTCAGGACTGTAGGAGCGAGGCTTGCCCGCGAAGAACGATGATGCGGTCTAACAGATACACCGAGTCATCGTTCTTCGCGGGCAAGCCTCGCTCCTACGGGATGTTTATTGTTCGAGTTTTTGCGGCGTTTCCTCGCCCATGCAGCGCACGGCCTTTTTCTTGTTGTTGATCAGCACGCCGGTCAGGCCTTTCTGTTCGGTGTCGAACAGCACCAGCACGCCATCGATGCACTGGGCCACTTGCGGGGCCGGTTCCAGGGAGACCTTGTAGTCTTCGCCCGGCACGGTCTTGAGCATGGTGAAGTCGCTGAGCAGCAGCGCATCTTCGGGTTTGGCGAAGTGCAGGTAGCCGTACCACCACAGGGCGCCAACGGTGCCGAGGATGCTGCAAATACCGGTGATGATCAGCGGGATAGCGTTACGTTCTTCACTCATTGCGGACTCTCTGGTGGTTCATCTTCAGAATTCGGGGGTGCCGGGTAATTGGGGACTTCACCCAAGCGGCGCAGGCCGTCGAAATGCTGCGGGTCTTCGAGGTAGCGCAGCATGACCTTTCGCCAGACCGGGTCGGCGAAGGTTTGCACATGACCGCCACGGGTCAGTTGCAGCACTCGCGGCGGCGGCGCAGCTTGATACAGTCGGATGCCGTTGGAAAGGGGCACCAGCTGATCATCGATGCTGTGATAGATCAGTTTCGGTACGCCGTTGAGCTGCGTCATGGAATGGATCGCGCTGTCGCCGTCCGGCACCAACCAGGACAACGGCACCTGGAACGGCCAGGTCATCCACGACGTACTCAAGGCGAAACGCCCGACATCACGGTAACTGGCAGGCACGCCATCGAGTACGAAAGCCTTGAGTTGCCGCTGGCGCTCGGGATGTTGGGCCAGGAAATGCACGGCCATCGAACCGCCAAGGCTCTGACCGAGAAGGATCAGCGGCTTGCCCTTGACCTCCGGGGCCTGGTCGAGCCATTTGAACGCGGCATCGATGTCCTGATAAATCGCCGGCAACGCCGGTTTACCTTCGGACCAACCGTACCCACGATAGTCCACCAGCAACACTTGATAGCCCTGCTCCGGCAACCACCAGCTCCCCCCCAAATGCCACGCCAGGTTGCCGCCGTTGCCGTGCAGATGCAGCACCGTGCCTTTGACCTCGACACCTTTTTTCGCCGGCAGCCACCAGCCATGCAGCTTGAGGCCGTCAGCGGTGACCAGGGTGACGTCGCGGAATTCGAGTTTGGCTTTTTCCGGGGTGAACGGCTGGCCGGGCTCGGGGTAGAACAGCAGAGAGTCGCAACCGCCGAGGGCCAGGAGCAGGCAAAAGATGCCGAGGATTCTCATCCGGTGAAGCCCTCGCACTAACGATTGATAGCAGGTCCGTAGGAGCGAGGCTTGCCCGCGAAGAACGATGACGCGGTAGATCTGATAGAGCGCGTTATCGTTCTTCGCGGGCAAGCCTCGCTCCTACAGGGTGTGTTGTGATCACAGGATATTGGAATAATCTGCTTCGATCCGGTCCAGGCTCAGGTGGTTGAGGAAGTTGGAGAAGCACATCCAGGCCGACAGCGCGTTCATGTCGCGGAATTGGTCGGGCAGGTACTTGGGCGGCACCACCAGGCCTTCGTCCACCAATTGGCGCAAGGTCCGCATGTCTTCCAGCGTGGTCTTGCCGCAAAACAATAGCGGTATCTGCTCCAGCTTGCCTTTACGCACGGCCAACTGAATGTAGTTGTAAACCATGATAAAGCCCTTGAGGTAGGACAAGTCTTTGGTAAACGGCAGACCGGTCGGCACCGAGCCGCGGAAAACCCGACTGGCGTTGCCGTAGCTTTCGGCCATTTCGAAGCCTTGCTCACAGAAGAAATCGTAGATCTGCAAGAAGTCCGCGCCCTCCTCCACCATATGAATGGCACGGGTACGGTTGGTCAGTTTGCGCAGGCGGCTCGGGTAGGAGGCGAAGGTGATGATTTCCATCAGGATCGCCAGGCCTTCCTGGGTCACGGTGGACGACGGCGGGCCTTTGGACAGGAAGGTGCAGATCGGCTGATTCAGGCCGTTGAGCGTGGTGCCCACATGCACCAGCCCTTCGTGGACTTCCAGCGCACGCACGTCGCGGTCGTTGAACATCGCGTCGGCGCGGATCTTGATGTAGTCGGCGCCCGCCGCCGCATCGGCGACGATCCCGTCAGACTCGAACACCCGAATGGTTTCTTCGTTCTCGCCAAACACCCGGTTCAGCCGGTGTTGCAGCAGGTCGACGGCTTCCTTGGCGGTGAGCAGTTTCGGTTCGTCCTTGAGGTCGCCACGGCCGTCGATGTTGTTCAGGTAATCGGAGAGCATAAGGCCCAGATCGGCCAGGGTCGGGTCGCCGGCGTGAAACGCATCGGACGCCGCGCCATACAATTCCTGGGAAATCAGCCCGAAATCTTCGGTGCCGCGCGCTTCAAGCATGCGCACCACCATCCGGTATTCCTTGCACATGCGGCGCATGATCTGGCCGACCGGGTTGAACTGGCCGAGCTGGCGAGTGATGTCGCGCTCGATGTTCTGGAATTCCAGCTTCACTTTGCTGGAATCAAATGCCAGCGGTCGATTGAGGTAGTAGTCGCGGTCCACGGCCGGCATTTCCTTGCCCTTGCCTTTGAAGAACCCCTTGCGAATGCTGTCGTCCCACTTGACCGCATCCAGAACGCGAATCGGCGTCTGCGCCAGCACTATGCGATCGGACAAAATGCGTATCGTCTGCTGGTATTCGTCCACCCGAAACTCCTGTAGTAAAACCGTTACGTGCTGGATTTATTTGGTTTTGGCCAGGCGCTGATAACGCACCGCTTCGACGAAAACATCGGAATTGGCCGGGTCATCGAGGTAGGCGAACACCTGATCCAGGCCGTTGTTGATCAACACCCCGTCGCCGTCGTCGGTCCGGAAGCCTTGGCCACTGAGGGCTTCTTGGCCCATGGCCTGTTTGATCTGCTCGAGGTCGAGGTTGTAGACCACCAGTTCGTGCTTATCGTTGAGCTCGAAACCGGTGATGGTGAAATTCCCGCCGAACTGCGCCGGCACCTTCGCCGACAGGTACCAGCGATTGCCATGGCGCGACACAGTGAAGGGATAGGCTTCACGCTCATGGGGCTTGGCCTTGAAGTAGCTGACCGCCTGATAGCGATTGTCGCCGATGCGTGTCAGCTCCAGGTTCATCGGCTCGCCCCAGGCATTGGTGCTGGTCCACTTGCCGAGCAATCCTTTGGGCGCGGGCTCGCTGGCGGGCAGCGGCTCCTTGAAGGTCACCAGACAGCCACTGAGCAGCAGGATCGACAAGGCGATCACAATGACGCGCCAGGCTTTCATTCAACACTCCCTATGAACGCACCGCCCCGAAAGGTCACCGAACCTGTAGGAGCGAGGCTTGCCCGCGAAGGCGTTGTGTCATTCAACACATATGTTGAATGTTATACCGCCTTCGCGGGCAAGCCTCGCTCCTACAGGGTCGAGTTGTCCTGCGGGATTTACACCGACGCCAGCACCAAATGCATGTAGCGGTTGAGGATGCCGAGCATTTCCTCTTCGGCCACAGGCTCGGCGTCGTTGAGCAGGCCCTGATATTCCATCCGTCCGATAATCGCCGTCAACACTTTGGCATCCTGTTGTGGCTCACGGGAACCCAATACTTCGAAAAGCTGGCAGGTGCCCTGCAGGAGAATTTGCTGATGGGAACGCACCAACAAGGCCAGACGCGGGTTGAGCAACGCTTCCTGGCGGAAGGCTTGCTCAGCCATCAAGTGCTCGCGGCGATTGATCAATTGCCGATGAACATAGTCAGCCATCAGCCGTGCGATATCGTCCGCCAGCTGTGAGCGGGACTCGGGGGTGCCATCGCCGCTGACAACCATCTCGCGCAACAGGCCTTCGTTGCTGGCCCATAACCGGGCCATGAACGCCGCGCTGCGTTCCACGTATTGGGCGAAGGTATCGGTGAGCAGGTCATCGATGTCTTTGAAATAGTAAGTGGTGGCCGACAGCGGCACACCCGCTTCAGCGGCCACAGCACGGTGCCGCACGGCCCGCACACCATCACGCACGACAATGCGCATCGCTGCGTCGAGAATGTCCTGTCGACGCTGTTCGCTGCCCTGTCGGCTGGCCTTGCGGCCCTGGTACTGAACACTTTCAGCGACCGCAGTGGCGATACCCGCTGCACCTTCTTGAGCCATTGCACGATTCACGACAGGTATTCCTCTCTAAACGTCAAAAGTAACCAATTGATACGTTTGTACCAGACAGGCAATAAAAAGCCGCCTGTTATAGGCGGCTTTTTAATTGAAACACTTACGCTTGTGGCCGCATGTGCGGGAACAGGATCACGTCGCGGATCGACGGTGAGTTGGTCAGCAACATCACCAGACGGTCGATACCGATCCCTTCACCGGCGGTTGGCGGCATGCCGTACTCCAGCGCGCGAACGAAGTCGGCATCATAGTGCATGGCTTCGTCGTCGCCGGCGTCCTTGTCGGCCACCTGTGCCATGAAGCGCTCGGCCTGGTCTTCCGCGTCGTTCAACTCGGAGTAGGCGTTGGCGATTTCACGGCCACCGATGAACAGTTCGAAACGGTCGGTGACGTTCGGGTTCTCGTCGTTACGACGGGCCAGCGGCGACACTTCGAACGGGTACTGGGTGATGAAGTGTGGCTGTTCCAGCTTGTGCTCGACCAGCTCTTCGAAAATCATTACCTGCAGCTTGCCCAGACCTTCGAAGCCCAGCACCTTGGCGCCGGCCTTCTTGGCGATGGCGCGGGCCTTGTCGAGGTCAGTCAGGTCGTCAGCGGTCAGCTCAGGGTTGTACTTGAGGATCGAGTCGAACACCGACAGACGCACGAACGGCTCGCCGAAGTGGAACACCTTGTCGCCGTACGGCACGTCGGT
>NZ_JBIVCD010000026.1:0-40208 GCF_044746425.1 Pseudomonas sp. NPDC086112 | reverse complement strand
CCAGTTCGCGGAACAGCTCTTCGGTCAGGTCCATGTTGTCTTCGTAGTCGGCGTAAGCCTGGTAGAACTCCAACATGGTGAATTCAGGGTTGTGACGCGTCGAAACGCCTTCGTTACGGAAGTTGCGGTTGATCTCGAAGACTTTTTCGAAGCCGCCGACCACGAGGCGCTTGAGATACAGCTCAGGCGCGATACGCAGGAACATTTCCATGTCCAGCGCATTGTGGTGAGTTTCGAACGGCTTGGCCGCCGCGCCGCCTGGAATGGTTTGCAGCATCGGTGTTTCCACTTCCAGGAAGTCACGCTTCATCAGGAAGCTGCGGATGTGCGCAATCACTTGCGAACGAACACGGAAGGTCTGGCGCACCTCTTCGTTGACGATCAGGTCAACGTAACGCTGACGGTAGCGCTGTTCGGTGTCGGTCAGGCCGTGGTGCTTGTCCGGCAGCGGGCGCAGGGATTTGGTCAGCAGGCGCACGCTGGTCATTTCGACGTACAGGTCGCCCTTGCCGGAACGCGCCAGGGTGCCAACGGCTGCAATGATGTCACCCATGTCCCAGGTTTTCACCGCCGCCAGGGTGTCTTCGGACAGGGTTTTACGGTTGACGTAAACCTGAATCCGTCCGGTCATGTCCTGGATCACCATGAACGAGCCACGGTTGAGCATGATGCGACCCGCCACCTTGACCGGGATTGCAGCCTCTGCCAGCTCTTCCTTGGTCTTGTCCGCGTACTGTTTCTGCAAGTCTTCGCAGTAATTGTCGCGGCGGAAGTCATTGGGGAAGGCATTGCCCTTGGCGCGCTCGGCAGCAAGCTTTTCCTTGCGCAGGGCGATCAGGGAGTTTTCTTCCTGTTGCAGGGCTTGCGGGTCGAGTTGTAGGTCGCTCATGTCTTTAAAAATTCCATCTCAGGTTCGTTGCCCCCGCCATTCGCCGGGGTTCGCGGGCAAGCCTCGCTCCTACAGGGTGGTGACAACCCTGTAGCGCGGGCCTTAGAGCCCTTGTTTCAGGCTGGCCACCAGGTATTCGTCGATGTCGCCGTCGAGCACCTTGTCGCAGTCGCTGCGTTCGATGTTGGTACGCAGATCCTTGATCCGCGAGGCATCGAGCACATACGAACGGATCTGGTGACCCCAGCCGATATCCGACTTGGTGTCTTCCAGAGCCTGGGAAGCGGCGTTGCGCTTCTGCACTTCCTGCTCGTACAAGCGCGCCCGCAACATTTTCATCGCGGTGTCTTTGTTCGCATGCTGGGAACGTTCGTTCTGGCAGCTGACCACGGTGTTGGTCGGTACGTGGGTAATCCGTACGGCCGAGTCGGTGGTGTTTACGTGCTGACCACCGGCACCGGAGGAGCGGTAGGTGTCGATGCGCAGGTCCGACGGGTTGATGTCGATTTCGATGTTGTCATCGATTTCCGGCGACACGAACACGGCCGAGAACGAGGTGTGACGACGGTTGCCGGAGTCGAACGGGCTCTTGCGCACCAGACGGTGCACGCCGATTTCGGTACGCAGCCAGCCAAAGGCGTATTCGCCCTTGATGTGCACGGTAGCGCCTTTGATACCGGCGACTTCACCGGCCGACAGCTCCATGATGGTGGCGTCGAAACCGCGTTTATCCGCCCAGCGCAGGTACATGCGCAGCAGGATGTTGGCCCAGTCCTGGGCCTCGGTACCGCCGGAGCCGGCCTGAATGTCCAGGTAGGCATTGTTGGCGTCCATCTCACCGCTGAACATGCGACGGAATTCGAGTTTTTCCAGGGATTCGCGCAGGCGCTCGACTTCGGCGGCGACGTCATCGACGGCGGCCTGGTCTTCTTCTTCGGCGGACATCAGCAGCAGGTCTTTGGCATCGGCCAGACCGCTGTGCATTTCGTCGAGGGTTTCGACGATCTGAGCCAGCAGCGACCGCTCGCGGCCCAGCTCCTGAGCGTACGACGGGTTGTTCCAGACACTCGGATCTTCAAGCTCGCGATTGACTTCAGTCAGACGCTCATGCTTTTGATCGTAGTCAAAGATACCCCCGAATAGTTTCGGAGCGCTCGGACAGGTCCTTGATACTGTTAAGGATCGGGTTGATTTCCATGGCGGGCAGCACTCGTTGGCGAACTTTTGAAAGCCGGCGAGTATAACGTAATCAAGCTGTCAAGGCAGCCCGCCTGGCGGCTTTAGCGGCGAATGGTTTTGCCTGAAACCACGGGGCACTCCTGTAGCAGCGGTCGAGCACCGCGAGGCCGCGTTCGAGGACGAAGTCCTCGCCAGTCCTGCGCACGCGGTTTGTCTGGAAGACCGCGCTGTATGGTTTTACGACGGCTGCGCCGCCGAACGCTGCCTCGCGGGGCTCGACAGCTGCTACGGTGCTGCGGTGCTACAGAGTGAGGTATTTGTGGGTTATTCGATCCCCACCTGATTACGCCCATTGTTCTTCGCCAGGTACAGCCCCTTGTCTGCCGCCGAGATCAATTGCCGGCAATCGCTGCCCGGCTGCGGAATCATGGTCGACAGGCCGATGCTGATGGTCAGGCTCGAACCTTCGCTCGGGAAAATGTGCGGGATCTTCAACCCGGCCACGGTCTGGCGCAGTTTTTCCGCCACCATTCGCGCACCGCCCGGTGAAGTGTTGGGCAAGACCAGGACGAACTCTTCGCCGCCGTAACGGGCCGGCAAGTCCGAAGGTCTGGAGCTGGCGTCGCGAATCGCCGTGGCGACTTTGCGCAGGGCTTCATCGCCTTCAAGGTGGCCAAAGCTGTCGTTGAAGGACTTGAAGTAGTCGACATCGATCATCAGTAGCGACAATTGAGTCTGGTCTCGCAGCGAACGCCGCCACTCCAGTTCCAGGTATTCGTCGAAATGCCGGCGGTTCGACAGCCCGGTCAGGCCGTCGGAGTTCATCAGGCGTTGCAGCACCAGGTTTGTGTCGAGCAATTGCTGCTGGCTGACCCGCAGCGCGCGGTACGCCGCGTCACGTTGCAGCAGGGTCATGTAGGAGCGCGAGTGATAGCGGATACGCGCTACCAGTTCGATGTTGTCCGGCAGTTTGACCAGGTAATCGTTGGCACCGGCGGCAAACGCCGCGCTCTTGATCAGCGGGTCTTCCTTGGTCGACAGGACAATGATCGGAATGTCCTTGGTCGCCGGGTGATTACGGTACTCGCGCACCAGGCTCAGGCCGTCGAGGCCAGGCATGACCAGATCCTGAAGGATTACGGTCGGCTTGATGCGAATCGCCTGGGCGATGGCCTGGTGCGGGTCGGCACAGAAATGGAAGTCGATGTTTTCTTCGTTCGACAAACCACGCCGCACTGCCTCGCCGATCATCGCCTGATCGTCCACCAACAACACCATGGCGGCGTTTTCATCGGTTTTGAAGTCGTCGAGCTGTAATTCATTCATGTGCGGTCACCTGAGTACTGCCTTGGCCACGATTGCTGCTAATAATAGTCATTTTGAGAAGATCTCCAGCAATCGTGGCGCTATCTTGTCCAGTGGGCAAACTTCCACAGCCGCGTTAATGGCCGCGGCCGCCTTCGGCATGCCATACACCGCACTGCTTTGTTGGTCCTGAGCGATGGTCAGATAGCCCTGTTGGCGCATGAGTTTAAGCCCCTGCGCGCCGTCACGCCCCATACCGGTCAGCAGAACACCCACAGCGTCACCGCTCCAGTAACTGGCCACACTTTCGAAAAACACATCGATCGACGGCCGATAGATCTCGTTGACCGGTTCGGCGGTGTAGGCGAGTGTGCCGTTTTTCAGCAATCGAATGTGATGGTTGGTGCCGGCCAACAGGACCACGCCGCTTTGCGGCCGTTCGCCTTCCAGGGCCAGGCGCACGTCCAGGCCACTGGCGCGGGCAAGCCATTCGGCCATGCCGGCGGCGAACACCTGATCCACATGCTGGACCAGCACGATGGCCGCCGAAAAATCTCGTGGCAGGCCCTTGAGCAGCACTTCCAGCGCCGCCGGCCCGCCAGCGGAAGAACCGATGGCCACCAAATGCTGGCGCGAGGACGAGTGGCGGTGCTGGCTCGGTGTCGATCGCACCCGATTGCTGTGGTCACCAATCAGCCAGCCAATGTTCATGATCTTGCGCAGCAGCGGTGCGGCGGCTTCCTGAGGATTGCCGCCGCCGATAGCCGGGGTATCGACCACATCCAGCGCGCCGTAGCCCATGGCTTCGAACACCCGGTGCACGTTCTGCTCGCGGTCGACAGTGACAATGACTATCGCGCATGGGGTCTCGGCCATGATTCGCCGGGTCGCTTCCACACCGTCCATCAACGGCATGATCAAATCCATCAGGATCAGATCCGGGGTGTATTCAGTGCAACGTTGCACTGCCTCGGCCCCATTGCCGGCGACCCAGACCACCTCGTGCGCCGGTTCGAACGCCAAAGCGCGGCGCAAGGCCTCTACCGCCATGGGCATGTCGTTGACGATAGCGATTTTCATGCCCGCGCGCCTCCAATGAGCTCAACCACTGCATCCAGCAAAGCGTCATCATGAAAACTCGCTTTGGCTAGATAATAGTCGGCTCCGGCGTC
This sequence comes from Pseudomonas sp. NPDC086112, assembly GCF_044746425.1. Lineage (NCBI taxonomy): Bacteria > Pseudomonadati > Pseudomonadota > Gammaproteobacteria > Pseudomonadales > Pseudomonadaceae > Pseudomonas > Pseudomonas sp. NPDC086112. The sequence continues at coordinate 35,663 of NZ_JBIVCD010000026.1, read as the reverse complement.
CAGTCCACGGCGACGGTCTTCTTCGCGGTCCTTGTAGGACACCACCATCACCGGCAGGGATTGCAGACGGTTGTCGCGGCGTACCAAAGACACCAGCTCGATGCCATCCATGCGCGGCATGTCGATGTCGGTGATCAACAGATCGAAGTCCTCTGAACGCAGGGCGTTCCAGCCATCCATACCGTCCACCGCCACAGCGACGTCATAGCCGCGATTGAGCAGCAATTTGCGCTGCAACTCACGAACGGTCAGCGAGTCGTCCACCACCAGAATCCGTTTACGCGCCGCTTCGACAACCTGATTGGCGTGCCGGGCAATGCGCTCCAGACGCCCGGTATTGAGCAGTTTGTCCACCGAACGCAGCATGTCTTCGACGTCGACGATCAACACCACCGAGCCGTCGTCGAGCAACGCCCCGGCGGAGATGTCCTGCACCTTGCCCAAGCGCTCATCCAGCGGCAGGACCACCAACGTTCGCTCGCCGATAAAGCGCTCGACTGCCACCCCGTAGATTGCCTCGCGCTCGCGGATGACCACGACTTTGAGGGTTTGCGCGTTGTTCTGGCTCGCCGGGCGATGCAACAGTTGACTGGCGGCAACCAGCCCGACATGCCGGCCTTCGTACCAGAAGTGCTGCCGGCCTTCGACCTGCACGATATCTTCCGGCGCCAGGTCGCACATGCGCTCGATGTGCGCCAGCGGGAAGGCATACGCCTCATCACCGACTTCCACCACCAGGCTGCGCACCACCGATAGCGTCAGCGGCACTTCCAGATGAAAGCGACTGCCCTCGCCCGCTGTCTGCTCCAGCACCACGGCGCCGCGCAATTGGCGAACCATGTGCTGAACCGCATCCAGCCCCACGCCGCGCCCGGAAACTTCGGTGACCGCGTCGCGCAGGCTGAAACCCGGCAGAAACAGGAACGTCAGCAGCTCTTCTTCGCTCAACTGGGCGGCGGTTTCGGCTGGGGATAACTGCCGCTCGACGATGTTGCGGCGCAGCTTCTCCAGATCAACACCATTGCCGTCATCGCTGAGTTCCAACACCAGCAGACCGGCCTGATGGGACGCTCGCAAACGGATCACGCCTTCTTCCGGTTTGCCGGCCAATAGTCGTTGTTCCCGGGTTTCGATGCCGTGATCCACCGCATTACGCAGCAGGTGTGTCAGCGGCGCTTCGAGCTTTTCCAGAACGTCGCGATCGACTTGAGTCTTGTCGCCCTCAATCTCCAGCCGCACCTGTTTTCCAAGGTCGCGGCCGAGATCACGGACCATGCGCACTTGCCCGCTCAGCACGTCGGCGAATGGCCGCATGCGACAGGCCAGCGCCGTGTCGTACAACACCTGCGCACGCTGGCTGGCGTGCCAGGCGAACTCGTCCAGCTCGGCGTTTTTTTCCACCAGCAATTGCTGAGACTCGGCCAACAATCGGCGGGCATCGCCCAAGGCTTCCTGGGCTTCGAGACTCAAGGCATGGTCCTTGAGATGGACGTTGAGGTTTTCCAGCGCCCGCAGGCCGTTGCTCTGCATGCGTCTGAGGCGCTGCATGGTGGCCAGATGCGGCTTGAGCCGCTGGGTTTCCACCAGGGATTTACTCGACAGGTCGAGCAGGCTGTTCAAGCGCTCGGCCGTGACGCGCAATACGCGTTCGCCACTTTCGGTGGTGCGTTTAGTCGTGGGCGCTGGCTCGGTGGGCGCTGCCGGGGAGGCTTCGGCGGTGGCCGGCATGGGCGGCTCAACCTTGGGCGTCGGCGGTTGCATCTGAAGCTCTGCCATCGGCGGCGCGATGGGCGCAGTGGCCGCCATGTGATCAAGCAACCGTCCCATCAAGACGACGTAAGCGTCGATATCCGCTGGCGCCGGAGCGTTGCCCGGCGTCGCAATCCGCATCAGCAGATCGGTGCCTTGCAACAGTGCATCAATGTGTTCGGGCCGCAGGTACAGGCGCCCTTCCTGGGCGCTGACCAGGTAATCTTCCATCACATGGGCAACGCTGACCCCGGCATCGACACCGACAATCCGCGCCGCGCCCTTGAGCGAATGGGCGGCGCGCATGCACGACTCGAGGTAATCGGCCTGGGTCGGATCGCGCTCAAGCGCCAAAAGACCTGCGCTCAGCACCAGGGTCTGGGCCTCGGCTTCGAGGCTGAACAGCTCCAGCAAAGAGGCGTCACGCATTTGCTCGGGGGTCATGTGAGGCTCCGGGTCACGGCGGATAGCAGCTGTTCTTCATCCAGCCAACGCAGGCTGCGACCTTTGAATTGCAAGACGCCACGGGTGTATCTGGCGCTGGCCTGGGTGCCGGACTGGGACGCCGCATCGAGAATGCGCTCGTCGATGGCGTGAATCCCGTCCACCTCATCCACCGGTACCACCACCGGCCCGCCGTGGGCGGCGATGATCAGCATCCGCGGCATCACCCGCGCGCCGGACGCCACGCCACTGGTGCCGTCGAGCCCCAGCAACTCCACCAGCGACAGGCATGCTACCAAGGCACCGCGCACATTCGCCACGCCGAGCAACGCCCCGGAGCGCTGGTGTGGCAAGGAGTGAATCGCTTGCAGCGGCGCCACTTCGACCAGGCTGCGAGTGGCCAGGCCCAACCATTCTTCGCCGAGGCGAAACATCAGCAGCGAGCGGGTTTTCACATCGCTGCCGGCCACCGTGGAGACTTGCTCGCGGTCGTCCTGCTGCAAGGCATAGCGATCGAGCAAGCGCGTGGCGGCGACCGAATACACCGCGCAGTTGCGACAATGAATGTGCTCGCTCAGCAATGGGCAGGACTTGTCGCCGTGGATACCGATGCGGTTCCAGCAGTCGTCGATGGCCTGGGCATTTTCATGGATGACGCTCAAGGTATTGGCGGCGTTCATCGTTTACGCTCACTGTCTGCGGCGCGCTCGCTGCGGGCGGCGCGGGCCTGTAATCGTCGGGCTCCCGCCGTGTCGCCCTGGGACTGGAGCAAGGCGGCCAGGTGCATCAGCGCGTCGGGGTGTTGCGGCTCGAGGTACAACGCCTTGCGATAAAAGCCCTGGGCCTCGAGAGCGCTGCCGGCGACATCGCTGAGCAGCCCCAGCCAATAGAACACCTGCGCCACCGGCTCGTGACTGCGCAAAAAACTGTCGCACGCGGCGCGGGCCTCGGCACTTTTCCCTTCGTTGGCCAGCGCGGCGATGTTCGCCAGCAGCGTAGCGGCGTCTGAAGGGGGAGTGGCCGAAGGGGTGGCGGCGACCTGAGGCATCGGCACCACCGTCGCAAAAGGCCGACTGCGCACCGGCGGCGGTGTCACGCTGCGCACCGGTTGTTGAGCCGGCAGCGGCGTCGGCACGAAGGTCGCGAGCGGCTCTTGCGCACTTTGACGACTGAAGGCAAACGACTGCGGGATGCCGATCGAGCGCATGCCGAAACGCCCCAACAGACTGCCTTCCGCCGGGCCGATAAACAGCACGCCGTCGACATGGGTCAGGCGCTTGAGCACTTCGAACACCTGCTGCTGGGTCGGCTTATCGAAATAGATCAGCAAATTGCGGCAGAACACGAAGTCATAAGGTGGCTCGTTGGCCAGCAAGGCCGGATCCAGCAGATTGCCGACCTGCAAACGCACCTGCTCAATCACGCGCCCACTGAGGCGATAGTTGTCGTTTTCAGCCGTGAAATGCCGCTCGCGGAAGTCGATGTCCTGGCCACGAAACGAATTCTTGCCGTACAGCGCGAGCCTGGCCTTTTCCACCGACAGCGGGCTGACATCCATGCCGTCGACTTTGAACTGGTGTGGCGCCAGCCCGGCATCGAGCAATGCCATGGCGATGGAATACGGTTCTTCGCCGGTGGAACACGGCAGACTGAGAATCCGCAGGGCGCGCATGTTATTGATCGCCGCCAGCCGTTTGGCCGCCAGTTTCGCCAGCGTGGCGAAGGATTCCGGGTAACGGAAAAACCAGGTCTCGGGGACGATCACCGCTTCGATCAGCGCCTGTTGTTCGTCGCGCGAGCCCAGCAGAGTGTGCCAATACTCATCGGCCGTCAGCGCCCGAGCCGCCGTGCAGCGCTGGCGCACCGCGCGTTCGATGATCGCCGGGCCGACCGAGCCCACATCGAGGCCGATACGTTCTTTGAGGAAATCGAAAAACCGTTGATCGCTGCTCATCCCTGCTCCTCAAACTGCGCCAGGTCCAGCGGCGGCGAGGGAAACAACAAGGCGCGGACCTGTTCGTCCAGCAAATCGGCAACCCGCACCCATTGCAGTAAACCCTGGGCATCTTCGCGCACCGGCCCCAGGTACGGCGCCTGGCGATTGTCCAGGCCATAAGGCTGAAAGTCCGCCGGGTTGCAGCGCAACGTGTCGGTGGCCTGTTCCAGAATCAGCCCGAGCAATTGCGCAGGCGTCGCCTCATCCGGGCGATAATGCACCAGCACCAGCCGCGTACTGTTGCGAGCCTGGGCCGGTTGGCCGAACGTCAGGGCGCTGAGGTCGATCACCGGCACCACCGCGCCGCGATAGGCGAATACCCCCGCCACCCAGTCCGGTGCCTGGGGAATCGGTTTCAACGGCAGCTGCGGCAGCACTTCGGCCACCTCGATGGCCTGCAAGGCGTAACGCTCGTTGCCGATGCGGAACACCAGAAACAACGACTGTTTCACCGGCATCACCGCGCCGCGCTTGACCGCGAGCTCGCTCATCAGACTTTGAATCGCGAGACGCCGCCACGTAGCCCCACGGCCACCTGGCTCAATTCATCAATGGCGAAACTGGCCTGACGCAAAGACTCGACAGTCTGGCTGCTGGCATCGCCCAACTGCACCAACGCGTGGTTGATCTGCTCGGCGCCGGTGGCTTGGGCCTGCATGCCTTCGTTGACCATCAACACCCGTGGTGCCAGTGCCTGAACCTGATGGATGATCTGCGACAACTGCTCGCCCACCGACTGCACCTCGGACATGCCACGGCGCACTTCTTCGGAAAACTTGTCCATGCCCATGACCCCGGCCGACACCGCCGACTGAATCTCGCGCACCATCTGCTCGATGTCGTAAGTGGCCACCGCAGTCTGGTCTGCCAGGCGCCGTACTTCGGTAGCGACCACGGAAAACCCGCGACCATATTCACCGGCCTTCTCGGCTTCGATCGCGGCATTCAGGGACAACAGGTTGGTCTGGTCGGCGACTTTGACGATGGTCACCACCACCTGATTGATGTTGCCGGCCTTCTCGTTAAGGATCGCCAGTTTGGCGTTGACCAGATCGGCCGCGCCCATCACCGAGTGCATGGTGTCTTCCATGCGCGCCAGGCCTTGCTGACCGGAACCGGCCAGCACCGACGCCTGATCAGCGGCGGTGGAGACTTCGGTCATGGTGCGTACCAGATCCCGCGAAGTGGCGGCAATTTCCCGCGATGTCGCGCCGATTTCGGTGGTGGTGGCAGCGGTTTCGGTGGCCGTGGCCTGCTGCTGCTTGGATGTCGCGGCGATTTCCGTGACCGAGGTGGTGACCTGGACCGAGGAGCGCTGGGCCTGGGATACCAGCGAGGTGAGCTCGGTCATCATGTCGTTGAAGCCGGTTTCCACCGCACCAAATTCGTCCTTGCGATCAAGATCCAGGCGACTGCTGAGATCGCCGGTGCGCATGACTTCGAGGATATCCACGATGCGATTCATTGGTGCCATGATCGCGCGCATCAGCAGCAGGCCACAGAGGCCGGCGACGATGATCGCCACCAGCAAAGAGACGCCCATACTGATTTTGGCGGCGGTCACCGCTTCGCCGATGGCTAGCGTGGCTTTTTCAGCCAGTGCGTGATTATCTTCGAGAAGGCTGTTCAACTGCTTGCGCCCATTGATCCAGGCTGGCGCGAGCTTCTGCTCCAGGGCCAGGCGCGCTTGCTCGTACTCTTTGCGTTGATAGAGGTCGAGTACGTTGGTCATTTCTTGATTGAAGAGCTGATGACGCGCTTCGAATTCGTCGAAGAGGACCTGGTCTTCCACGGTGAAAATGGTTTTGCGGTAATTGGCCATCTGCTCGCTCAAGCGCTCTTCGAAGCTCTTGTACATGGCCTGGTCGGCGGCGGTCATTTCGCGTCGTCCGGAAAGGCCGACAAGCTGCTGGGTGAGGTTAAAACTGTCGACCCAGGCACCGCGGATCATCGAACTGAAATACACCCCGGGAACCGCATCGAGGCGGACCCTTTCTGCGCTGGCGTCGATCTTCATCAGCCGAGAAAAGGACACCACAACCATCAACAGCATGATCGCGATAATCACCGCAAAGCTCGCCAAAATGCGTTGGCGCAACGTCCAGTTCTTCACAGTCAGTCCTCGGTGCGGTTCGAATTGCGGGGGAGTATAGCCGAGGGTGGTGTTTCATTTATCAAACGCAGAGCACCGACTCTTATTCCGCCGACAAAAAGCCGGGGTTCGGCAGAACGGATCGTGGATTGGTCATTGGGGGGCATTGTCGCGATGGCGTCCATCCCGGCAAAAATCTGTTGCCTGACACACCGCATTCGCTAGCAAGCCCGCTTGTGTCTTGCGCAGCAATTAACTGAGGATGCAGTCATATCTCAAAATCTGCGAATAAATACACGCACCATTCAGAAAAGCTCTAAACAACTATCACTTCTGACAGTAGCCTTCCCAGCCACTTATTTCTAATCTACCTCAAGCCCCCCCTGATATCAAACTCGCAAAAGAGGTGCAGACATGAACGCCAAAGAAGATCTGATCAGCCAATTACTATCAAACAAAATAAAAGCCACAGGAACATTTATTGCAGAAGAAAATGGAGAGAAAGTATTTTCAGCCGAATCCGTAATTCTTAAAAAAACACCGGACAATGATTACTACATTATCGGTATTCATGACTCAAAAGGTACTCAAGAGCACATTGCCCTCAGTGTATCCGGGGTAATCAAAGACGGAAAATACACAGCAACACCCGACGGTGCGGCATTAAACTGGAGCGCTGAGCTAAAAGGAGACCGTTCAAAAGTCAAATCAGGCAAACTGTCCGTCGAGTTCAGCGAACTTCGAAGTCGAGCGCGTGGCGGCTACGAGATTACGTTAGAAAACAACAGAACATTAAACGGCGAATTTGATATCTCTCGTAGTTAGTATCTGCGTCTATTGTCGGACGAGCCACACCTGACTTTAAACAAACAACCCCGTCAACCTTGAAAACAGTGTTGATGGGGTTTCGATGGTATTGAAACTCGGTAAATCGCCTCTGCGATTTGTTCACCCGAGTGACGATGACGCCTGCCGCACCTGCTTCTCCAACTCAGCCTTCAACCCGGGCTCCAGCTTCAACTGCCGCGCCAGTTCATCGAGGTAGGACTTTTCCATGAAGTTCTCTTCGTCCACCAGCATCACACTGGCGATGTACATTTCAGCCGCCATTTCCGGCGTACTCGCAGCACGGGCGACGTCGGTCGGGTCCAGCGGTTTGTTGAGTTCAGCGTGCAGCCACTGCTGCAGTTCCTGATCGTTGTCGAGCTTGGTGAACTCGCCTTCGATCAACGCACGCTCGCGTTCATCCACATGACCATCGGCTTTGGCCGCCGCCACCAGCGCCTTGAGAATCGCCTGGCTGTGTTGCTCGACTTGCGCCGCTGGCACACGGTCGAGGGTTTGCGGTTCAGTCTTCGGCGCGGTGCCTTGCTGGGCCTGCCAATTTCCGTAAGCCTTATAGGCAATGACCCCCAACGCGGCGAGGCCACCGTAAGTCAGGGCCTTGCCGCCCACACTGCGAGCCTTCTTGCTGCCCAGCAACAGGCCCATGGCCCCGGCCGCCAGCGCCCCACCACCGGCGCCCGAAAGCACACTGCCGAGCCCACCACTACCGCCAAGCAAGCCGCCCAGCCCACCGCCAGCCGATTTGTTCTGCGTCCCGCCAGCCTTGTTCTGCAACAGATCCTGACCGGACTTGAGTAACTGATCGAGCAATCCACGGGTGTTCATTTGCTGCCTCCACGAATTCGGATTAACCGGATCATTAAGGCCATGAGCCTGGACCGAAAGTGCCCGGTGTCGTGGGTGAGAGTGCTTCAGGATGTTGCTTGCTACTGGCAGGCGCTGATTTTCTTGCCCACGCCCCAGTGAGCCAACCATTGGAGTAGGGAATGGGTGCCAGATTTTTATATAGACCTGCGTTTTATATCTGCAACAACATAGTTATTGATTCGCCACCAACGTGTGCAGCGCAAAAAAAACGGAACAATTTTAAAAAATCCGTTCCGCTTTTTTTATTCTTCACTTTACTCTTGTCCTTCTTGTTAAGAACCTAACAACTCATTCACCCGAAAGCCCACCTCTTACTCTTTCGTTTCAAGCGTCTTAGTTATTTCAAGTATTTCAAGCTCCTCAGCCATTTCAAGCTCTTCGCGCATCTTGATCTCTTCGAGCGTTTTTGCTTCGAGCCTTTCTTCCATTACAATAGTGGTAATTCTGAAATCATTTCCAGCATTAGTTGATGTGTGATTACGCAATGCAAATTCAACCATTCGGTCGTTGGAAAACGTACCAGGATAGCGTAAAGTTCCTGTCTTCCAATTTGCGTTAGCCCCTGTATTGATAGTCCCCCCACTTGCGTTTGCGACCATTATATCCAATGTTGTACCAGTCGTATTTGAAGTTGTATTCGCACTGGCACTGTAAATAAAGTTGTAGGATTTCCCAACCCGCACCGGAACTTGAAAATTCATAATCGTGGCAGCCCAATTAACATTTGCATCGGTATTTGAGCGGACATACCATAGCCCCGCCTGCTGTTCCACATATAAATTACTACCAGTATTATAGGGTGGTTGACGAACCCAACCTTGAAAGGTTCCGTCATTAAAACTCCACATCGCCTTAAAATTAAACGTTCTCGCTAGAGACTCCGGCTGAGTTCCATACTTGGCTTTAGCCTTGAAACTGTACCTTCCTACAGTCACGGCAACAGACGGTAGCCGCCATGTACCTGTGGCATCAACGTCCACGACCCATTTCGACGCATTCCCTTCGAAAACTTCAACTTGCATGTTCCGCGTCGCCTTGCCGGTCAGCGTCACTGTGGTCGATACCAAAGCACGTTCGTAGTTGGCGTTGTTGGCGATTTCCTGGCTGCTCGGGTCTTTCACCGAGGTGATCTCCGGCGTCACTGCAGCGACGACGGTAAAGATCCAGTCCGTCGTAACCTGACCACTGCCATACAGCGCTTTCGCGGTGAAATGGTGCTCCGCCTCACTCAGCGCCCAGACCTCCAGGGTCCAGATGCCGGTCGTCGCGTCGGCGGTAGGTTCGCCCTTGACGGTGACGCCATCGAGAATCTGCACCTTCTGGCCTTTGCTGGCCGTGCCGGTGAGCGTCACGCTGGTCTCGACGGTGAAACCGTTGTGAGGGACTTCGACGTTCTTGGGGTCTTTCACCGAGGTAATGATCGGTGCAACGACTGCCGTTACATTCACCACCCACGCCGCCGAAACCTGACCACTGCCATACAGCGCTTTCGCAGTAAAAATGTGCTTCGCCACATTCAGCGCCGTGACCTCCAGGGTCCAGATGCCGGTCGTCGCGTCGGCGACAGGTTCGCCCTTGACGGTGGCGCCATCGAGAATCTGCACCTTCTGGCCTTTGCTGGCAGTGCCCGTGAGTGTGATCCGGGTCTCAGTCGTGGTGCCACCATTGTCGATTTCACCCTTTGAGTCTGTCACGCGGGTGATTACTGGCGGCACAGTCACGGCCTCACCAATCACCCGCGCCTTAGCCTCCCGCGAGGAATATTTCTGCTCGCCGTTTCTTTTCAGCACATACCTCACGATCACGGTCTGGACGGAAACGACCTTGTCATTCGGGATTTCCAGTACGACACGCACCGGGTCCCCGAACTCGTCCGCCTGAATATTTCCCCCTACGGTCATCACCACATCCGGCAGCCCCGGTGATTGGCCGGTGTAGGTCGCTTCGATGAAGTCGCCCACTTCGAAGCGAGGGTCTCTCACCAGGATAATCACATACAGGTAGGCCCCCAGTTTTCCCAGGTCGATGGTGCCTGACTCGTCTTCGGCCTCACTCAGAATTTCGCGCAGAATCGCAGCTGGCAAGCGGGTGCCCGCCAGATCTTCGTCCACGGTTTGAGTCGCAGACCAGATAGCATCGGTGTCCGGGACGTTTCCGAGCTGGTCGGTGACGGTGTAGGAAAAGTTGAGCTCATGGTTGGGTCTTTGCGCGACTTCCAGGTGAGCGCGGGTCACGGTAAAACACACCCTGGTCGCGATCGGTGAGCCCGGATCGGGTGGTTCAGGCGCTTCGTCCCTGCCAACGATGAAATGCGTGGACTCACCGTTACACTTCAGGGTAATCGTGTCGTAGGCTCGGCAGTAGGGATAAGACACACACACTTGGGCACTGACGAAGTCGGGGCCGACGCCGTTCTTGATGGCGTCGGGCAACAATAACTCCAGCTCGGAATGGCCCTCTTCATTCGGAAATCTGTCTTTTAAACCGGGCCGGATTTTGTTGTACAGCATCGTCAGCATCGGTGAGGTGCCGATATTGTTGCTGCCGCGCTTGATGATGTAGAAGAGTTCATTGATCCGATCCGCATGCAACCGGCCTTTGGGGATACGCAGGGTCGTGATCGCGTTCTCATCCTCAATGATTTTGCTGTACAGAAACGTGGTCTCCCCGACCAGCCACAGCTCCATGACATCCCCGGGATTCATCGTGCCCGACAACGGCGGATCGATCTCGACAGTGGCGCCCTCACCGTCAGTGACGAGATCGTAAATCACCAGGGACACGCCGATATCGGCCCCTATGACTGGCCGGGTCGCGCCAAGCACTCGGGGTCTATCCAACACTAGTACGGTGTTATCGAGCGATTCCGGTAGGGTCATGATAAAGGCTCCTGCACGATGGGCTTTGGGTTGGGTTATCCAATACCGATACGCGGGAACTGGCTACTGTCAGAACTAACAGGTAGACGACTTTTCCAGACAAACGGTAAAGCGTATCCCCAGATGCCGCTGCGCAGGCTACCCATCGATTTAAAAGATATACACTCGGGCAAATCGATAAAAACCGCCCACCCGGTAATTCCCCATGATGACCCTGCGTCAGATCCGCCACTTCATCGCCGTGGCCGAGACCGGTTCGATCTCTGCCGCGGCGCAAACCGCGTTCATTTCTCAATCCACCCTGACCCTGGCCATCCAGCAACTGGAACAGGAAATCGGTGTCGGCCTGTTCAATCGCCACGCCAAGGGCATGACCCTGACCCACCAGGGTCATCAATTCCTGCGCCAGGCACACCTGATTCTGGCCACGGTGGAGAATGCCAAACGCAGCCTGCAACAGAGCACCGATCAGGTTGCCGGGCAGTTGATCATCGGCGTGACCAGCCTGGTCGCCGGTTATTACCTGGCGGATTTGCTCACTCGGTTCCAGCGCGCTTACCCCAACGTTGAAATACGCGTGATGGAAGATGAGCGGCCGTACATCGAGCATTTGCTAGTCAGCGGTGAAATTGATGTGGGCGTGCTGATCCTCTCCAATCTGGAAGACCGCCACGCCTTGCAGACCGAAGTGTTGACTCACTCGCCCCATCGACTGTGGTTGCCGGCCCAGCATCCGCTGCTGGAACACGACAGCATCAACCTCGCCGATGTCGCTCGCGAGCCGCTGATTCAGCTGAACGTCGATGAAATGGACCGCAACGCACAGCGCATGTGGTCGGCGGCCTCGCTGCAACCGCGCATCACCTTGCGAACAGCCTCGACGGAAGCGGTACGAAGCCTGGTCGCCGCGGGCTTGGGCGTTTCCATTCAGCCGGACATGACTTACCGCCCGTGGTCCCTGGAGGGCGACATCATCGAAGCGCGGCCGATCGCCGACCTGAGCCAGACCCTCGATGTCGGTCTGGCGTGGCGTCGCGGCACTGCCCGGCCCGCGCTGGTGGACCCGTTCCTGACCGTCGCTCGCGAACAACCCCATGGCGGGCGCAAGCCATCTATTTAATCGAACGCCGCCTTCAGTATTTAGTATTTGTCGACCACAAGCCCGGCCACTAGTCTTGAGGCATCTATAAGACGGCCGGGCCCAGTCACAGGGAATCCCATGGCCACACAAGAAAAGAGAACCCGAAAAATGGCTGGCGCGCAGACTCCGTTGTTCACCGCGTTGTTGATCGATGGCGAGTTGGTCCCGGGCCAGGGTTTCGTCGAACCCATCCTCAACCCGGCCACCGGAGAAGTGCTGACGCACATTGCCGAAGCCAGCACCGAGCAGGTCGAAACCGCGATCCTCGCCGCCCACCGCGCCTTTGCCAGTTGGTCGCGGACCACGCCGCAGCAACGTTCGAACCTGCTGCTGGACATCGCCAACGCCATCGAAAAAAACGCCGACCTGCTCGCCCGCCTCGAATCCCTGAACTGCGGCAAGCCATTGCACCTGGCGCGTCAGGACGATTTGAGCGCCACGGTCGATGTGTTCCGTTTCTTCGCGGGTGCCGTGCGTTGCCAGACCGGCCAGCTCAGCGGCGAATACTTGCCGGGTTACACCAGCATGGTCCGCCGCGATCCGATTGGCGTGGTCGCATCGATTGCGCCGTGGAACTACCCGATCATGATGGCCGCCTGGAAAATCGCCCCTGCCCTCGCCGCTGGCAACACGCTGGTGTTCAAACCGTCGGAACACACGCCACTGTCGATTCTGGCGTTGGCACCGGCGCTCGCCGAGATCCTGCCGCGCGGGGTGATCAACATCATTTGCGGTGGCGGTGAAGGCGTCGGCAGCCATTTGGTCAGCCACCCAAAAGTGCGCATGGTGTCGCTGACTGGCGATATCGTCACCGGACAAAAAATCCTCCAGGCCGCGGCGAAAACCCTGAAACGCACCCACCTCGAACTCGGCGGCAAGGCGCCGGTGATCGTCTGCAACGACGCGGATATTCAAGCGGTGGTCGAGGGCGTGCGCACCTACGGCTATTACAACGCCGGCCAGGACTGCACCGCCGCCTGCCGGATTTATGCCCAGGCCGGGATTCATGACCGCTTGGTGGCGGAACTCGGCGCAGCGGTCGGCAGCCTGCGTTTTGCCGGTAAACGTGATGCCGACAACGAGATCGGCCCGCTGATCAGCACTCGCCAGCGCGACCGCGTGGCCAGTTTCGTCGAGCGTGCCCTCGGCCAGCCGCACATCGAGCGAGTGACCGGCGCGGCGGTGCATTCCGGTGCCGGCTTCTATTACCAGCCGACCTTGCTGGCCGGTTGCAAACAGAGCGATGAAATCGTTCAGCGCGAAGTGTTCGGGCCGGTGGTCACCGTGACCCGCTTCAATGAGCTCGAACAAGCGGTGGAATGGGCCAACGACTCGGAATACGGCCTCGCCTCCTCGGTCTGGACCCAGAATCTCGACAAAGCCATGCAGGTCGCGGCGCGTTTGCAGTACGGCTGCACCTGGATCAACAGCCATTTCATGCTGGTCAGCGAAATGCCCCATGGCGGCCTGAAGCGCTCGGGCTATGGCAAAGACTTATCCAGTGATTCGCTGCAGGACTACAGCGTGGTGCGCCACATCATGGCCCGTCACGGACAGCATTTATAAAAGCGCACTACGCTAACAATTAGCCATAACGGCATTGGCTTCACCCCGTTCAGAACTGCCCCGACCATAATTTAAAGAAGAGGGTTCACCATGCTTGTGCACAAGACCGCACTGCTCAGTGCAATCACCACGGCACTGCTGGCCAGCGCCAGCCTGCAGGCCGCCGAGCCGCTGAAAGCCGTCGGTGCCGGCGAAGGTCAGCTGGATATCGTCGCCTGGCCCGGCTATATCGAACGGGGCGAAACCGACAAGACCTACGACTGGGTGACCGGCTTCGAGAAGGAAACCGGCTGCAAGGTCAACGTCAAGACGGCCGGCACGTCTGATGAAATGGTCAGCCTGATGGCCAAGGGCGGTTACGACCTGGTGACGGCATCGGGTGATGCCTCCCTGCGGTTGATCGCCGGCAAACGTGTGCAACCGATCAACACCGCACTGATTCCCAACTGGAAAAATCTCGATCCGCGCCTCAAGGATGCACCGTGGTATGTGGTCAACAACCAGACCTACGGCACCCCTTATCAATGGGGCCCGAACGTGTTGATGTACAACACCAAGGTGTTCACGCAGCCACCTACCAGTTGGGGCGTGCTGTTCGAAGAGCAGAAGCTGTCCGACGGCAAATCCAACAAGGGCCGCGTGCAAGCGTATGACGGCCCGATCTACATCGCCGACGCGGCGCTGTACCTGAAAACCGCCAAGCCGGAACTGGGCATCACGGATCCTTACCTGCTCGACGAAAAACAGTACAAGGCCGTTCTCGACCTGCTGCGCGCCCAGCAAAAGTTGATCCATCGCTACTGGCACGACACCACCGTGCAGATGAGTGACTTCAAGAACGAAGGCGTGGTGGCTGCCAGCGCCTGGCCCTATCAGGTCAACGGCCTGATGAACGAGAAACAGCCGATCGCCTCGACCATCCCCAAGGAAGGCGCCACCGGATGGGCCGATACCACCATGCTGCACGCCGAGGCCAAGCATCCGAACTGTGCCTACAAGTGGATGGATTGGTCGCTCACGCCGAAGGTCCAGGGCGATGTGTCCGCCTGGTTCGGCTCTCTGCCGGCGGTCCCGGCGGGGTGTAAGGCAAGCGAACTGCTGGGCGCTGAGGGTTGCAAGACCAACGGTTTCGACCAGTTCGACAAGATCGCCTTCTGGAAAACCCCGCAGGCTGAAGGCGGCAAGTTTGTGCCTTATAGCCGCTGGACCCAGGACTACATCGCGATCATGGGTGGTCGTTAAGCCTCGGTAACACATTTAGCGAGGAACCCTTGTGGCGAGGGAGCTTGCTCCCGCTGGGTGGCGAAGCCGCCCCAAAACCAGTTTGGGAGTGCCATGCACTCCAGCGGGAGCAAGCTCCCTCGCCACAAAAGCCCATCGATCACGATTCAGATTTTTCAGAAGTCCAGGCAAGGCCACTGTGATGATCCTCGCCTTTTCGGAGCAACGCACCATGACGCTTGCAGTCCAGTTCACCAACGTTTCCCGGCAGTTCGGCGAGGTGAAGGCCGTTGACCGGGTTTCCATCGATATCCAGGACGGCGAGTTCTTTTCCATGCTGGGCCCCTCCGGCTCGGGCAAAACCACCTGCCTGCGCCTGATCGCCGGGTTCGAACAACCGAGCGCGGGTTCCATCTGTATTCACGGCGCCGAAGCTGCGGGGTTACCGCCGTATCAGCGTGACGTGAATACTGTGTTCCAGGACTACGCGCTGTTCCCGCACATGAACGTACTCGACAACGTCGCCTACGGTTTGAAAGTCAAAGGTGTCGGCAAGTCCGAACGCCAAAAACGCGCCGAAGAAGCCCTTGATATGGTCGCCCTCGGCGGCTACGGCGAGCGCAAACCGGTGCAACTCTCTGGCGGCCAGCGCCAGCGTGTGGCCCTGGCCCGCGCGTTGGTCAATCGCCCGCGTGTGTTGTTGCTCGACGAACCCTTGGGTGCCCTCGATCTGAAGCTGCGCGAGCAAATGCAAGGCGAGCTGAAGAAGCTGCAACGCCAGCTCGGCATCACCTTCATCTTCGTTACCCACGACCAGACCGAAGCGCTGTCGATGTCCGACCGCGTGGCGGTGTTCAACAAGGGCCGCATCGAACAGGTCGACACACCGCGCAACCTGTACATGAAACCGGCAACCACGTTCGTCGCCGAATTCGTCGGCACGTCCAACGTGATTCGCGGCGATCTGGCCCGGCAGTTGAGCGGCAATCCACAGCCGTTTTCGATCCGCCCGGAACACGTGCGTTTCGCCGAAGGCCCGCTGGCCAGCCATGAAATCGAAGTCAGTGGCCTGCTGCACGACATCCAGTACCAAGGCAGCGCCACCCGCTATGAACTGAAACTGGAAAACGGCCAGACGTTGAACATCAGCCAGGCCAACGTTCAGTGGCTGGATGTCAGCACGCAACACCAGACCGGGCAACGCATCAGCGCTCGTTGGGCGCGCGAGGCGATGATCCCGCTGCACGACAATATTGTGGGCGGGGTGTGAGATGAACAGCGTGGCCGCTCCTCAAACCCCTGCCAGCGGCTCGCCGTTGCGCCGGTTTTCGAACGTGCTGTACCGGCGGCCGAACCTGTATCTGTCGCTGCTGCTGGTGCCGCCGCTGCTGTGGTTCGGTGCGATCTACCTCGGTTCGCTGTTGACGTTGTTGTGGCAAGGCTTCTACACCTTCGATGACTTCACCATGACGGTCACCCCCGACCTGACCCTGGCGAATTTCACCGCACTGTTCCAGCCGTCGAACTTCGACATCATCCTGCGCACCCTGAGCATGGCCGTCGTCGTGTCGATCGCCAGTGCGGTCGTGGCGTTCCCGATCGCCTACTACATGGCGCGCTACACCACCGGCAAGACCAAGGCGTTTTTCTACATCGCGGTGATGATGCCAATGTGGGCCAGTTACATCGTCAAGGCCTATGCCTGGACTTTGCTGCTGGCCAAGGGCGGCGTGGCCCAGTGGTTCGTTCAGCACCTGGGGCTGGAACCGGTGTTGCAGTTCGTGCTCGGGATTCCGGGTGTCGGCGGCAGCACCTTGTCGACCTCGCATCTGGGGCGATTCATGGTGTTCGTCTACATCTGGCTGCCGTTCATGATCCTGCCGATCCAGGCCTCACTGGAACGCCTGCCGCCGTCGCTTTTACAAGCTTCGGCCGACCTCGGTGCCAAACCGCGTCAGACCTTCATGCAAGTGATTCTGCCGCTGTCGATTCCGGGCATCGCCGCCGGTTCGATCTTCACCTTTTCGCTGACCCTGGGCGATTTCATCGTGCCGCAACTGGTGGGCCCGCCGGGCTACTTCATCGGCAGCATGGTCTACGCCCAGCAAGGAGCGATCGGCAATATGCCGATGGCGGCGGCCTTCACGCTGGTGCCGATCGTGCTGATCGCCATTTACCTGTCCATCGTCAAACGTCTGGGGGCTTTCGATGCGCTCTGATACTTCATCTCAAGACCGGGCATCCCTGGGCCTGCGCATCGCTGCCTGGGGCGGGTTGGTGTTCTTGCACTTCCCGATCCTGATCATCTTCCTCTACGCCTTCAACACCGAAGACGCTGCGTTCAGCTTTCCGCCCAAGGGCTTCACCCTGAAGTGGATCGGCGTGGCGTTCTCCCGGCCCGACGTGCTGGAAGCGATCAAGCTGTCGTTACAAATCGCGGCCGTCGCCACATTGATTGCGCTGATCCTCGGCACCCTCGCGTCGGCGGCGTTGTACCGGCGGGACTTCTTCGGCAAGCAAGGCATCTCGCTGATGCTGATCCTGCCGATTGCCCTGCCCGGGATCATCACCGGGATCGCGCTGCTGGCGACGTTCAAAACGCTAGGGATCGAACCGGGGATGTTCACCATCATCGTCGGCCACGCGACCTTCTGCGTGGTGATCGTCTACAACAACGTCATCGCCCGCTTGCGCCGCACTTCATACAGTTTGATTGAGGCCTCGATGGACCTCGGCGCCGACGGCTGGCAGACCTTCCGCTACATCGTCCTGCCGAACCTCGGCTCGGCGATGCTGGCCGGTGGCATGCTGGCGTTTGCGCTGTCGTTCGACGAAATCATCGTCACCACCTTCACCGCCGGCCATGAACGCACCTTGCCGCTGTGGCTGCTCAACCAGCTCAGCCGCCCACGGGACGTGCCGGTCACCAACGTCGTCGCGATGCTGGTGATGATGGTGACCATGCTGCCGATCCTCGGCGCCTATTACCTGACCCGTGGCGGCGAAAGCGTTGCGGGCAGTGGCGGGAAATAACGGACAACGCATTTCCGGTGTGGGAACCAGATCCTGTAGGAGCGAGGCTTGCCCGCGAAGGCGGTGTGTCAGTCGACATTAATGTTGAATGTAAAATCGCCTTCGCGGGCAAGCCTCGCTCCTACGGGAGTTCGGTTCCGACAGAAATACAACAGCTTCGATGAGGACATAGCCATGCAAACCAAACTCTTGATCAACGGCCAACTCGTCAATGGCGACGGCCCCGCCCTAGCCGTGTTCAATCCGGCTCTGGGCCGTGTGCTGGTAGAAATCAATGAAGCCAGCGAAGCCCAGGTCGACGCCGCCGTGCGGGCCGCCGATAACGCCTTCCAGGCCTGGTCGCAAACCACGCCGAAAGAACGTTCGTTGCTGCTGCTCAAACTCGCCGACATCATCGAAGCCCATGGCGAAGAGCTGGCCAAACTGGAGTCGGACAATTGCGGCAAACCCTACAGCGCCGCGCTGAACGACGAGATTCCGGCGATTGCCGACGTGTTCCGTTTTTTCGCCGGCGCCAACCGTTGCATGAGCGGCGCGCTGGGAGGGGAATACCTGCCCGGCCACACCTCAATGATCCGCCGCGACCCGGTGGGCGTGATTGCCTCCATCGCGCCGTGGAACTACCCGCTAATGATGCTCGCCTGGAAAATCGCCCCGGCCCTGGCCGCCGGTAATACCGTGGTGCTCAAACCGTCGGAGCAAACCCCGCTGACCGCCCTGCGCCTGGCAGAACTGGCGTCGGACATCTTCCCGGCGGGCGTGCTTAACCTGGTGTTCGGTCGTGGTCCTACGGTCGGTACCGCACTGGTCAATCATCCGAAAGTGCGCATGGTGTCGCTGACCGGCTCCATCGCCACTGGCTCGAACATCATTTCCAGCACCGCCGGCAACGTCAAACGCCTGCATATGGAACTGGGCGGCAAGGCGCCGGTGATCATCTTCGACGATGCGGACATCGACGCCGCCGTGGAAGGCATTCGCACCTTCGGTTTCTACAACGCTGGCCAGGATTGCACCGCAGCCTGCCGCATTTACGCGCAAGCAGGCATCTACGACCAGTTCGTCGAGAAACTCGGTGCGGCCGTCAGCAGTATCAAGTACGGCTTGCAGGACGATCCCTCGACGGAGCTTGGCCCGTTGATCAGCGCCCAACATCGCGACCGCGTGACCGCGTTGGTCGAACGTGCGATGGCGCAACCACACATCCGTTTGATCACGGGTGGCAAAGCGGTGGAAGGCAATGGCTTCTTCTTTGAGCCAACGGTGCTGGCCGACGTGCAACAGGACGACGAGATCGTGCGCCGCGAAGTGTTCGGACCGGTAGTGTCGGTCACCAGGTTCACCGATGAAGCGCAGGCGCTGGCCTGGGCCAACGATTCAGACTACGGCCTGGCGTCATCGGTCTGGACCACGGACGTCGGCCGCGCCCATCGCCTGTCTGCACGCCTGCAGTACGGCTGCACCTGGGTGAACACCCACTTCATGCTGGTCAGCGAAATGCCGCATGGAGGTCAGAAACTGTCCGGTTACGGGAAGGACATGTCGATGTATGGGCTGGAGGACTACACCGTTGTGCGGCATGTGATGTTCAAGCATTAAAAGCTTCGCGGGCAAGCCTCGCTCCTACAGGATTTGCGCAATCTCTGTGAGAGCGGGCTTGCTCGCGAATGGCCTCACCGCACAATAAAGGAAGACCCCGGCAACGCGCACCGCCAAGTCCCACACCAAAAGCCAAAAAAAATGAACCCATTTAACACCATCAATGCTGGCCACATCTCTTGGCAGGGTTGATGGTGCTAGATCGGCTGAGGCTTGGAGAGGATTTCGAATTCATCCATCAGCAGATGGATTTCGGTACTCGGATTGGGTTCGCCGCTGATGGCGACGTCTTCGAGAATCTTGGGTGCCAAAGCTCTGGCTTTCTGAAAAGGCTCACCCAATAGCTGAGCAAAATAGTTGATGCCTTTGCCCTTTTGGTACGTATCCATGTTCGGTTTTTCTCTGAGGCTCTTGGCTACCAAGTCGCCCGGAGAGTTTTTCCCAACAGCTCTAAATGGCTTTCGATTAAAACCGAAGTGCAAAAGAAGCCAAAACTCAAAACAGGGAAACGATGCTATGACTTTGATTTTCGGATGAGGTCTCGCCAGATCTATCGCTCTCTCAAAACATTGGTGCGTATCGCGATCCAATGCACAAAACACTTTGTCGAAACGTTTCTGACGGGCAATGGCTCTTTCTACTATTCCGCTCGGGTGCGTGACGCCGCAGTGGGCAATTTCTACCTGAGCTTTGGCGCGAAAATGCAACGCAGCCTCCTCCAGATACCGTTTTCCTGACTTGCTATCTTCACAGAGAACCAGCACTTGGGGCTGAGGCTTGAATCTTGATTTCTTCCGATCAAATGATTTTATCGAGTGCACCATTGGTCACCCCTGCCTAATCAGAGGCAAACCGCGGTAACGGCCTTCAAAGTAGCGTTTCTCAACATCCTCCCCCTCTCGTCCTTCAAAATCGTGAACGGAAAAAACACTGGTTGCACCATTGGCATCGCGCTCAGTGATCCAGAACTGATCACGCCGCAGAATTTTTGCATTCATCAGATGAGTGTCGTGTGTCGTAAAGATCAGCTGAGTATCCAATCCGCTATCGAGATGTTTCCCGATCAGATCAGCGACTATTTCTGGATGGAGGCTGCTGTCCAACTCATCGACAGACAGTATCCCGCTTCCATCTACGCGATTGATCATGAACCAGGGCAACCAAAAGCCAATCAGGTTTTTTGTGCCTCCGGACTCCTCTGAAAAATCAAACTCTGCTGTTCCCAAAAGACTTGTATGTGTCAGGGTCACTTTGTCTTTTTGCGCCGCTGCGAAGAATTCTTTAAGCGTGAGCTTCTTCTTGATCGGAACAGCATCTGCATCCTCGGTATTGAGTTGAATAGCAGACACCGGAATATCCACTGCCCTTAGGAACTCCTTCAAATCGACTGTGTAGTCCGAGGCAACCTGTAAAAACCTGATGGAGGCGGCAGACAGCCCCATCATATTGTTCTGCTCAATGACAAGAAGTCCGGTTTGAAACCAGGTAAACGGCGCTCGCAACTGAGTCAACTCTTCGCTGCTGTTCGCAACGGCCTGCGAAATAAACAACACCTTAGGGCTCGTCAGGCGCCGCCAGGCATTGTGGACATCCTTCCCCCCCTCAAGACTTGAACCAAAAACATACTGCTCTCCCTCATCACCAAAACAACGTTCATACAGCAGTGTTTCTTTCCCTTTGGGATAGGAGACCAGTTGTTCCTTGATTATCCGTTGCGAAGTAATGCGCAGAACAAACCGATATCGGAGCCCGTTTTGAATGAAGTTGTATTCAAAAAAACTGGGTTCGTCCTTGAGCTGCGAGTCAAAACGAAACGGTGAAACCGGCAGCGGTTCATCATTTGAGGACGGGGTCGTTGCGAGCAAGCGCCCCATGATCCCCATCGCCTGGATAAGAGAAGATTTACCGGACGCGTTAGGCCCGTAAATCGCCGCTACCTTCAACAAGTCCGGTAGTTTTTCGCCACTTACGGAAGGTTTGAATACATTGCGCTTTTTACTCAGGCGTGGGGTCGCCACCATGGACAGGGTTTGCGTATCACGGAAGGAGCGATAATTGGAAACCGAAAATTCGATCAACATGTAGAAATCCTGCACTTAATTCCGGAAAGCAGAATAAATATAGGAAAAACCATTCATTTGGCGCTGTCTCTCTGCACCTCGTGCAAAAACAGGAAATTCCTACAGATGGAGCCTTCCGGCAAATACAACAATTCCTACAACAAGCATCGCCAGAGTAGACTTGGCGCCGCGTGCGCCTGAACGATAGGCTTCATCCCGTCGCTGCCAAATCAGCGACCCGGGGTCGAAGCCGGAACATCATCAACATGGCGCATCCGCGCCCCCATATGAACTGGGGCAATTTTGCCTTTCAGCTTCGCTTTATGGTGGGCCGTGTGGCGCGGGCCTCTCGGCTTACATGTTGATCGAGAATGTTCCGACTTCGAACGCCGCGCGGTCCGCCACCCCAATCTGTCGAAGGATTAGTGGCGGCTTCCTTTTCAACATGGAGTCGAAAAATGCTTGAGCACACGCTAAATCCCTCTGAAATCCATCCTCATTACACTCCTACTGTCTTCACCCGCCACAATCGCTTCCTCCACGCCTTCATGCAGGACAACCAAGCCTGGTTCTGCGTCCAGGACCTCGGTCGCCTGATGGGTCGACCGATGGACCAACGGCTCACCCTGAAGCTCGATCCTGATCAACGCCAATATGTCTGGCTGCTGAAGAACGGCAAAACGACCGAATCACTGATGGTCAGCGAATCAGGGATGTATGCCCTGCTCGTTCACCATTTCGTCCCGGAAAACCGAAACCTGCGCCAGTGGCTGAGCAATGAGGTCATCCCAATGCTGCGTGATTCGAAAGCGACATCTGTGGATAACATTCCCAGCCTGAGTTCGTTGCAATGGGCTGGGGTTTCTGTGCCGCTGCTGCATTGGCAGCATCAGGCCTGGATCAAGTGGCGGGACATGCCTGACCTGATGCAAGCACAGCGGCCATTCACGATTTGTAGCCGTTGAACTGATGCACAAAGGGACGGACTTTTACAGTCCGCCCCTTTGGTTTTCCAACATCACTCAATCTCCTACCGTTAAAACCGCGAAACACTGCGCATCGCATCCACCAGATACCGCATCGCAATCCGGTCGCTCTCCGACAGCTCGCGATACCGCTCCACCAACTTCAACTCCTCCGAACTGAGCCGACGCCTTCGCCGACCGGTGGTCAGCCAGGGAAAGATTCCTAATATTTCAGTGATGCCTTGTACTTTCGACATGGACGATGTCCTTCTATACGTCAGAGAAAACTGCAAAACCGCATCGCCCTATCACTTTCAGCGGCCGTCTTGTACGCGCTGAACCCCACCGGCCTGAAGGGCCGAAACCGGTCATGCCCATAGAATAGAAATTAAATCGGCGCTGAAAAGCGGTTTTTAGAGTAATTAGTCGAAAAAAGCAGATATGCCCTATAAATCAGAAAGCGCTGTGAGAAACGTTACCTGACATGTCTTGTTTCATTGCCGCGCTGTCGCTGTGCCATCAAACATTTTTGCTCTGCAACTGAACGGTTTAAGCTTATTGGCATCTGCTCTAAAGTCCGTTGCGTTTGGCCGAAGGCATGTCCGAACCGTTATTTCTGATCCAGCACGTGCCAGGAACGGCGCGGGATTGTTCACGACAGGTTGTACTTATGCACCGCAGGAATTTGCTCAAAGCCTCCATGGCCATCGCGGCTTACACTGGTCTCTCAGCCACCGGCCTATTGGCCGCACACGCCTGGGCTGGCAGCAGCACGGCTGATGGCGACGCTGTGGCGTTCGGCTTCGAAGCGCTGAAGAGCCAGGCCAAACAGCTCGCCGGCAAGCCTTATCAGGACACCAAACAGGTGCTGCCGCCGACGCTGGCGACCATGACACCGCAGAACTTCAACGCGATCCGCTACGACGGCAATCACTCGCTGTGGAAGGACTTGAAAGGTCAACTGGACGTGCAGTTTTTCCACGTCGGCATGGGTTTCAAGCAACCGGTGCGCATGTACAGCGTCGATCCCAAGACTCGACTGGCGCGCGAGGTGCATTTCCGCCCGTCGCTGTTCAACTATGAAAAAACCACCGTTGACACTAAACAGCTCAAGGCCGATCTGGGTTTCTCCGGGTTCAAGCTGTTCAAGGCTCCGGAGCTGGATAAGCACGACGTGTTGTCGTTCCTCGGCGCCAGCTATTTCCGCGCGGTGGATGCCACCGGCCAGTACGGTTTGTCGGCCCGCGGCCTGGCGATCGATACGTACGCCAAGAAGCGTGAAGAGTTTCCGGACTTCACCAAGTTCTGGTTCGAGACACCAGACAAGGACAGCACCCGTTTCGTGGTTTACGCCCTGCTCGATTCGCCGAGCGCCACTGGCGCCTACCGTTTTGACATCGATTGCCAGGCCGAGCGTGTGGTGATGGAAGTCGACGCCCACGTCAATGCCCGCACCGCCATCGAGCAACTGGGCATCGCACCGATGACCAGCATGTTCAGCTGCGGCACTCACGAACGGCGCATGTGCGACACCATTCACCCGCAAATCCACGACTCTGATCGCCTGGCGATGTGGCGCGGTAACGGCGAATGGATCTGCCGCCCGCTGAACAACCCGGCCACCCTGCAATTCAATGCCTTTGCCGACACCGACCCGAAAGGTTTCGGCCTGGTGCAGACCGATCACGAGTTCGCCAATTATCAAGACACCGTCGACTGGTACAGCAAGCGCCCGAGTCTGTGGGTAGAACCTACAACCGCTTGGGGCGAAGGCTCTATCGATTTGCTGGAAATTCCTACAACCGGCGAAACCCTGGATAACATCGTTGCATTCTGGACGCCGAAAAAACCGGTCGCGGCCGGGGACTCCCTCAACTATGGCTACAAGCTCTATTGGAGCGCTCTGCCACCGGTGAGCACACCGCTGGCACGGGTCCACGCGACCCGTTCGGGCATGGGCGGTTTCATTGAAGGCTGGGCGCCGGGCGAGCATTACCCAGAGGTCTGGGCACGACGCTTTGCCGTGGACTTCACCGGCGGCGGTCTGGACCGCTTGCCTGAAGGCGCGGGGATCGAGCCGGTGGTGACCTGCTCGAATGGCCAAGTGAAGGACTTCAACGTGTTGGTGCTCGATGACATCAAGGGCTACCGCATTACCTTCGACTGGTACCCGACCAATGACAGCGTGGCCCCGGTGGAGCTGCGGTTGTTCATTCGCACCAATGACCGGACGTTGAGTGAAACCTGGTTGTACCAGTATTTCCCGCCAGCGCCGGATAAGCGTAAATACACCTGAGAGTTAGCCGGGGGTTGAAATGGCCCCTTCGCGAGCAAGCCCGCTCCCACATTGGATCTCCATGAGACACATATTTTGTGTACGACAAAGATCCACTGTGGGAGCGGGCTTGCTCGCGAAGACGGCCGAACAGCCGACCAATATCCCGACACCAGAAATCAAAAAGCCCCGGTCAACACGACCGGGGCTTTTTGGTTTTTACAGCGGCCTTCTAGTCACGCAAATCCGATTCATGAATCGGCTGGTCGCGATGGGTGGCCCGCTGGTATTGCGCCGGCCAGACAGCTTTGTGCCCGCCCAGATCATCATCGGCATGCAGCGGCCAATACGGATCACGCAACAACTCCCGGGCGAGGAAGATGATGTCGGCCTGACAGGTACGCAGAATGTGCTCGGCCTGGGCCGGTTCGGTGATCATTCCTACAGTGCCAGTGGCAATGCCTGACTCCTTGCGTACGCGCTCGGCGAAACGGGTCTGATAACCTGGGCCTGTAGGAATCTCGGCGTTTACCGCCGTACCGCCCGATGAGACGTCGATCAGGTCCACGCCCAGATCTTTGAGGCGTCGCGCCAGCTCCACGGTTTCATCGGGGTTCCAGCCGTCCTCCACCCAGTCGGTGGCCGACACCCGCACAAACACCGGTAACTCTTCAGGCCACACTGCACGCACCGCTTCGGTGACTTGCAGCACCAGCCGAATCCGATTCTCGAACGAACCGCCGTACTGATCGCGCCGCTGATTGCTCAGGGGCGAAAGAAATTGGTGCAACAGGTAACCGTGGGCGGCGTGTACTTCGACCACTTTGAAACCGGCGGTCAGCGCCCGTTTGGCCGAATCGACGAAGGCCTGAATGACGTCAGCGATCTCGCCCTCATCGAGTTGCTTGGGTGGTGTGTGCTGAGGGTCGAAAGCGATCGGCGAAGGGCCGACCGGAGTCCAGCCGCCGTCTTCCGGCTTGACGCTGCCATGCTTGCCGAGCCACGGCCGATGCGTACTGGCCTTGCGTCCGGCGTGCGCCAACTGGATGCCGGCAACGGCACCCTGGGCAGCGATAAAGCGCGTAATACGTTGCAAGGATTCGATCTGTTGATCATTCCAGAGACCGAGGTCCTGGGCGGTAATCCGCCCATCAGCGGTGACCGCCGTGGCTTCGGTGAATACCAGACCAGCGCCGCCGATAGCACGGCTGCCGAGGTGGACCAGATGCCAGTCATTGGCCAGCCCATCGACGCTGGAGTATTGGCACATCGGTGACACCGCGATGCGGTTAAGCAGGGTCAATTGACGAAGGGTATAGGGTTCAAGCAGCAGACTCATGGGGCACCTCTCGAATCAGTGGGCAGGCTCCAGGGTTCTGTTTGAATAGTCGACGAGTGACAGGAAAAAGGGTGCAGCACCCGCCCCCGCGGGCAAAAAATTCGACAAGACGTCACAAGGATAATCAAGCAGTGCTTAGAGACTAGTCGACATCGGGGGATCAGGGAGGGTTTAGAGAGATTCGGTGTGAGGGAAATTGCTATCGCGGGCAAGCCTCGCTCCTACAGATTTCGGTGATCTGTAGGAGCGAGGCTTGCCCGCGA
Organism: Pseudomonas sp. NPDC086112; assembly: GCF_044746425.1. Classification (NCBI taxonomy): domain Bacteria; kingdom Pseudomonadati; phylum Pseudomonadota; class Gammaproteobacteria; order Pseudomonadales; family Pseudomonadaceae; genus Pseudomonas; species Pseudomonas sp. NPDC086112. Next base: position 9,328 of record NZ_JBIVCD010000026.1, on the reverse strand, counting down.
AGGCCTTAACGCGGTTCGATGTGGGCAATCATCAGCTGCACGGTCTCGTTACCGCGAAACTCGTTGAGGTCGAGTTTGTAGGCCAATTCCACCCATTTGATGGTCGGATTTGGCCAGATATCACGGTCGATACCGAAGGCAATGCCGTCAAGCTTCACCGAACCGCATTCACTTTTCAGCACCACTTTGAGGTGCCGCTCACCCACGACGCGTTGCTCGACCAACTGGAACACCCCATGAAACAGTGGCTCCGGGAAGTGTTGCCCCCAAGGCCCGGCGTGGCGCAGGGCGCGGGCCAGTTCCAGGTGAAACTCTTCGACCGCCAAGGTGCCATCCGACAGCAGGCGCCCGGTCAGGTCTTCTTCACGCAGTTGCCTACGCACTTCAGCGTCAAAGGCCTCGGCAAATAACGGAAAATTCGCTTCCGGCAACGTCAGGCCTGCCGCCATGGCGTGGCCGCCGTATTTGCTGATCAGGTTCGGATGTTGCGCCGCGACCACGCTCAAGGCGTCGCGAATATGAAAGCCCTGAACCGAACGCCCCGAGCCCTTGAGCAGGCCATCGCCGGCATCGGCAAAGGCAATGGTCGGGCGGAAATAGCGCTCTTTCATACGCGAGGCGAGGATTCCGATGACGCCCTGGTGCCACTCGGGATCGAACAGGCACAGGCCGAACGGCATCGATTCCACCGGCAGATCCTTGAGCTGTGCCAGCGCCTCACGCTGCATGCCCTGCTCGATGGATTTGCGGTCCTGGTTCATGCCGTCCAGTTGAGCGGCCATTTCACGGGCAGCACCCGTGTCTTCGGTGAGCAGGCATTCGATGCCCAAGCTCATGTCATCCAGACGCCCTGCCGCGTTCAGACGCGGGCCGAGGATGAAGCCCAGGTCGGTGGAGGTGATGCGCGAATGGTCACGCTTGGCCACTTCAAGGATCGCCTTGATTCCCGGCCGCGCACGCCCGGCGCGAATCCGCTCCAGCCCCTGATGCACCAGAATCCGGTTGTTGGCATCCAGCGGCACCACGTCGGCAACGCTGCCCAGTGCCACCAGGTCCAGCAGTTCGCCAATGTTCGGCTGCGGCGTGCTCTCGTACCAACCCAGGCTGCGCAAGCGCGCGCGCAGGGCCATCAGTACATAGAAGATCACCCCGACGCCGGCCAGGGCTTTGCTCGGAAACTCGCAACCCGGCTGGTTCGGATTGACGATGGCATCGGCCAACGGCAGTTCATCGCCGGGCAAGTGGTGATCGGTGACCAGCACCTTGAGCCCGGCCTTTTTCGCCGCTGCCACGCCTTCGACGCTGGAGATACCGTTGTCCACGGTGATCAGCAGGTGCGGCTCGCGGGTCAGCGCCACCTCGACGATTTCCGGCGTCAGGCCATAGCCATATTCGAATCGGTTCGGCACCAGATAGTCGACATGCGCCGCGCCCAACAGACGCAACCCCAGCATGCCCACGGTACTGGCCGTCGCACCGTCGGCGTCGAAGTCGCCGACGATCAGTATCCGCTGACGTTGCTCCAGCGCCGTGACCAGCAAATCCACCGCCGCCTCGATACCTTTGAGCTGCTGATACGGAATCAGCCGCGCCAGGCTCTTGTCCAGTTCAGCCTCGGACTGCACGCCACGCGCCGCGTAAAGGCGGGTCAGCAGCGGTGGAATATCACCGAGGAATGGCAGGGTGTCGGGCAACAGGCGAGGTTCGATGCGCATGGGGTGACAGGTGCTTCTCTTGAATACGTAGGATAAAACCGGGTAACGCGGTTCAGCGGCGAATAATCAGCCGCGTTCACCGCTCAGCCATTGCAACTGGACTTCGTGCTGACCACGGTCGTCGGTGACGAAAATCGTTCCTTCGCTGATCATCACATCCCACTTGATAACGCGCGGCATGTCCTTGGCCAGGGTTTCCAGCACTTCCTGAGGCACAGCGGCGATGTGAACGTTTTTCAGGTTTTTGATCGCCGGGATCACTTTGGTTTCCCAGACACGCAGGCTGCCGTAAGCCAGCAGGCTGGTGCGCTCGGTGCGGCGCGAGCACCAGGTCAGGCGATCGGCGTCTGGCTGGCCGACTTCAATCCAGTGCAGGACACGATCATCCAGGCTCTTTTCCCACAGCGCTGGCTCATCCACGTCTGACAGACCGCGACCGAAGGACAACTGCTCGTTGTACCAGAAGGCGTAGGCCAGCAGCCGCACGGTCATGCGCTCTTCGGTTTCCGAAGGGTGACGGGCGATGGTCTGCTTCACGCTCTCGTAGACGCTGCGGTCGAGGTCGGTGAGGTTCAGTTCAAACTTGTAGGTCGTGGACGGCTGGGCCATGAACGGGCTTCTTGATACGAGGAAAGGCGGCAAGTCTAACCGATGCAACCGGCAATCAACGAATTGAAGGCATCAACTTTGGGCGATGGGCGTCGGCCTATGTTAAAACTCTGCATTCGCTCAGCCTTTGTCCTACAGGATTCAGTATGCCGTTCTCCAACAAACCGCTCTGCGGTCTGAAAGTCATCGAATTGGGTACGTTGATTGCCGGGCCGTTTGCCTCGCGTATTTGCGGCGAGTTCGGCGCCGAAGTGATCAAGATCGAGTCCCCGGATGGCGGTGATCCGTTGCGCAAATGGCGCAAGTTGTATGAAGGCACTTCGCTGTGGTGGTTCGTTCAGGCGCGTAACAAGAAGTCTTTGACCCTGAACCTGAAACACCCGGATGGCCTGGCGATTCTCAAACAACTGCTCAGCGAAGCAGACATCCTGATCGAGAATTTTCGCCCCGGCGTGCTGGAAAAGCTTGGCCTGGGCTGGGACGTCTTGCATGCACTGAACCCGAAACTGGTGATGGTGCGGCTTTCGGGCTTTGGCCAGACCGGGCCGATGAAAGATCAGCCAGGCTTCGGCGCGGTCGGTGAGTCCATGGGCGGCCTGCGCTACATCACCGGGTTCGAGGACCGGCCGCCGGTGCGCACCGGGATTTCCATCGGTGATTCGATAGCCGCGCTCTGGGGCGTGATCGGCGCACTGATGGCCTTGCGGCATCGCGAGGTCAACGGCGGCTTGGGGCAAGTGGTGGACGTGGCGTTGTACGAAGCGATCTTCGCCATGATGGAAAGCATGGTCCCGGAGTTCGACGTGTTCGGCTTCATCCGCGAACGCACCGGCAACATCATGCCGGGCATCACGCCCTCCTCGATCCATACCAGCGCTGATGGCAAACACGTACAGATCGGCGCCAACGGCGATGCGATCTTCAAGCGTTTCATGCTGATCATCGGCCGCGAAGACCTGGCCAACGACCCTGTGCTGGCCAGCAACGACGGACGTGACAGCCGTCGCGACGAGATTTACGGGGTGATCGATCGCTGGGTCAACTCTCTGCCGCTGGACGCGGTGATCGAGCAACTGAACCAGGCCGACGTTCCTGCAAGCCGGATCTTCAGTGCCGAAGACATGTTCAGTGATCCGCAGTACCTGGCCCGGGAAATGTTCCTGCAAGCCAAGCTGCCCGACGGCAAGGACTTCAAGATGCCCGGCATTGTGCCAAAACTCTCTGAGACACCCGGCAGCTCCGAATGGGTCGGGCCGCAGCTGGGGGAGCACAATGCGCAGGTGCTCCACGACCTTGGCTACGACTCGGCACAGATCACACGGTTGCGTGAAGACGGGGCCATCTAAGCTGAAGCGCCTGCTTTCATCCCCAATCGATTACGCCGGCATCGGGCGTGTGCTGGTGCTGCTCGGGCTGTTGGCGGGGCTGATATCCCCGGCCCTGGCGCAACCTAAGGAACATTTGTTCTGGCTGCTGCGAGACCTGCCGCCACTGACGGTCTTCGAAGGCCCGAAAAAAGGCCAAGGCGTTATCGATCAACTGATGCCGCTGTTGATCGCCGGGATGCCACAGTACGAACACACCCTGATGCGGGTCAATCGCGCCCGTGGCATGCAAATGCTCCATGAGAAATCTTTCACCTGCGACCCCTCGCTGATCTGGAGCGAGGAGCGCGAACACTGGATTGCGTTTTCCATACCGGTCTTCCGGGCAGTCAGCAATGGGCTGGTGATCCGACGTGAAGATCGGTCGGCACTGGAGCCTTTTCTCTTTGGCGATGAAGTCGATCTGGCAGCACTGTTGGCCAGCGGACGAGAGAAAGTCGGTGTAGTGGCCGAGCGCCGTTACGGTCAGTTCCTCGACACGTTGCTGCAACAAGCGCCGCCCGGCGTGCTGACGGCTCACTACGGCAACGACGCCCTCGGCAATCTGTTGCAGATGCAGCGCCTGGGTCGCTTGCAAGTGGTCTTGGGTTACTGGCCGGAAATCCGCTATCAGGCTCGTCAGGAACATATTGCCGATGATCAGTTAGAGTTTTATCCGGTCAAAGGCACGGGCAAATACTTGTCCGGGTACATCGGTTGCTCGAATACGCCCCAGGGGCGACAGGCAATCAGTGAAATCAATCAGCTATTGCGCGCCCTGCCCCGCGAGCGCCTGGACCCGCTGTACGCCGACTGGCTCGATCCGCAAAGACGCAAGGACTACCTGGAAGAAACCAGGGCTTTTTTCGAGCGTCAGGCCGCGCAGTGACAAATCGCAGACAAAAAGAAACCCCGAGAAGTGGGGAGACGACTCGGGGTTAAACGTGGCCTACATAAAGACCAGTAGCAACAAGCTACAAGCACCGGAGCACAATGCTTGATCCTGCTGTTACATGGTCTGACTGACCTTGGCGCAGGAAGGTTCCCACAAAAAACAATTCAATTTCGGCTGGCCAGGATCTTGTCCTGAGCAGCATTGCGCAACGCCGCGATGACACAGGGCTCCAGACGTCCTTCAGCGATCAGCACGTCGCGGTGCAGCCCGTCGACGACATCCGTCAGCAGACGTTTATCGGTTAACTGGGCCTGATTGAACGCCCGTTCGACCACGATAGCACCGCTCGCACTCTTCAGTGTCACCAGGCATTCGCCATGGGCACCCGATGGGGTCAACTTGACCAGATACGGGCTCAGAGCCTCACCGAGCAATAGACTGATACTTTCCATCTCGATCACCACTCAATAGTCCGAAAACAAAGTGCCTGGGGTTGTCCACAGTAAATGACCACAGGCCCGAGAAGAAAGTTCTGGATTCCAACGGCAGGCGCACCGGCGCCTCTGGTAACTAGAGCATGCACGGTCAAGATGACAGTAAAAAAACAGCTGATTCACGCTTAATGCCAGGTGCAGAACCTGTGGGAGCGGGCTTGCTCGCGAAGGCGGTGTGCCAGGCCATATTAATGTCGACTGACACTCCTTCTTCGCGAGCAAGCCCGCTCCCACAGGGATTGCGCCTGACTGACAGGTATTGCCGATTCATGCCTGCCTTGTACGCTTGCCGATATCGCTCCATCCGCCCAGCAATCCTCGCAATTGACCATTGGCACTGTAGAACGGCACCGTCCACTGGTAGATATCCCTGACGCCATCCTTGAACACCAACTGACGTTCACTGAAGCGAGTCTTGCGAGTACCGAGCTGAGCCATGAACTCGGTGTGCAGCTGCTCGGCGGTCTCTTTGGGCAAGACATCGACTTCGATCAGTTGTCGACCCTGTACCTGGTCGAAACGGGTCGACAAGTTCTCCTCATAACTTTTATTGCACATGATCAAACGCCCCTCCAGATCACGCACGAACATCGGATCGGGCATGGCGTCTATCAACGCATGCTGAAATGCGAGCTGGTCATTAAGGTCTTTCTCGGCATCCCGACGTTGCTCGATCAGGGCGGCGAGCCGACGGTTCCACAGCAATGAAAGCAGGCCGAACAGGCTAACGATGAACAGGCTCCAGCAGCCCCACTGGGTTATCCGCTGCCAGGCCGAGGGCGCATGTACCGGTGCAATTCCATTCAGCCATTTCAGCCGTATGGCGCGTAGCTCTGCAGGCGGGAATGCTTCGAGCGCCTTGTTGAGGATGCTCAATAGGTGCGGCTGTCCTTTGCGGACCGCCAAGTGATCAGCCTCCCACTTGCCCTCCACCGCAGGCCCTACCTTGAGCCGGTCCGAGGGATAAAGCTGCGCACCGATTTCATTTTCTATGGTGGCGTAGGCCTCGCCACTTTCCACCAGCGCCAAGGCTTCAGCGTAGGTTTTGACCAGGCGCAGCTCAATCGCCGGGTAATCACGACGAATCACACCCTCCAAGGCGTGCCGGGCCGGCAATACCAGGACTCTTCTGGAAAGTTGTTCCAGGGACTGTAACGCTGGTGTGTCGGCCAGTCCCACGAGTACCCAACCCGCCCCGCCGAATGCATGGCTGAAATCCAGGAACACCTTGCGCTCGTCATTTATTGCCAACGTCGTGCTCATGTCCGCCGCGCCGTTTTCCAGTTGTTCCAGCAGTTGATCGGTAGAAAACGACTCTTCATGGACGAACCGCAGCCCTGTCATGGCGCTGATTCGGTCGAGCACATCGTTGTTCAAACCGCTCCAGTGACCATAATCATCCTTGAACAGGTACAGCGGGTACTGCGCCGACGCGACAACGACCTCGGGATGATCACGAATCCATTGCAGCTCCTGAGCATCCAGCTCAATGCGTGCGACGGCGGTTGACGCCCTGGAATCATGTGCCACCAATTGCGCTGCCTTTACCCACGGCCCGAAGCCCAGGGTGCCCAGCAAAAACATCCAGCACACGGCTGGTCTAAACCCTCTGAAAAACAGCATTGCCACTTCCTTGGTAATCGTCTCGCCCGTCCTTCATGGGCGGCTCTTCTTTTACGAAACCCGGCAAGTGTGGCATGCAGAAATGAGAAAGCCCGTCAGGAGACGGGCTTCAAAATGTGACAGCTTTTACCGGTTACAGCGGCTTGCCGCGGTTGCCATGCTGACTGACAAAGGCCTGTACGGCTTTCAGGTCGTTCGGCAACACGGTGCAACGCTCATCTCGCTCAAACAAATCAGAAAGATGTGCAGGTAGTTCGAGTGCTTTTCCTACACCGGCTTTTTCCACTGCGTCCGGGAATTTGACCGGATGGGCTGTACCGAGGATCACCATCGGGATATCCAGGCTGCGACGGCATTCGCGCGCGGCCTTCACGCCGATGGCAGTGTGCGGGTCCAGCAGCTCGCCGGTTTGCTCAAAGACTTCGGCAATGGTTTCGCACGTTTGGGCGTCGTCCACGGCCAGCGAATCGAACAGTTTGCGTGCCTCGGTCCAGCGCTCCTCTTCGACGCTGAAACCGCCGCCCTGCTTGAAGGTGTCCATCAAGCCGGCTATTGCCGCGCCGTTGCGACCGTGCAGGTCGAACAGCAGGCGTTCGAAGTTCGACGAGACCATGATGTCCATGGAGGGCGACAGTGTGGCGTGCAGGGTTTCCTTGACGTACTGATTGCCGCTCATGAAGCGGTGCAGGATGTCGTTGCGGTTGGTGGCGACGATCAACTGGTTGATTGGCAGGCCCATGTTGCGCGCCAGGTAACCGGCGAAGATATCGCCGAAGTTGCCGGTTGGCACCGAGAACGACACCGAACGCGCCGGGCCACCCAGCTGCAGGGCTGCGTGGAAGTAGTAAACGATCTGGGCCATGATCCGCGCCCAGTTGATCGAGTTCACCGCCACCAGGCGCGTGCCCTTGAGGAAGCTCTGGTCGGCGAAGCTGGCCTTGACCATTTCCTGGCAGTCATCGAAGTTGCCTTCGATGGCAATGTTATGGATGTTTTCGCCGAAGATGGTGGTCATCTGGCGACGCTGCACTTCGGACACACGGTTGTGCGGGTGCAGGATGAAGATGTCGACGTTTTCGCAGTGCTTGCAGCCTTCGATGGCGGCCGAACCGGTGTCACCGGAGGTGGCGCCAACAATCACCACGCGCTCACCGCGCTTTTCCAGCACATAGTCGAGCAGACGACCCAGCAGTTGCAGGGCGAAGTCCTTGAATGCCAGGGTCGGGCCGTGGAACAGCTCCAGTACCCATTCGTTGCCATTGAGCTGACGCAGTGGCGCAACGGCGTTGTGGGAAAACACGCCATACGTTTCTTCAAGAATCTTTTTGAAATCGGCATCGGGAATGCTGCCGGTCACGAACGGGCGCATTACCCGGAAGGCCAGCTCGTGATACGGCAGGCCGGCCCAGGAAGCGATCTCTTCCTGGGTGAAACGTGGCAGGTTTTCCGGCACATACAGGCCGCCGTCCGTGGCCAAACCTGCCAGCAGGACGTCTTCAAAATTCAGGGCCGGTGCCTGGCCGCGGGTACTGATATAACGCATGACTGGCTCCAATAGACAGTGTTCGCAATGCCGGGCTCGCGTGCGGGCCCGGTGAACGATAACGGCTTAGTTCAGGTGCTCGACGCGGATTCGTACGACCGGGCCGACCACGCCTTCCAAGGCCTCCAGGGCGGTGATCGCGTCGTTCATGTGCTGTTCCAGCACACGGTGCGTCAGCAGGATCATTGGCACCAGACCGTCATGCTCTTCGACTTCTTTCTGCATGATCGATTCGATGTTGATGCCGCGCTCCGACAGGATGCTCGCCACCTGAGCCAACACGCCCGGATGGTCCTTGGCCTGAATGCGCAGGTAGTAAGCGCTTTCGCAGGCTTCGATCGGCAGGATCGGATGGGCCGACAGCGAATCCGGCTGGAAAGCCAGGTGCGGCACGCGGTTTTCCGGATCGGAAGTCATGGCGCGAACCACGTCCACCAGGTCGGCGATCACCGACGAAGCCGTCGGCTCCATGCCGGCGCCGGCGCCGTAGAACAGGGTCGAACCGGCAGCATCGCCGTTGACCATCACCGCGTTCATCACGCCGTTGACGTTGGCGAGCAAGCGATCGGCCGGGATCAGCGTCGGGTGCACACGCAACTCGATACCGGCCGCGGTGCTGCGCGCCACGCCCAGGTGCTTGATGCGATAGCCCAGCGCTTCGGCGTAGTTCACGTCAGCGGTGGTCAGCTTGGTGATGCCTTCGGTGTAAGCCTTGTCGAATTGCAGCGGGATACCGAATGCAATGGACGCCAGGATCGTCAGCTTGTGGGCTGCATCGATGCCTTCGACGTCGAAGGTCGGATCGGCTTCGGCGTAACCCAGGGCTTGCGCCTCAGCGAGTACGTCTTCGAAGGTGCGACCCTTTTCACGCATTTCGGTGAGAATGAAGTTGCCAGTGCCGTTGATGATCCCGGCCACCCAGTTGATGCGGTTGGCGGACAAACCTTCGCGGATCGCTTTGATCACGGGAATGCCGCCGGCCACGGCCGCTTCGAACGCCACGATCACGCCCTTCTCGCGAGCCTTGGCAAAAATTTCATTACCGTGAACGGCAATCAGTGCCTTGTTCGCGGTGACCACATGCT